>NZAK01000067.1 GCA_002687515.1 Rhodospirillaceae bacterium
GCGAAAATAATCTCGTTCCCTCGACGGTGGCACGGTGGTATGATTTCCGCGAACCAGGAGGCTATCTGGGGAATGTCGGTTAAGAATTTTCTAAAGTAATGCATTGGAAAATACGGTGGAATACGGCGACCGTTTTTTTAAACCGACTAATGGGTAACCGGTAGCCGCATTCCCCAAATAGCCGACGGAGCGCGCCGCACCCGCGACCAAACCCGCCGGCCGTTCTCGATCCACCTGGACATTGATGCGCTGATCAGACACCAAAATTATCACCCCCACAAAATTCGCCGCTTGTTATTTTTCTTGCACCACTCCTTTCCGCGGCCTTCAGGAATGCCAACCGACAACCATCCCGCGCGAATGCACCCCTATTACCCGTATCTTCGATCAAATCCTACGGTTGAGTCAATTCAATAAGCACAATTTTATTGTGGGTAAGTATATGTTCGGCAAATCCTGATCGTGGACTGATATCCCGCTTTGTCCGGCGGCTTCGATTAAAGCATGATGGCCGCGCTTGCGGTCAATACAGTCCTTGGGCCGTGCAATCGTTTACCGTCTCGGGCGATCCAAAATTCACCGGCGCGATCGCGGCGCGCCTCCTTTCCGAAACGGCCGTGATCAGCGTTGCGCGACGACATCCGGGAGCCGGCAGGCGCCGTCACAATGGGTGTTTATCCGTGCGGGTTGGTATTATTCAGGCCGGATTCTTAAAGTGGGGGGCCTGATTCAGACTAAATTCACTACGCGAATTTAGCGATCAGGCCGCCGGCGCGTGCGCGTAGAGGAACCGGGCCCAGCCCCTGAGGCCGCGCTCGCCCGCATGCGCGGCCCCGCCCTCGCCGCTCAGCCATTCGCGGATGGGAACGTAAAATCCCGTCTTCCGCCGATTGCGGACTTCACCCGGCAAGGGCCTGGCCGGGGTATCGGCCATCTGGCCCTTGCTCGCCCCGATGCCGCCGAGCCGCCCGAACAATGTGGCATCGACCAACGGGGTGCGGATTTCCAGCGAGTGGGCCATGCCGGCCCAGTCGGCATCGCGCAAAAGCTGGTTGCGCATATACCAGCCCAGCTCCAGCGCCGATACCTTGTCCCTCGGGCCACCGATGCCGGCGGCACTGTTTTCCAACCGCTCGAGAAGGTTAAGCTCGGCGACGCCGTCGCGCGCCATCTCGGCATCCATCACCTGGGGCAATTCCCACGGCAGGTACAGCCCGCGCCGCAAAAGATAGGCGGCTCCATAGCCGCCCGAATATTCGAACAGGCTGGCATATTTGGGCGAGGTCAGGCGCGACATGATCGGCGCGCTCAAAACCCTAAAAGCGGCGCCAAGCGCGGGCAGGCCCGGCATCCAGCCGAGCGCCCCGACATAGGCCGGTATCTGGCGGAACGATTCGTAGCCGCCGAACAATTCGTCGCCGCCGACGCCGGACAACGCCACCTTGAGGCCGAGCGCCGATGCCTCCTTGGCGACGAAGTAGGTGTTGACGCCGTCCACCGACGGCTGATCCATCGCCGCCAGCACCTTGTCGATGTGATCGTGGAACTCGGCGCCCGAAACGCGGCGCGTTTGATGGCGGGTGCCGTATTGGCCGGCGATTTGTTCGGCCAGCGGCGCCTCGTCACCCGGGGTGCCGGTCATTTCGTCGAACCTGAGGGTCATGGTATCGAGGGAGGCGCCGGAAACTTCGGCGGCCAGCGCGGTGATGGTCGCCGAATCCAGCCCCGCCGACAGGAACACGCCGACCGGCACATCGGAAACCAGATGATGGCGGACGCTGTCGCCGAGCGCATCGCGCAGGCGCGCGGCCATTTCCCCGGGCGCCAATCGGGCCTCAGGCCGCTGCAATTGGTCGCCGATGCGGAAATATTGCTCGATCTTGGGGGCCGAGCCGGCCTCGATGCGCATCGTCGCGCCGGCGGGCAATGATTTGACCGCTTTCAACATGGTGTGCGGCTCGGGCACGTAGCCGAGCAGGAAAAATCCGGCATGGCCGGCGGCATCGGGGGTATCGGCGATGGCGCCGCCGGCACGCAATGCCTTCACCTGGGACGCGACGCGGATGGTTTCGCCGTCATCGGCGTAATAAAGGGGTTTGATGCCGAACGGATCGCGGGCCAGGAAAATCGTACGATTGGAGGCATCGTAGATGGCGAAGGCGAACATGCCGCGCAGGCGCCGCACCATCTCAGGGCCGTCGCGGTCATAAAGGTGCAGCAATACCTCGGTATCCGAATGGGTGCGGATGTCCCGCCCGGCGGCGATCAACTCATCGCGCAACTGGCGGAAATTATAAATCTCGCCGTTATAGGTGATCACCAGGCGCGGCGATCCGTCATCGCCATCCAGGCACATGGGCTGGGCGCCGCCCGGCCCGGGATCGATGATCGCCAGGCGCCGGTGGGCGAGCCCGGCCAAGCCGTCCCCGGCCATCCACAGGCCGTCGCCGTCGGGGCCGCGCGCCATCATATGTGCGTTGATGCGCGTCAGCTCGCTTGCGTCCACCGGACGCGCCGCGCCGCCGTAGCTGAATATGGCCGTCAAACCGCACATGGGGTTTTACTTAGAACACTATTTGGTCCGGCGACAGAAACTTTTTGGATCAAGCGGCCTTGGCCGGTTGGCGGGCGACGGTGCGATAAAGTTCCTCTAGGCTGCCGCCGATTTCCGACCAATCGAAGCGCCGGCGGGCCAATTGGCGCGCCGCTTCGCCCATCGCGGCCAGGTCGGATTTGGCCCCGGCGGCGATGCGGATCAGCCCGGCGAAGGCTTCCGTCTCGGGCGGCGCCGCGAATCCGGCGCCCGCCTTGACCACTTCCCGCCAGATATTGACCTTGTCCGATACCAGCACCGGAACCCCCGAGGCCATCGCCTCGACCACGGCAATGCCGAAATTTTCCGAATAGGACGGCAGCGCGAAGATATCGGCGTCGGCGTAGGCTTCCAAGATTTCGGTCCCGGTGAGCATGCCGGTGAAAACCGTCTTGTCGGCGATGCCGTGCTCCCGAACCCAGGCGCGGGCGCGGCCTTCCATGCCGTCGTCGGGGCCGGCCAGCACCAGGCGCAGATCGTCCGCCTCGCGCGCCGCCTGGGCGAAGGCGGGGATCAGAACATCCAGCCCCTTCTTGAAATTCAGCCTGCCGAGGAACAGGACAATGCGTCCATCGGCCAATATTGGATAGTCGGCGCGGAAGCTCCCCTTGGGCGGCGCCTCGGCGTAATCGGCAAAATTCACGCCGTTGGCGACGACCCGGCCGGGGGCGCCGAAAATATAGGGCCCAGCCAGGCGGCACTCTTCCTCGGTGGTGAAATGAACCGCCGCGGCGTCGCGCAGCATGCCGCTTTGGAACCACATATCCATCACCGATTTCCTTAAGCGATGGCGCCGGTAAAGGAACGGATCAAGGCTGCCGTGGGGGCGCACGATATAGGGCACACCGTGGCGGCGGCAGAGGCTGCCGGCCACCCAGTCGTGGTAGAGATAAAGCGAATGGATATGCACCGCGTCCATCTCCGGTATGACATGCCCAAGCGCCGCCGCCATTTGCGGCGAACGCTTCCAGAGGCGCGGCGCCTGCACCGGAAAGATGCGCACATCGACGCCGGCTGCCTCGAGCCGGTCCAGCCCATCGGGCACGCCGCCGAAATCGGTGCTGAAAACCGTGACCCGGTGGCCGCGTTTGGCGACCGCTTCGGCCATTTCCAGGACCGCCTTGGCGGGGCCGCCGGTTTCCTGGGCCAGCGATGCGATGACGTGGAGGATATTCAAAGGCTCATCCCTTCCAGTCCTTCATGCGGCCATGCCAGGCCACCATCAATTGGCCGGCCTCGAGCGCGCCGCCGGCCGGCAGGGCCAGGATATTGGGCGCGCCGGCCACATCGGTCTCCGGCTCCTCGGCCGAAAACAACTGGTAATCCAACTGGTTGAGGCGCCCGGTCAGGGCCGGAAAATTCTCCGGCGCGCATTCGAATATGAGGACCGGGCGCACATCTTCGAGCAGGCGTTTGGCGCCGGCGAAGACCAGATGCTCCGCCCCCTCCACATCAATTTTTACGAAGCCGGGCGCCGGGTGATTGACGAGGCAGGCATCCAGGGTGAGGGCCGGCACTTGGATGCGCCGCTGCTGCAGCCCGTAATGGGTGCCCACATAGGTCTCCTGGGCGAGGTCCAGACCGCCGGTGAAGCCCGATACCTGATCGAGGATGAATTCCAGCACGCCCTCTTTATCGGCGGCGGCTACGGCGATAATCTCGGCGCGCTTGATGTTTGAGCGTTCCTTGGTAGCGCTGATCATGGCGAGATTTTCAGGATCGGGCTCGAACAGTACCGCCCGCGCTTCGGCCCGCCTTGTGAGCACCAGCCAGCTATAGAGCCCGATATTGGCGCCGACGTCCCAGAACACATCCGGTTTCAACCCATCGCACACCGCTTCGAACAAAGCCGCGACGCCCGGCTCGACGGTGCGGTTGTCGATAATATAGGACAAATGCCGCATCAGGCGCAGGCGCACCGGCCAGCCGATGCCATAGAGGCGCCGCCAAAGGGGCCGGTCCAGGCGCGGCATTAGTTGCGCCGAGATGAAGCGGTTTTTCTTCAACCGGTGGAACGGGTGATAACGGTGGCGCACCCGGCTGAGGAAATTAGTGGCCACATTCGTTCCCTGCGTCATGACGGCTGAATCCCGAGCGCCCGGTGCAGGGCCCGGCCATAGGCGTCTACATTCCAGCCCGATATCACGTCCCGCGCTTCCGCCCGGCAAGCAATGAGGAATTCCGGGTCGCGCGCCAGCCGTTTGATGGCGGCGGCCAGGGCTTCGGTATCACTGTGCGGGAAGACGACGCCGGTCCTGCCCTCCACCAGTTCGGGCACGCAGCCGACCCGGTCGCTGGCGACGATGGCGCAGCCGAAATTGAGCGCCTCGTTGACCACCAGGCCCCAGGTTTCCTGGTGCGACGAGGGCAGGATCAGCATTTCCGATATGGCGTAGGCTTCGGAAACGCGGCTTTGATCGAGGAACCCGGTAAACATGATGCGCTCATATTGTTCGGCGGCGACCCTTTTCTTGATTACCGGCAGGAGCGCGCCCTCGCCGACCATCAACAACACCCAATCGTCGTCGAGGCCAGCCCTGGCAAAGGCCTCGACGGCGCGCAAGGGCTGTTTCTTTTCCATGAACTTGGCGCAAAAGAGGACCACCTTCTGACCCGGTTCGATGCCGAAGGACGCCTTGATCTCGGCCTCGCGGCCGGCCAATCGGGTTACTTCGGATGTGAAAAACGCGTTGTCGACCACATGCGGCGCGTGCACCAGGCGCGCCTCGCCGACGCCGAAATCCCGGTAATAATCCTTGTTGTTGCGCCCGATATAGAGGCAGACGCTGGGCAGCGCATAGAGCGCGCCATAGAGAGCCCGCCGCGCCATCCGTTTCAGCTTTGAGCGTTCACCCAGATTATAGGCGATGTTGCGCAGGATCAGTTTCTTGCCGCCAAGGCGCGCCGCCGCCATGCACATGACGTGGGAAAAATGGTTGTGGCCGTGGATGTAGACCGCATCGTACGGCCCGGTCAGAACCCGCCATATGAGGCCGAGATTGACGAATTTCCAGAACCCGGGACGATTCCGCCAAGGGCTGAAATTGCGGAATATTTTCGAAGGATAGCCAGCGAACATTTCGACGCCCCAATCGATCACCGCATTAACATCGGGTTCGAAGCCGTCATCGGCCCAGGCTTTTTGCATGAACAGAACGTCCAGATCGATGGCCGGGTCGTGGGCCAGATGGCGATACAGGGTCAAATGGTAATGCACCGGGAATTGCGCGACCATGGCCAGGCGCAACGGTCGCCCGCCCGCCTCATGGCCCGCCTTTTGATTTGCCGGCGCCGCGTTCATGCCGCCACCCTTGGCGCCGCGTCCAAGGCGGCCGCGCCGGTCACCGGCGCAACATTCAGGATCAGGCATTGGCGGGTGCCGTGCCTGGCGGCATCGATGCAAACCTGCGTGCCAGCCCGGTTCCAGCGCGGATGCAGATCGCATTTCAGATCGCTGTCATCGCTGCCCGGGTCGTGGCGGAAGCGGCCGATATCGATGCGCGCGCCTGCCTCCATATCATAGAGGATCAGCGTCTGCATATCCTCGCCATCGGCATAGGTATCGGTCAGCATCCAGCGCCTGTCGCCGGAAAACATCGGATGGCCATCCTGTTCCAGCTGGCCCTGGCCGATCGGGCGGCGGCTTTTCGGATCATCGACCGGGATTAGAAAATAGAATTCACCGAGCATCGCCTGTTTCAGGCCGGGCTTCAGCTTGCGCGCCGCCCTGACCATCGGCCTTAAGAGCGGGTTGGCCAACAGGCCGCTGCGCCGCGCCGCCGCCAGCCGGCCGCCGCCGGGGCGCGTCCAAACGGCGATCTGGTCGTCATCGAACCAGTCGAAATGGCTGACCTTTTCCTCGGCAACGATGCGGGGATCAGCGCCATCGGCGGCTGCGACGAGCATGCGCGTATAGAAGCCGCCATCGATGGTGAAGTAGCGGTGCAGGAAGGCCAGCCGCCGGCCCGAGGGGCTGAAGGCGGCGTGCGACAGGAAATGACCGGCGTCCGGCGGCGAAGCGCTGCCGACGGCGACGGCATCGCGGATCGATATCAACAGCTTCATTTCGCCGCTGCCGAGGTTTATGCGCCACAAGCCATCATCGGCGGGGGCTTTTTCATCAATGGAAGCGGGCGCCGCCGAGCCGCCATAGCCGTAGGCCGGCCAGTAGCGGGCCAAACGGCCATAATCGGGGGCGATCGAAAAAGTGCCATCGGGGCTCAGCGCGCCGACCGGGCCGGGCAGCCGGCGGTCGCTGCCGCTATCGGCGTCGTGGAGGACGGCGCCGACACGGCCATCGGTCAAGGTATTGTATAGAAGCCGATTGCCGGCGGGCAGCCATTGCGCGCGCGCCCCCTGTTGCCAGTTCCAGGCGCTGGTGGCGCCGATCGGCTCAATGGCGCCGTCACCGGGCCGCCAGAGGCAGAGCTCGGCCAGATCGGATCCGCCCGGCAGGCCCTGAACGTCACCTTCGACACGCAGCACCGCCAGGCGGTCATCGGCGGGGTTCCAGGGACTGACATCGTGAAAGCCGAAAAAATGCGGCGCCGTTTCGGGCGTCTCGGCGATTACCGGACAGTCTTGGCCGGTTTCGGTGCGGGGGCGGCGTTGGCGCATCAATTTACAGCCATTCGGTATGGGGCAGCGGCGGCGGGCCGGCGATGCGGTCGTTGAACATGGAAATGGCGCGCGCCGGATCGGCCAGCCAGCGGCCGGCCCAGGCGGCGCGCCCCAAAATCGCGTCGCCGGCGCGCGGCGAACGCCCCAAAACCCGCTCGAAATAGCGGCGGTGATTGACCTTGCTTTCCTCGGCCAGGCGCTGGCTGCCTGAAATGGAATCGGGATGCAGGGTGAAAAATGACCAATAGCCGTCGGCGAGGCGCACCTTACCGCCCGCCAGGGCCATTTCCAAAAGCAATTCGGCGTCCCAGCTTGTCCGGTTCCGGGTATTGAAGCCGCCCGCCTTTTCGAACGCCCATTTGCGGAAAAAGGTGGATTGCTGGATGACCACCGAATGGCCATAGGCGAACCGCCACAAGCTGAACGGGGCCGACAGGAAACGCCTCAGGACCTTGCCCTCGCCGTCGACGATATAACCATGACCGGTCACCACGTCGGTATCGGGCTGGGCGCGGAAATAATTGGCAACCGCGCGCAGGGCGCCCGGCAGCAACGCATCATCGGCGTTGATATAGGCGAAGATATCACCGCTGGCGGCGGCGAAACCCTTGTTGAGGCCGTCGGCGGGCCCGTCATCGGGGTCCAGGATCAAGGTTGCGATTCGGTCCCGGTAGCGTTCGATAATATCGCGGCTGCCATCGGTCGATCCGGGATCGACGACGATATATTCGATGTCGCCGTAATCCTGCTCGACCACCGAGCGGATGGCGCGCTCGAGGAACTCGGCCTGGTTGAACGATAATGTGACGATGGAAATGATCATGCTGTTATCCGTGTTGCCGGCGGCTAGAGCGGTTCAATATCTGCGATTATCGATTGGGAATTGCCGTCTGTCTTGCCAATCGACAATATTGCCGCCGCCATATTCATCGTCTGGCGTCCCGCCGCCATATTCATCGTCTGGCGTCCCACCGCCATATTCATCGTCTGGCCAGCCGGCGGCTTCATCGGCCCATTCATCGACGTCCAAGGAGCGATAGAGCGTCCCGTGAGAGAGGACCATGACGGTGATAAAATAGGCGAGCACGAAACGGCGGTCGGCGCCGAACGGCGAAAACAGGATATCCCAAATCATCATCATGCCGATGAAGGCGATCAGGGGCAAAAGCGGATCGTCGCTGACGAACAGCCGGATCATGACGCGGATGACGATCACCAGGATCATCGCCCAGAACACCGCGCCCAGCAGACCGGCTTCCACCCAGGCGCCGAAGATGACCGAATGGGTGGGGATCAGATCGTTGGCAAGGAAGGGAATTTCGCCGCCCTTGGCGCCGTATTTCAAAAGCGCCATCAGGTAGGAATAATATTCGCTCTTGGCCCAGGATCCATGGCCGAGAAACGGCGATTCCATGATCGCCTGGCCAGCAATCAGAATTTCGCTGCGCCCGCCAAGGAGAACGCCGAGCTGGCTGATCGATTGCTGGCGCAGGATAATTTGCGCCTGCTCGCCGAACAGGCCGGCTTCGACCATCGCTTCGTAACTTTCGAGGACCGCAAAAACCGCCATTATTGCAAAGGCGGCAAGTAACAGGATCTTGGCCGGCGATGGGAACCGGTATTTAGGTCCAGCGCCCGAATAGAATAAATAGGCGGCCGTCATAAAGGCCATGCCGCTGCCGCTACGAAAGCCCTGGCTCAGGAAAAAGGCGCCGATCAACAGGAACAAGGCGGGCGCCAGAAACGGCATCTGCGCGATGGTACGCTGTTGCAGAGCGGTGCCCACCAGATAGACCAGCGCGAAGCCAAGGCCGAATTTCCATGGCTGGGACAATCCGAATGGCGGCGGATCGAATATGAACAAAAGGATGATGCCGATTCCGAGACCGGCGGCGAAAAGAACTAGGCGGCGGCGTGATCCGGCGATCAGGAGATAGATGGCCATGAAATTAAGCAGCGTGAAACTGATTTTCGCCCAGCCGCGGGCATAATCCTTGAATGTCGATTCGACCGCAAAATCGGTGACGATCTGCGAGAATAGCCAGATCAAGCCCATGCCGAGGATAATTAGGGGAAGCCTGCGCATCAACAAACGGCCGCGCAGCAAAAGCATGATCGGCAGGATACCGATGAGCAGCAGCTCGGTGGCGAAAATGCGCCCGATCAGGTTAAGTTCCAGGAACGAGGCCGCCGGTATCAGCAGGGTGGCGGCGTCCAGGAAGATGTTGCGAACCGGGTCTTCATCGATCAACGGCAGGACCGGGCGTCCGCGCAGCGGATCGTAATCCGTATATTCGGGCAGATAACCAGGCGCGCTGATATTGTCGTATGGGCTATTCAAAACGCTATAAATCCCACCGCTGAAATCTTCAGCATATATGGGAATTTATTGTGAGATTTAAAGGTTTTAGGGCTTATGAGCCCGCGAGCCGGCGGTAAAGATCGGCCAGTTTGTCGCCGTAATCCGCCTGGGTGTACTGATTGGCTACCAATTCCGCGTTTTTTGCCCCTATTTCGCTTGTTTTTTGCGGATTTTGCAGGGCCGCGCGGATCGCCGCCCCGGTCGCCGCCGCGTCACCCGGCGGCACGATGGCGCCGTGCACGCCGTCTTCGGCGATGCAGCCCGAATTGTTGGTGGTGATGATATAGCAGCCGGCGGCCATGGCCTCGAACAATACCCGGGCCGATCCCTCGGCAAACGAGGGAAAGACGAATATGTCGGCGGCGACTAGGCTGGCGGCCAGCCTTTCGCGCGCCACGACGCCGAGCGCCCCGACCCGCGCATCTTCCAGGAAGGTGCGGTGCCGGCGGCGGGTCGCGCTTTCGATCGGGCCGATCAGTTCCAGCCGCCAGGGCAAATCGGTGATCGGTTGCAGCGCGCGCGCCAATATGTCGGCGCCCTTGCGGGTGCCGAAATTGCCGGCGAAGACCAGCAGCGGCGCATCGCTACCGCCTTCAGTGGTGGCGGGAGATTTTGGCATGCCGGCCACGAAATCATTGTCGACGCCGAGATAAATCACATGCAACCGGGTTTCGTCCCAGCCGAAATGCAGAAAGGTTTCCTTGACGAAATCGGAATTCACCAGCACATGGTCGCCGCGCCCGATATCTTCCAGGATATGGGCCCAAAGAAGATCGATGCGCCCGCCCTCGCCCTTTTCCGGCCAGGCGCCCTGATGGCCGACGAAATGGTCCAACAGCGCCGGATGGGCGATCGAATGATCGCAAAGGGCGATCATGCCCTTCTCCTTGGCCCGGGCGACCGAGGCGCCGCCGAAACCGGCGCGGTAATGGTACAGCCTGGGCGTTCCCTTGAGGCCGCCCAAGACGCGCGCCGCCGATGCGCCGTAGCCGCGCAAGGCCGCGCGGTTGATCAGATCGGTCGGTGTTTTGAACGCCTTGTGTTTTTGGCGCAAGGCGACCGCAACCTGCATCAGCGCCTCGGGCAGGAAGGATGCCGAAATCAAGCCTTCGGGATAAGTGCCCTGGCGCGCCAGCAGCCGGGCGACGCGGCGATTGCCCGATAGGCCGGCCGCCGTCAGCAGCCGTTTCGCCGCGCTCGTCGGATAGGCGCCGGTGATATAGGCGTCCAGGATGCCGCGCCGGTGCGCCTCTTCCGCCGCCCAAGACATATGAAACCGGCCGAAGCCGTTGGATATGACAACCATCTCCGCTTACCCGTTTTCGCTCCGGCCGGTGTCGGAGTTTGGGCCGAGCCCGAGCCGGCCTTTTGCCGCCGCCGCCAATTCCCGCGCCACCTGGCGTGATTGCGCGATCAGGTATATCGGCGGGCGCAGCGAGGCGGCGGCATGGGCCAGGGCCGGCGCGCCAAGCAGCCGGTTGGCGCGCCAAATGGTATAGACGGCGATGGCGATTTCCGAGATCAAAAGGGCGAGCGCGGCGCCGCCGTTTCCCAAAATTCCGGTTAGCGGCATGACCAGTGAAATCGCCATCAGGTTCGCCGCGATATAGGCCAGCGACAGCCCTTCATGACGGTTGGAGGCATAGAGCAGGCTGAGGCTGCCCCACCACCAGGCGTTCACCAACACGACGCCCAGAAGGAGGGCAAACAGCGGCTGTTCGACTAGGATGCGCGCGCCGGTCCAGAGGATAAGGATGGGCGGCCCGGCAAACAGCAAAACAACCACCGATACGAAGCCGATCCAGGTCGAGGCTTGCGACAGCCGGCGGTAAATGGTGCCGAGGAGATCGAAATCATCGGCGCCATAGGCGCGTGAAATTTCCGGGCGCACGGAAAGGCTGAGGGCGTTGGTGAGCTGTATGACGACGCGCGTCAATGTGCGCAAGGTGGCGAAGACGACGACCGCGCCCGGCCCCAGGCTGGCGCCGAGGACCAAAACAACCCCCTGAATATTAAGCGCGTTGCCGAGGGGAAAACCCATGAAGGCCAGGGACGGGCGCAGCATTTCACGGAACATGGCCCAGTCGGCATACCGGTAACCGATTGAGAGCCACGGCAGGCTCTGGCGCAGCTGCCGCCACATGCCGACGGTGCCGATCAGGCGCCCGGCGAGGAACCCGGCGGCGGCGCCCACGGGGCCGAGGCCAGCCGCGACCGCCGCCGCCAAGGCCGCGAATTCAAATAGACGGATAGCCGTCTGGTAGATGCTGCCAAGGCCGTAACGCCCCTCGCAATAAAAGCCGGCATAGAAGACCGATGTCTGCAAGGTGGCCAGGAATTGAAGGCCAAGGAGTATAAGGACCATGGCGACGGCGGTGGGGCCAAGCCGGCTTAGCTGGAATACCTCTCCGATCGGCATGACCAACGCGGCGGCGGCAACCAGCACCAGAAGCACGGTCGACACCACGCTGATCATGGTCCAGGCCGTCTGGAATACAGCCAAGGCTTCGTCGCGTTTGTCTTGGGACACCAGCATCGCCATGCGATGCATGGCGGTGGTCGCGAAACCCAACTCGCTGAGCGCCAGGTAGGCCGGCATGGCAAAGAGGATAAGCCATTCACCGTAGAGTTCGGCGCCCCAGAAAAACAGGAACAAGGGAACGCTCAAGATCTGGATCAGAAGGTTCGCCGCCTGGCCAGCCGTGTTGGCGGCGAGCCCTTTCAGCAAGCGTTCTCGCAATGAACCGGTCATCGTTTCCGCCCCATTTTCGGCGATCGGAATCAGGTGCCGGTCGACGCAAGCTCCAGTCTGACGACCTCGGCCTCGCGTCTGGCGATCACCAGCAACTCGATGCCATCCAATTGCGGCACGCCTTGTGCATCGGCTCGGCGCGGCGCGGCATTATGGGGATAGCTACTAAAGCTCAGGGAAAAGCCGTATTCGGGAAGGCTGCGCCGGAAAAACTCGGCGTCCAATGCCGACACATGCTTTTCGCTGATATGGTGCCCCCATTTGAGCCCCATCTCCCTGGCTTGCTGGCCGGCGGCGTTGGGAACGAAAATGAACAGGACACCGTCATCGGCAAGCAGGCGCCGGAAGGTGTTGAGCGCGTATTTCAAATCCGGCACATGCTCCAATACGTGACTGGTATGGATGACATCGAAGGAACCGGGCGTCAACGCCTCCAACTGCTTGAAATCATTCAATATTTCTACACTCAGCTTTTCGCGTCCGAAATCGCCACGCGGCTTGGAAATCTCGAACCCGACGGCGTCGAAACCGGCTTGCCGGAACTGATGCAGCCCGTAGCCCCAGGAGCAGCCGTAATCCAAAAGACGGCCCTTTCGGGCGTGCCGATCGACCAAGCCGACATTGATCGACAGGTCTCTGTCGGAACCGGCGAAATTGGTTTCCATGAGCCGGGCGATCTCCGCGTCCGAGGGCATTTCGGTGGTCATCCCCTCGGAATATTCCTCCTGGTAGAATTCCAGGTTGGAGCGGGCGTCTTCCTTGGGATAGCGGAACTTCAACAGGCAATCGGGGCAGCGGCGCAGTTCCAGAAGCAGTTTCTTGCGCGCCAGCAACTGGGTTTCGCGCGCACCGCAATAGGGGCAGTCGCGCGGTTGCGCGGTCACCAGCCTTGTAAGCGTTTTGAAAGCAAACGAAAGATGTGCCAAAACTGTTCCTCAACCGCGGCTGGCCGACACAACTCCGACGGCGGGCCGGTAAAATAGCGCTCGCAATAATTCCTGCGATTATTATCTACTTTACAAATGCTGCTTCGCATGTAGTTACCGAATGCCTAATAATCAAGAGAAATCAAGAGATTCTAATGTTTTATAAATTATGGCATTACCTGCATGCGGTCGAATTCCGGCTCTATCTTCTGAACGAATTGTCGATTTTGCGGCGCCAGAACAAGAAATTTCCCGCCAATCTTTGGTTGAGCACCCTTCGCCGCCCGACCTCGACCGAGGATTGGATCAATTTTCTTCGCTTCCTGGCGCCCGGGGAGCCGATCCATCTGATCGATGTAGGCGCCAATGACGGTTCCTGGTCGGAAGGTTTTGTCTCGATTTTTCCGAATACGCGGCTGACCGCGTTCGAACCGCTGCCATCGACCTTCGAGCTGTTGCGCGCCCGCTTCGGGATGCGCGATGAAACCCAGCTTCACAACTGCGCCCTTTCCGACGAAAGCGGGCGGATGACCATCAATCTGGGCCAGGAAAGCACCTTCGCTTCGTTCGAGGAATTCGAGGACCATATCGGCGAGGCGCGCGAAAAACACATAACAGGCACCGAGGAGGTCGAGGTCAAAACCCTTGATTCCGTCGATATAAAACATGAAAACGGGCGCCGGACGGTCCTCAAAATCGACGTTCAGGGCCACGAGGAAGAGGTGCTTGAGGGCGCCGGCGCGCTGCTGCCGTCGGTGGATTTGGTCCTCTGCGAGGTATCCTTCGCCAGCGAATACAAGAACCGTCCGCCGTCCTTCGCGCGCGTCTCGGAGCTTTTGCGCCCGGCGCGGCTGTTCCCCATCGGCTTTCAGGAATTCGGCCGGCAGGCGTCCACCTACGCCATCGAACGGGATGTATTGTTCGTCAAGGACAGCCTGCTGGAACGCATTTTCGACAATGGCTGAGGCCCGCCTGATCAATAGGCGTTGCGCCCGCCGGCGCAGACCCAGACCGTCATCAGGATGATCTTGAGGTCCAAAAGGAACGACCAGTTGTCGATATAGTGCAGGTCGGCCTGAACCCGGCGGCGCATCTTTTCGGGCGTATCGGTTTCGCCCCTTAAGCCATTGACCTGGGCCCAGCCGGTGATGCCCGGCTTCACCTTATGGCGACCGAGGTACTGATCGATAATTTCCGCGAATTGCAGATTGTGCTGCACCGCGTGCGGGCGCGGGCCGATCAGTGACATCTCGCCCTTCACCACGTTCAACAATTGCGGCAACTCGTCGAGGCTGGTGCGCCTTAAGATTCGGCCGACGCGGGTGATGCGCGCATCGCCCTTGGTCGCCTGGCGGACGGTTTTATCATCGGGCGCATCGATGCGCATCGAGCGGAACTTGTAGATCACGAACTCGTCATTATGGAACCCCTGGCGCCGTTGCTGGAAGATGGCGGCGCCCGGGCTTTCCAGCTTCACGGCGATGGCGATCAGGGCCATCACCGGCAAGGAAAGCAAAAGGAAGACGACGCCCAGGATCCTGTCTTCCAGGTTCTTGGCCAGCTTGCCCCAGCCGGAAATTGGCCGCTCCATCACCCGGATCAGCGTCGTATCGTGGAGCCGCGTGGCGCCGAGATCGGGAAATTTGAAGCCGACCGCGCCAGGGCTCATGGCGGCTTCGCAATTAAAGGTCTTCAAGCGGTCCAGCAATTCGGGCAAAAGCGGATGATCCCACGGCAGCGCCAGGATTACCTGCTGCACCGAGGTTGAGAACAAATGCCCGCTAAGCTCATCCATGCCGCCGAGCACGGGCACGTGGTAGATGCTGTCGTAGTCGCCGTTATTATCATCGATCAGAAATACGCCCATGATATTCTGGCTGTCGTCCTCGGACCGGATTCTGGCGAGAAGCTCCTCGCAATATTCACGGGTGCCGATCAGGAACAGATCGTTGGTCAGCACCCCTGATTTCCGCCAGCGCGATATTTGCAGCCAGAAGACGGAGCGCGCGATAACCAGCCCGGCCGAGCCCGCCGCCAACCACATCATCACCCAGATCCGCGAAAAATTGTCCGAGGTTTTGGTGAAAAAGGCCACCAGGATCAAGGTGCCGACGATCCAGAGCCAAGCCTTGCCGGCGCTTTTCATCTGCTCACCGAAGGCATTGGTCATGCCGCGGTAGGCGCCGAACAGCTGCATGTAATTGAAGGTCAGGAGCGCCGTAAAGCCGATCGCGACAATATAGATTTGCGGCAGATCGAAACTGCGGTGGCGCAGGTAATAGGCAAACATACCGGTCGCCACGACGACCAGTAAATCGACCGCGCGCAAGAGGCCCGAGGAGATGGTGCGCACCTCGTCCGGCGAATAGCTGCGCCGCTCGGTAACGCGGCGCTCGGTGCCGGCGTAATCCACCGCCCGATTGCGCCGGTCCGGTCCCAGACGCCGCTCGGCAACCGTTTGCAATCCGGTCTCGGGCGCCGCCGCGCCTTCCTTTTCGATTTGCGAAATTTTCAACGCGGATATCCGCTCAATGTTCAAACTGACCTGAGAATCGGTTCAACAACGCCGATTCCGGCTTAATTAAACATGGGGAGCCCACCAGTGCTTTCCAATACGCGTTTGGCGAATAAAAATTACCTATTTTCACAAAAAATCGTGAACCGGGGGGTGGGTATCGGCGCGGCGAATACTCATATGATCAAAGTTATCCGGTGTAACCACCCGTGCAGCGAAGATGAGATTTCAGCCGATCCTTTTCTGGCTCCTGATGGCGCTCGTGGCGCTGGCGCCGCTGCCGCTGGGCGCCAACCGGCCGTGGGCCTTGGCCCTGTTGTCGCTGGCCGCCGGCACGCTTTTGATGTTTTGGACGCTCGGCTCGACGTTGAAGGCCTATAATGTCGCCCTGCCGCTGTCGCGCGTCGCGCCCATCGCACTTCCCTTCTTCGCCGTCCTCGCCTGGGGATTCGCGCAAATGAGCGGTCTGACCCCGGCCGCATGGGATCATCCGATATGGGACGCGGCGGCGAATGCCGGTGCCGCCATCACCGTCAACAAATATGAAACCGCGACCGCCCTGATGCGATTGCTGGCCTATGGCGCCGTCTTTTGGCTGGCCCTGAACCTCGGCCGGGCGCCGCACCGGGCCTACCGCGCGCTCTACGTTTTCGCCCTCGTCAGCCTAGCCTACGCGGTCTATGGATTGCTGGTCCAATTCCAAGGCTGGCGGACCATCCTCTGGTTCGACAAATGGGCCTACGAAACCGACCTCACCAGCACCTTCGTCAACCGCAACAACTACGCCACCTTCGCCGGGCTTGGCCTGGTGGTCGCCGTCGGCCTTATCTTCCAGGAATACCGCGGCGTGCTGTCGAGCCGCTTCGATGCGCGCAAATCGATGCTGTTTATCTTCGACAGCGTGACGCCGCGCCTAGCCATTCTGTTGATCGCGGTGACGGCGCTGGTTTCGGCCATCTTGCTTACCCATTCGCGGGCCGGGCTGATCGCCGCGCTGTCCGGCCTGGTTGTCCTCTGCGTCACCTACGCCTTCACGCGCATCGCAAATACCAAGCGCACGCTGATCATCAGCACCGTCGTCGCCGGCCTTGGCGTATCTTTTTTCATGCTCTCGGGCGAGGCTGTCAGCAACCGCATGACCCAATTGGACGGCTCGCTCGGCGACCGGATGCACATTTACCAACTGGTCGCCGACAAGATCGCCGAGCGGCCCTGGACCGGCGTCGGTTATGGCAATTTCCTCGATGTCTCCTGGACGATCCGCGACGAAACCCTCACCGGCTATTGGGACAAGGCCCATAACAGCTACCTGGAAACCGCGCTGGAGCTGGGCATCCCGGCGGCGGCGCTCTTGGCCTTGGCGATCCTGATCGCCGCCGGCGTCTGCCTCTATGGCGCCGTCACCCGCAACCGCGAGGAAATTTTTCCGGTCATCGGCGTCGCCGCCACGGTCACCGTCGGGGTTCATTCGCTGGTCGATTTCAGCCTGCAAATTCCCGCCGTCGCCGTCGCCTTCGCCCTCATCCTCGGCATCGCCTACGCCCAGGCCTGGAGTTCGGACCGGTAGCCCAACGATGCAGCCCGCTAAGGCGTGGCCGGGTTGGCCATGCGGGCGTCGATCTAGCTCAGACCTAACAGCGACAACCTGCCAGCCGACCTCGGGGTGGGGGTGCGACGGCCTGGAAACTTGCCGGTGAGACGTTGGATTGCGCCTGCACCGCCTGGCCCGATCGGCGAAACGAATGAGCTTGAAAGGACGCGCGCGGGCCGAGCCCGCTCCGCCGAAGCGGCTGCGCAGGCTGGACCATGCCAACCCCCGCGCGCTATGCCCATATCCTGCGATTGACCCAAATCAAGGCCCGAGGGCGGTAAATGTCGGAACTTCCTGGACGCCTTGCCGCAACCATCCAATTGGTAATCCGTTTAATCGGGCGGGCCGGGGCGCAAATTAAACAACAGCAATTGGACAACGAGGGGAGTCTGTCATGAGCTTGGTTGAAGTCGAAGTCACGGTCGGCGAGGACGATCATATTGAAACGCGGGAATTGCCGCTATTGGATTTGGCGCCGTATTTTGCCGGCGAGCCGGGGGCCAAGGAGGCGCTGGCCGCCGAATTGCGCATGGCGGCCGAAGAGATCGGTTTCCTGGCGCTCATCAACCACGGCGTCGAATGGAGTTTAATCGAACGCGCGGTCGCCGAAAATAAGCGCTTCCATGCCCTGCCATCGGAAGAAAAGATGAAGATCGAGGTCGATCAGAATCAGCGCGGCTATATCAAGCCGAAGGCGACCATGGTCAAGCACTCCACCTATCACGAGCACACCGTGATGGATTACAACGAAACCACCGTGTTCGCCACCGACTATCCGGCGGACCATCCGGGCGTCAAGGCGGGCAAGCAGTTTTACGGGCAAAACCAGTGGCCCGAGAACCTGCCCGGGTTCCGCGAGTTGGTGGAAGAATACATGGCCGCGATGGAAGCCATGGGCAAAAGCCTGTTGCCCATTTGGGCGCTGGCCCTGGATCTGCCGGAGGATTATTTCGAGCCCTATTTTAAGGATAATTACACCTATTACCGGATGGCCCATTATCCGCCCAGGGATAAACCGGAGCCCAACGAATACGCCCTCGGCGCCCATGCCGATACCGGTTTCATGACCCTGTTGCCGGCGCCCGACGTCAAGGGGCTGGAGATCATGGACAAAAACGGCATCTGGTTCCGCCCGAAAAAGGTGGACGAAGTCATCCATGTCAATATCGGCCAGTTCCTGGAACGCTGGTCGAACGAACGTTTCATGGCGACGCCGCACCGGGTGCTGGTGCCGGTCGACGACCGCTATACGACGCCGTGTTTCGTCAATCCGGATTTGGAACCGGTGTTGGAATGCCTGCCGAGCTGCACCGGCCCCGACAATCCGCCCAAATACGGCCCCGAAAGCTATTGGGATTTCTTCAAGTGGTACATGGCCAACACCTATCCCCACTATGAAGGCTTCCACGCGCCCTAAAGACCGCTGAGTTCAGCTATTTATGTTTTATCGCCCGGCGGTGCCGGCGGTAGGGTCATGGACTGATTGCAGCCATGGCCAGGAATGAATATGAATAGGGCTCATATTGCCGCTAAGGCACACCCTTCACACCGGGAGAAGCTGTAATGGCCGACGAACTTCGTAAATCAATCGACAAAGCGGATGATCAAACGCCGAAATCAGGCGGCAATATCAGGAATCTGATCCCCTACCATGATCTTCGCGAATGGATCGAGGAAGCCGATAAATTGGGCGAAATCACCCACGTCGATGGCCTCGATACGGACGAGGAAATCGGCATGGCGTCGGACCTGATCATGCATCCCGAGGGTGCCAACTGCCTGTTGTTCGATAAAATCAAAGGCTACGAAGAAGGCTATCGCATCGTCGTCAATTTCTTCGGCGGCAAGCGCCAGAACATGACCCTCGGCTTCCCCACCGATTTTTCCAAAATCGAGCTGTCGGAAGCCTATTTCGAACATCAGATCAAGGATATGACTCCAATTCCGCCGAAGATCGTCGAGGACGGTCCGGTCTTGGAAAACGTCTTCAAGGGCGACGATGTCGATCTGTTGAAATTCCCGACGCCCCTTTGGCATCCCGAAGACGGCGGCAGGTACATCGGCACCGGCTGTTACACGGTCACCACCGATCCCGATTCGGGCTGGATGAACGCCGGCACCTACCGGATCATGATCCACGACAAGAATTCCACCGGCTGCTATATCTGCCCCGGCAAGCACGGCCGCATGCACCGCGACAAATACGAAGCCATGGGCAAGCCGATGCCGGCGGTCACCGTGCTCGGCGGCGATCCGATGATGTTCCTCAACGCCTGCACCGAAATGCCGCTCGGGGTATCGGAATACGACATCGTCGGCGCCATGCGCGGCGAGCCGCTGGAGGTGATCAAGGGCGACGTTACCGGGCTCCTGTTTCCCGCCGACGCCGAGATCGTTCTCGAAGGCTATGTGCGCTTCGATAACAAAAAGGACGAGGGCCCGTTCGGCGAATGGACCGGCTATTTCGCCTCGGGTGTCCGCGACGAGCCGGTGTTCGAGGTGCATGCCATCTATCACCGCAACAATCCGATCATCCTCGGCTGCCCGCCGCAACGCCCGCCCGACGAGATGTGCCGCTACCGGGCGGTGACCCGCTCGGCCCTGCTGCGCAACAATATCACAGCTGCCGGGGTGCCCGACGTGACCGCCGCCTGGATGCACGAGATCGGCAATTCGCGCCTCTTTAACGCCATCGCCATCAAGCAGCGCTATCCGGGCCATGCCAAGCAGGCCGGGCTGGCGGCGGCCTCGGTCCATGTCGGCGCCTTTTGCGGCCGCTACACCATCGTCGTCGACGATGACGTCGATGTCTCCAACCTGGAGGAACTGATGTGGGCGGTGGCGACCCGTTCCGATCCGGCGTCCTCCATCGATATCATCGACAATGCCTGGTCGACGCCGCTCGATCCCCGCATTCCGCCGGAAAAGAGGGCGGTCGGCGATTTCACCTCGAGCCGGGCGGTTATCGATGCCTGCCGCCCGTTCCACTGGATGGACGAATTTCCCAAGGTCAATGCGCCGAGCAAGGAAGAAGCCCACCGCGCCCAGGAAAAATTCGGCTATCTTTTGGACGGCAACGGGCGGCGTTAGGAGGCAACGACGCAGGTAGATTGTCATGACCCCCGCCGAAACCGTCGCCCTGATCATCGGGCCGTTCTATGTCGTCGTCTCGGTCGGCCTGATGGTGAACGCCGAGGCCTACCGGCGGATGATCGAGGAATATTTGCAAAGCCCGGCGCTCGCTTACCTGGGCGGTATCATGGCGCTCTTGTTCGGCCTTCTGATCCTCGTCTTCCACAACAGCTGGAACGCCGACTGGACGGTGATCATCACCATCCTCGGCTGGCTGGCGGCAGCCAAGGGCGCACTGCTCATCATTGCCCCGAAATCTTTCGGCCGCCTGACGAAAGTGTTTATGGCGGCGACCACTCGGCTGCGTTACGTGGCCGCCGTGGCTTTGCTGTTCGGCCTGTACCTGACCCTCAAGGGTTTCGGAGTGGTTTAGGAAAGCCAAGGAAATGTCCTGGAACCAGTGGCATCCCGGGACCCGGCGATCGAATTAGGTAAATGCCGGTTGGTATGGTCCGGTTTTGCCGATAAAATCGGATCGGTTTCCAGGCGCGGGAAAAAGAATTACCACCTGCCGGAAGAAGACGAAGCCGGCCAAAAAATTGGAGTATCGATCGATGCAAGTCCGTGACATCATGAACATCAATGCCATCAGGATTCTCAGCGGGTCCAGTATGTCCGAGGCGGCCGAGTTGGCCGCCATGTCGAATGCCAGCGGCCTGTTCGTGGTCGACGACGAAGACAACTTCGTCGGCGTTCTGTCGGAAGGCGACATGATGAGGGCGACCCTCCCCGAGATGAGCGAGGTCATGCAGGTCGGGCGAAACCTCAGCGAGACCTACGACATCTTCAGCGAGAAGGGGATCAAGCTCGGCGGCGAATCCATCGACAACCATTTGATCCCCGATGCCATCACGCTCGCGCCCGACGATCCGGTGTTTAAGGCGGCGACCACCATGGCCGCCAAGAAGATGCGCCGGCTGCCGGTGGTCAAGAACGGCAAACTTGTCGGAACCGTGTCGCGCGGCGACATCTGCAAGGCGGTCCTCAGAAAATAAAGGTTGCGTTGCCGGTCCCTGGGCTATCGCATATGGGCTAATTCGGAGCCAGCTAATTCGGTGACAGTTTACTTTTAGGCACCGGCTGATGTTTGGCCACCTAAACGCGTCACCTAAAAGTAAACTGTCACCGAATTAGCCCGAATTAGCTGGCTCCGACCTTATGCAATGATCAAAAATTAAGCAAAATATATAATTGCATAATTATTAATCATTAATTAATTCCGCAGGACCGGAACCGGATGCCGTCTATCCGGGCAAAATTCCGTATAACTCACTGAAATAACTGGATTAAAAATTTCCACGCCGGCATTTCCCGGAACTGGCACGGGGTTTGCCATACCAAGGGTGTTGCAACAACAACCCTCTAGTGGAGATCATCATGTTTACCAAGTTACGCACACTCGCCGGGATCAGTGTTATTGCGCTCGGCACGCTTATCGCCGGCGCCGCCCAGACGGTTCAGGCCGCCGAAACCATCAAGGTCGGCATATTGCATTCCCTCTCCGGCACCATGGCCATCAGCGAAACGACGCTGAAGGACACCATGCTGATGCTCATCGATGCTCAGAACAAGAAAGGCGGGCTTCTCGGCAAGAAACTGGAGCCGGTGGTCGTCGACCCGGCATCCAACTGGCCCCTGTTCGCCGAAAAGATGCGCGAGCTTCTGTCGGTCCACAAGGTCGATGTGGTGTTCGGCAACTGGACCTCGGTCAGCCGCAAGTCGGTGCTGCCGGTGGTCGAGGAACTGAACGGGCTTTTGTTCTATCCGGTCCAGTATGAAGGCGAGGAAAGCTCGCGCAACGTCTTCTACACCGGCGCCGCGCCCAACCAGCAGGCGATTCCCGCCGTCAAATACCTGATGGGCGAGGACGGCGGCGAAGCCAAGCGCTGGGTGCTCTTGGGCACCGATTATGTCTATCCCCGCACCACCAACAAGATCCTGCGCGCCTTCCTGCATTCGAAGGGCGTCAAGGATGCCGATATCATGGAAAACTACACGCCCTTCGGCCATTCCGATTGGCAGACCATCGTCGCCTCGGTGAAAAAATTCGCATCGGCCGGCAAAAAGACCGCCGTCGTCTCGACCATCAACGGCGACGCCAACGTGCCGTTCTATAAGGAACTGGCCAACCAGGGCATCAAGGCCGAGGATATCCCGGTCATCGCCTTTTCGGTCGGCGAGGAAGAGCTGGCCGGCCTCGACACCAAACCGCTGGTCGGGCATCTTGCCGCATGGAACTACTTCATGAGCGTCGAGACGCCCGAGAACGCCGCCTTCATCAAGAAGTGGCACGCCTTCATCAAGAACAAGAAGCGGGTCACCAACGATCCCATGGAAGCCCACTATATCGGCTTCAACATGTGGGTGCAGGCGGCCAAACAGGCCGGCTCCACCGGCGTCGACGCGGTGCGCCAGGCGATGTACGGCCAGAAGGTCAAGAACCTGACCGGCGGCGTCGCGGTGATGAACACCAACCACCACCTTTCGAAGCCGGTGCTGATCGGTGAAGTGCAGGCCGATGGCCAGTTCGAAACCGTCTGGAAGACCGACGGCGTGGTGGTTGGCGATGCCTGGAGCGATTTCATTCCCGAAAGCGCCAAGCTGACCGCCAACTGGACCTATCCCTGGGTCTGCGGCAACTGCAAGAAACCCAAATACATGGACTAAGATCGATCTAAATCGACAATCCTCTCCTTGGCCCGCCGGGACTCCCCCAGTCCTGGCGGGCCGGGAAACCAGACAAATGCGTGGCAGCGTTGAAAAATTTCAGAACAATAATTGTGCCGGGGTTAAAGGCGGCTTTCCTCATTCTTACCCTTCTGGCAGTAAGCTTGGCGGTCCCGAACACGGCCAAAGCGGCGAACTTCGAGGACGCACTGGCTTCCCTGGCGACAGCCAAGACCAAGGCCAAGATCACCGCCATCGGTGAAATTGCCGGGTCCGGCGACGAACGCGCCGCCGATGCCTTGAACGCCTTCCTCGCCGGCAAGCTCTATTACCGAAAATCCGACAAGAAGGTTTTAATCGTCAAGAAAAGCGGTGCCGTCTATGTGCTGACCGATCCGCTGACCGCCAAGGAAATCGGCCAGGCGCCGAAATCGAAAATCAGGAAAATCCGCGTCAACAACCGTTTGCGCAAATTGCTGCGCGGCGTCCTTGGCGGGCTGACCTTGTTGAGCAAAGACCCGGCCAAACGTATGAAGGCGGCAAACGCGGTGTTTAAATCGCGCTCTTTAAGCGTCATCCCGACCCTCGAACAAGCCATCGCAAGGGAAAGCGACGCCAAGGTCAAGGCCCGCCTGGTGATGGCCCGCGCCGCCGTTTGGCTGGATAAATCCAACGATGAAAAGTTGCGCCTCACCGCCATCGAAACCCTGACCGAGTTTGCCGTTCCGGAAGTGCGCGCGCTCCTCGGCGCCGTCGCCAATTCAAAAACCTCCGAAGACATCCGCGCCGCCGCCGCCAAGGCGCTCGCCGATATCGAAGGCCGGCTGGCTTTTTGGAACGGCGTCGGCAACGTCTTCCAGGGCCTGAGCCTGGGCTCGGTGTTGTTGCTGGCCGCCGTCGGCCTGGCCATCACCTTCGGCGTCATGGGGGTCATCAACATGGCCCATGGCGAATTGGTGATGATCGGCGCCTACACCACGTTTGTGGTGCAGGAGGTGTTCCGCAACTATTTTCCCGGCGCCTTCGATTTTTCCATCCTGGTCGCCATTCCGGCGGCGTTCCTGGTGGCCGGCGCCTTCGGCGTCGCCATCGAGCGCGGCATCATCCGCTATCTCTATGGCCGGCCCCTGGAAACCCTGTTGGCCACCTGGGGCCTGAGCCTGATTTTGCAGCAGCTGGTGCGCACCATCTTCGGGCCGACCAACCGCGAAGTCGGCAACCCGAGCTGGATGAGCGGCGCCGTCGAGGTGACCGGCGGCCTGGTGCTCACCTATAACCGCATGTGGATCATCGTCTTCTCCCTGATGGTCCTCGGCGCCCTGGTCATCGTCGCCAAGAAAACCGCCTTCGGATTGCAGATGCGCGCCGTCACCCAGAACCGCGGCATGGCCTCCTCGATGGGCATCCGGACGGGCTGGATCGATGCCCTGACCTTCGGCCTCGGTTCCGGCATCGCCGGCATGGCCGGCGTCGCCATCAGCCAGATCGACAATGTCAGCCCCAACCTGGGCCAATCCTATATCATCGACAGCTTCATGGTCGTGGTCTTCGGCGGCGTCGGCAATTTGTGGGGGACGCTGGTCGGCGCCTTCAGCCTCGGCATCGTCAACAAGTTCCTGGAACCCTTCGCCGGCACCGTGTTGGCCAAGATCCTGGTGCTGATCGCCATCATCCTGTTTATCCAGAAGCGCCCGCGCGGCCTGTTCGCGCTCAAGGGCCGCGCCGTGGAGAGCTAGGCCATGGCCAGCCCTGATATCAGCCAGAACATGCCGCGCTCCGGCTTCGCCTTCCTGTTGACAGACAGCGGCGGCAAGGTTTTGCTCGGCATCCTCTTGGCCGCCGTCATCGTCGTGCCGATCTTCAATCTTTGGGTGCCGGAAAGCTCGCCCCTGCATCTCTCCACATTCTATGTCGGCCTGTTCGGCAAGTATTTGACCTTTGCGCTGCTGGCCCTCAGCGTCGATCTGATCTGGGGTTATTGCGGCATCCTCAGCCTCGGCCACGGCGCCTTCTTCGCCCTCGGCGGCTATGCCATGGGCATGCATATGATGCGCGAGATCGGCAGCCGCGGCGTCTACGGTCACCCGGTGCTGCCCGATTTCATGGTGTTCCTGAATTGGAAGGAACTGCCCTGGTACTGGTTCGGATTTGATCATTTCTGGTTCGCCGCGATCATGGTGTTCCTGGTGCCCGGCGCGCTCGCCTTTTTGTTCGGCTGGCTGGCCTTCCGCTCACGCGTCACCGGGGTTTATCTTTCGATCATCACCCAGGCCCTGACCTATGCGCTGATGCTCGCCTTTTTCCGCAACGATATGGGCTTCGGCGGCAATAACGGGCTCACCGATTTCAAGGACCTTTTGGGTTTCAACCTGCAATCGGACGCCACCCGCGCCGGCCTCTTTATCGCCTCGGCGGTGGCCCTGGCATTGGCTTACGCCCTTTGCCGCTACATCACGGCATCGCGCTTGGGCCGGGTGCTGGTCGCCATCCGCGACGCCGAAAGCCGGACCCGGTTTCTCGGCTACCGGGTGGAATATTACCAGCTTTTCGTGTTCACCGTATCGGCCATGCTGGCCGGCATCGCCGGCGCCCTCTACGTGCCCCAGGTGGGCATCATCAATCCCAGCGAATTCGCGCCCCCCAATTCCATCGAGATCGTTATCTGGGTGGCCATCGGCGGGCGTGGCAGCCTTTATGGCGCGGTCTTGGGCGCCGTTCTGGTTAATTACGCCAAGTCCTATTTCACCGGCGCCATCCCCGAACTATGGCTCTATGCGCTCGGCGCCATGTTCATCCTGACCACCATCTTCCTGCCCCGTGGCATCGTCGGTTCGGTGCCGGCGTTTGAGTTGGGGCACGGCGCAAAAATGGCCATCGCACGGATCGTCGGACGCATGCGTGAAAATCTAAGGGGCGCGCGATGAACGCCCTTCAGGCCCTTGAGCCAGCCAGTCATTCACCGGACACGATCCTTTATCTGGATGGCGTCACCGTCAGCTTCGACGGCTTCAAGGCGCTCGACAATCTCAGCTTCTATGTGCTGGCCGGCGAGTTGCGCGCCATCATCGGGCCCAACGGCGCCGGCAAGACGACGATGATGGATGTGGTTACCGGCAAGACCCGGCCCGAACGCGGCCAGGTCCTGTTCAACGGTGGCACCGATCTGACCCGTCTCGACGAAGCCCGCATCGCCAATCTCGGCATCGGCCGCAAGTTCCAGAAACCCACCGTCTTTGAACACCACACCGTGTTCGACAATCTGGAACTGGCGCTGGCCGGCGGCCGCGATGTGTTTGCATCGCTCTTGTTCAAGCTGGCCGGCGCGCAAAAAGACCGCATCGACGAGGTGCTGGAAATCATCGCCCTCGCCGAGGCGCGGAACATGGCCGCCGGCGCCCTCAGCCACGGCCAGAAACAATGGCTGGAAATCGGCATGTTGTTGATGCAGGAGCCGGACCTCCTTTTGGTCGACGAGCCCGCCGCCGGCATGACCGACGCCGAAACCGAACAGACGGCGGCGCTTTTGAAACGCATCGCCGGCGACCATTCGGTGGTCGTCGTCGAGCACGATATGGAATTCGTGCGCGCCCTCGAAAGCCGTGTTACCGTTCTCCACGAAGGCCGGGTTCTGGCCGAGGGCTCGCTCGACAAGGTGCAGAACGACGAGACCGTGATCGAGGTTTATTTGGGACGCTAATACCTAGGAACAGTGATTATGACGCTTAGAGACAGCATACCAAGGTTTTCGGCAAGGAGCGTGCGCCTCCTTGGTTCGAATAAGGGCGATGCGGCACATCGGAAGACGCGTGCGACGCTGCCCGAAAGCCTTGGTATGCTGCCGTTCCGGTCGCCCATGCGGCCCACCGGAGGGCGTCGGAAACGCTTGCCGATACCCCACATCGCCGGCGCGTTCCCTCCTACCCGGCGGACCGCATGGGCGATCTCTATGTGTCAGAATCACTGTTCCTAGGTATTGCGATGCTGCAGGTGGAAAACATCGATCTATTCTACGGCGCCAGCCAGGCGCTGAAAGCGGTTTCCGCCCGGGCGGAAACCGGCAAGGTAATGTGCGTTCTGGGCCGCAACGGCGTCGGCAAGACCAGCCTTTTGAAGGCCATCGCCGGGCACCAGCCGATCCGCGCCGGGCGCATTCTCTGGGAAGACGAGGATATATCCGCCTTCGCCCCCTATGACCGGGCCGGACGGGGCATCGCCTACGTGCCCCAGGGGCGCGAGATTTTTCCGCTGCTCAGCGTCCTCGAAAACCTGGAAACCGGCTATGCCGCCTTGCCGCGCAGCCTGCGCCACGTGCAAGACGAGATCTTCGAGCTGTTCCCGGTCTTAAAAGAAATGCTGGCCCGGCGCGGCGGCGATCTGTCGGGCGGCCAGCAGCAGCAACTGGCCATCGCCCGCGCCCTGGTGACGCGCCCAAGGCTTCTGATTCTGGACGAGCCGACCGAGGGCATCCAGCCGTCGATCATCAAGGATATCGAACGGGTGATCCGGCTGTTGGCCGACCGCGGCGACATGGCGATCCTTCTGGTCGAACAGTATTTCGAGTTTGCCCGCGACCTGGCCGACCGTTACGCGGTGATGGACCGGGGCGAAGTGGTGATGGCCGGCGCCGCGGCGGAAATGGTGGAAGGCGATGTTAGACGTTATCTCACCGTTTGAAACGCCGCCTGTTGAATTGCGTGGCAGCGAAGCCAAAGTCAATGGCCGCGCCGAAATCCGTTTCGCCAAATCCGGCAGCGAAACCCGGCTCGCCCACCTTTATCAGCACGAACCCCTGCGCGTCCTGTTTCCGGCACCGGCCGGCGGCGATATTCCGCAAGCCGCCCTGGTGACCACCTCGGGCGGGCTGGTCGGCGGCGATAAGATGAGCATCGAGATCGGCGCCGATCGGGGCGCCGCCGCCATCGCCATCGCTCAGGCCGCCGAGAAAGTCTATGGCTCGGCCGGCGAGGATTGCGTGATCGGCGTCGATTTGCGCGCCGAAGACGGCGCCTGGCTGGAGTACCTGCCGCAGGAAACGATCCTGTTCGATGGCGCCCGCTTGAACCGCGGGACCAAAATCGATGCCCACCCAACCGCGCGCGTGCTGGCCGGCGAAATTTTGGTGTTCGGGCGCATCGGGCGCGGCGAGCGTATGAATTCCGGCTTCGTCCACGACGCCTGGACGGTTGCCTCCGGCGGGCGCGCGGTCTGGGCCGACGCGCTGCATCTGGACGGCGATATCGGCCAAGCGCTCGACCATCCGGCCGGCCTCGGCGGCGCCATCGCCGTGGCGACGGCGGTTTATGTGGGCCCGGACGCGGCGGACAATCTGGACCATGCGCGTGGCCATTTCGGCGAAACGGCGGGCGTCATCGGCGGCGTGAGCCTGGTCAACGGCGTGCTGGTCGCCCGCTGGATCGGCGAGGACCAGCTTGCCCTGCGCAATTCCTTTGCAAAATATTGGGCCGGCCTGCGCGCCCGGATCATGGGTTATCCGGCGGCTTTGCCCAGGCTGTGGCACGTCTAGAACCAACCTCAAGGAGGCGATCAAGTGAATCTGACACCGAGGGAAAAAGACAAGCTGCTGGTCGCCATGGCGGCCGAGGTGGCGCGGAAAAGGCTCGGCCGCGGGGTCAAGCTGAACCATCCCGAAGCCATCGCCCTGATCAGCGATTTCGTGGTCGAGGGGGCGCGCGACGGGCGCAGCGTCGCCGAACTGATGCAAACCGGCGCCGAGGTTTTAAGCCGCGGTGATGTGATGGACGGGATCGCCGAAATGATCCACGACATTCAAATCGAAGCCACCTTCCCCGACGGCACCAAGCTGGTCACCGTCCACCAGCCGATCCGTTAGGAGGGCGCCATGATCCCAGGTGAAATCCTAACCGCGGGCGGCAGCATCATCCTCAACGAAGGCCGCGAGGTCAGCACCCTCTCCGTCGTCAACACCGGCGACCGGCCAGTACAGGTGGGCTCCCATTATCATTTTTTCGAAACCAATTCGGCGCTGGAGTTCGACCGGGGCGCGGCGCGTGGCCGCCGCCTCGATATTCCCGCCGGCACCGCCGTCCGTTTCGAGCCGGGCCAGACCCGCGAGGTGCAATTGATACCTTTTGCCGGGGGGCGCGAAGTGCATGGCTTCAACGCCAAAATTCAGGGCAAGCTGGGGGATTGAGCCATGGCATACGAGATTGAAAGGCCGGCCTACGCCGCCATGTTCGGCCCGACCACCGGCGATCGTGTCCGCCTCGCCGATACCGAACTGTTCCTGGAGGTGGAAGACGACCGCACCACCTACGGCGAAGAGGTCAAGTTCGGCGGCGGCAAGGTGATCCGCGACGGCATGGGCCAAAGCCAGATCAGCCGCGCCGGCGGCGCCGTCGACACGGTCATCACCAACGCCCTGATCGTCGATCATTGGGGCATCGTCAAGGCCGATATCGGCATCCTGGATGGGCGCATCGCGGCTATCGGCAAGGCCGGCAATCCGGACGTGCAGCCGGATGTGGACATCGTCATCGGCCCCGGCACCGAAGCCATCGCCGGCGAGGGCCGCATCCTCACTGCCGGCGGCATCGACGCCCACATCCACTGGATCAGCCCGCAGCAGGTGGACGACGCCCTCTATTCGGGCATCACCACCATGCTCGGCGGCGGCACCGGCCCGGCGGAAGGCACCAACGCCACCACCTGCACGCCCGGCCCCTGGCATATCGGGCGCATGCTGCAGGCGGCCGAGGGATTGCCGATGAATCTGGGCTTTTTCGGCAAGGGCAATGCGTCCCAGCCCGAGGCATTGGCCGAGCAAGTCGCCGCCGGCGCCGCCGGCCTCAAGCTGCACGAAGATTGGGGCACGACGCCGGCGGCCATCGACAATTGCCTTAGCGTCGCCGACCAAACCGACGTCGCCGTCGCCATCCATACCGACACCCTGAACGAATCCGGTTTTGTCGAGAACACCATCGCCGCTTTCAAGGGCCGCGCCATCCATGCCTTCCACACCGAAGGCGCCGGCGGCGGCCACGCGCCCGACATCATCCGCCTTTGCGGCGAAGCCAACGTATTGCCGTCTTCGACCAACCCGACGCGCCCCTTCACCGTCAATACCATCGACGAGCATCTGGATATGCTGATGGTCTGCCATCATTTGGATGCGCGCATTCCCGAAGACGTCGCCTTCGCCGAAAGCCGCATCCGGCGGGAGACCATCGCGGCGGAAGATATTTTGCACGACCTCGGCGCCTTTTCGATGATCGCCTCGGACAGCCAGGCCATGGGCCGGGTCGGCGAGGTGATCATCCGCACCTGGCAGACCGCCGACAAGATGAAGCGCCAGCGCGGCCTGCTGGCCTTTGAGGCGGGCGATAACGACAATTTGCGTATCAAGCGCTACATCGCCAAATACACCATCAATCCGGCGATCACCCACGGCATCGCCAGCCATGTGGGCTCGGTCGAAGTCGGCAAGCTGGCCGACCTGGTTCTGTGGAAGCCGATGTTCTTCGGCGTCAAGCCGGACCTGGTTTTGAAATCGGGGACAATCGCGGCGGCGGCGATGGGCGATCCCAATGCCTCGATCCCGACGCCGCAGCCGGTCCATTACCGGCCGATGTTCGGCGCCTTCGGCAAATCCCTGACCGCCAGCGCCGTCACCTTCGTTTCCGAAGCGGCGCTGGCCGGCGGCATACCAGATGCCCTCGGCCTCGAAAAGCCGATGCTTGCGGTTTCCGGCACGCGCTCGGTTTCGAAAAAAGACATGGTCCATAATGACGCGACGCCCGAGATCGAGGTCGATCCCGAAACCTACGAGGTGCGCGCCGACGGCGAGCTTCTGACCTGCGAGCCGGCCGAGGAACTGGCCCTGGCGCAGCGGTATTTTTTGTTTTGAGCGAGGTGGAGATATGCGGCACGTGACCGGCGTTAAACCGGCGGGAGAATGGATGGCCGGCGATGCCGCAACCGTCACCCTGGCCTTCGACGATCGCCACCGGCGGCGCATTAAATTGACCGACGATGCCGGGGCTGAATTCCTGCTCGACCTGGCCGAGGCGGTGCGCCTGGAAGACGGCGACGGGCTGGTTCTGGATACCGGCGGCATCATCGCCGTTTGCGCGGCGGAGGAAGACGTGCTCGACATCACCTGCGATAACGCCTCGGAAATCGCGCGCGTGGCCTGGCATATTGGCAACCGGCACACGCCGGTCCAGGTTCTTCCCGAGGGCACCTTGCGCATCGCCTACGATCATGTGCTGGAAGCCATGATCATCGGCCTCGGCGCAGCGTTCGAGCGGCGGCAAGCGCCATTTTCGCCGGAGCCGGGCGCCTATGCTGAGGGTGGACATGGCCACTGAACATCTCAGCGACGAAGCCCTTTACCGGTTGATGGCCTGGCTGTCGCCGGGTTTTCCGGTCGGCGCCTATGCTTATTCGCACGGGCTGGAATACGCGGTCGAAGACCGGCGGGTTGCCGATGAAGCCGGCCTGTTAACTTGGATCGAGGGAATCTTGAGCCTCGGCGCCGGACGCATCGACGGGCCGCTGTTCACCGCCGCCTGGAAAGCCGTGGAGGCCGGCGACGAAGCGGCTCTGGCGGACGCGGCGGAACTGGCCGCCTGCCTCCGCGCCACCTCTGAGCAGGCGCTGGAAAGCAGCGCCCAGGGCGAAGCCTTCATCGCCACGGTACGGGAAACATGGGCTTCGGATGAATTTTCGCGCCTATGTGATGTTTTGCGCAAGGGTGAACGGCCCATTGCCTATTCGATCGCCGTCGCGGTTGCCGCCGCCGCCGCCGGCGTCCCGCTGCGCCCCGCCTTGATCGCCTATTTCCATGCCTTCGCCGCCAACCTGACATCCGCCGGGGTGCGCCTGATCCCGCTCGGCCAGGTTGCCGGGCAACGCGTCATCGAAGCTCTGCGCGAAGCCGTCGCCGCCGCCGCCGATGCAGCGATAACCGAACCCTTGAGCGCCATCGGCAGCGCCGCGCCGCTCGTCGATTGGACCTCGATAAAGCACGAAACCCAATATACGAGGCTGTTCAGATCATGACCCAAACATCGAGCGCACCCCTTCGTGTCGGCATCGGCGGGCCGGTGGGCACCGGCAAGACCGCGCTTCTCGACCGTTTGTGCAAATCCATGCGCGGGACCTATGACATCGCCGCCATCACCAACGACATCTATACCCGCGAGGATGCCGAGTTCCTAACCCGCTCCGGGGCGCTCGATGCGGAGCGCATCATCGGCGTCGAAACCGGCGGCTGCCCGCACACCGCGATCCGCGAGGACGCCTCCATGAACCTAGCGGCGGTGGCCGAGATGAGCCGGCGCTTTCCCGGCCTCGATGTGGTTTTCATCGAATCCGGCGGCGATAACCTGGCCGCTACCTTTTCGCCGGAACTGGCCGACATCACCATCTATGTCATCGACGTCTCGGCCGGCGACAAGATCCCGAGGAAGGGCGGGCCGGGCATCACCCGTTCGGACCTTTTGGTGATCAACAAGACCGACCTGGCGCCGCTGGTCGGTGCCGATCTCGGCGTCATGGACCGGGATGCGAAAAAGATGCGCGGGTCCAAGCCGTTCGTTTTCACCAACTTAAAGACCAATACCGGCCTCGGCGATGTGGCTAGGTTTATCGTCGATGCCGGCGGATTAAAGCCGCGAAGCGCGGCGTAAGGCCTTTCCCGGTCGGACGGTGGAAAATATCAGCGCTTGCCGCGCATGCCCCGGTCTTCGTGGGTAAAAATCCAAGCCGCGACGTCGCCGATCTCGAAGCGATCGTCATCGGCCCATGTCCGGCTCGGCAACTGCACCCGGTCATGGCGGGACGATGCGGCTCCGATGCGCTCTTCGGCGATCAGGGCCTTGATCTGCCCGAGGCGCGCCTGCCACTGAGCCATATTGCCGGCGGTCAGATCCACCCAGCCGTGATAGGCGTCCCCGCTCTTGATTTCCGGCCCGCGCAGCAACCGCCTGCCGCCGGTGAGAAGTATCGGAAGGCCGATGGAGAGGATATGCCGGCGCAATTCGGCGTCCCGTTCGATCAGCGCTTCGGCCGCCGACGCCAGTTCCTTCGCCGGGCAGGCGAGCAGAACCTCGATCCGGTCCGAATGGCGGTGCAGGATATGAACCTCGAACAATAATTTTGACAGGCGCGGCGGACCCAGCATTTCGAAGGCGATGGATTTACCGTGCTCGGCTTCCAACGCCCGCAGCTTTCTCAGCGCCACCGATCTGAGGGCGCCGCCCCGGTAAGTGGGGCCCATGATCGATCCGTCCAAGGCGGCGACAATATCAAGGCCTGTATTGGCGCCGATGATTTCACGCACCACGGCATCGGCTATTTCCTCGGGCGTCACCATTTCCATCTGGCCGAGCGCCGTGATGGTGGCAAACTCGTCGGCGGTAAAGACGCCGTTCTCGCCGGTATCGATATAGACGCCGGTCAGCTCATCACCGGTGGCGACACCGAACGCGCCCCTGGCAACCATACTGGCCGGATCATCGGACGACACCGCCTGGTCCATCGGACAATCGAAAACCGGGATCGGCGCGCCGCCGCGGCTGACCGTTCCGAAGCCGATATCGCGCCAGCCGATCAGCGCCGACGGCTTGACTTCCTTGACGATATCGGGACCGCCGGGGGTGCGCGCCATCAGGAAGGTCAACAGGGATTGGGCGCCGGCGACGGCGGATTTCGACAAGACCAGCCGCGACGGCCGCTCCTCGCCGTGGGTATAGGGGATGTTGAGCCCCATACCGCCGCTGCCCGAGGTGCCGACCTTGACATAGGCGCGCGTTCCCGCCCGGCGCATGGCTTCGAGCAGCAGTTGCAGATGGCGGACAAGCTGCGGAATGTAGAGCGATGCCAGAAGCCGCTCGGCGGTTTCCGCGGCGATGCCGTCCGCCGCGCCGGAACTCAGTTCGGCCAAGGCGCCGCGTGCGGTGGAATAAACATCCTGGTAGCTCAGCGCCGAGGCGGTGTTCATGCAATCGACCACGATATCGGCGGCAATATTATTCAAGGGCTCGGCGTGGCCCAGGATCAAACCCGCCAGCAGGGATTCGCCGATGATCTCGTCGTCGAGCGGCGCGTAGATATCGTTGATCGCTTGCTTGCGGCGCGGCGGATCGTTCAGAACCTGGGCGCGGCCGCCGGCTTGCGCTTCGGCGCGCAGGAACACATCGCCGCCGACGCCGATAAGCTCGGTTCCGCTGTCGGGATATTCCTGTCCGAGGTCTGCAACCGCCGCTTCGGCGCGCGCGCCGCGCCGCGCCGCCAGCACAAGGCGGGCCGGATGATGCTCGATCAGGCCCCGGGCGACGGCGCTGCCGACCATGCCCGCCCCGCCCAGCACCAGTATGTTGCGGCCCTCAATATCCATTTTTTCAAGCCTGTCACGACAGCGCACGGTTGTCATTGATGGCAATCAACGGAACCCTTAAAGCGTTTAAATTCGAGGCAAGTTAACCGGCGTCAATGACAAATTGGCAGCGCGCGCCTATGCCTAATATCGGAAGTCGGCTTAAACGGTAGAAAGGATAATCGACATGTTACAGACAATCCTGGTACCGACGGACGGTTCGGACCATGCCAACAAAGCCGTCGATCTGGCCGCTGATCTGGCTGAAAAATACGATGGCCGCGTTGTCATTCTGCATGTTCTGTTGCGGCACACTTCGGCGTCCGACCTGAAGGTGTTGTGCCAGGAACTGGGTGCCGACGAAGGCCTGATGCAGAAGCTCAGTGATATCGAGGATGCCTATGTCGATACCGCGATGGCCGCCTATGGGCCGGTTCCGATGATGGTGCCGGATGACGCGCTGAAACTGGTGGGCGAGGCAATCGCCGGAGCCGCCAAGAGCCGCGCCGAGGCAAAGGGCGCCGAGCAGGTTTCCGCCGAAGTGGTCGACGGCGCGCCCGCCGATATCATCCTCAAGGCCGCCGAGCAGGAGAAGGCGGATGCCATCGTGATGGGCAGCCGCGGCCTCGCCAACATCAGCGGGCTGTTGCTGGGCAGCGTTTCGCACAAGGTCGCCAACCATGCCGCCTGCACCTGCATCACGGTGAAATAAGCCGGGCTGGCGCACCACGCTGTTTGCAATCGGGAAAAAGCTGGATAACCTTGCTTGCTGCTAATCGAGGGAGCAGGCGTATGGGACAACTGGACGGCAAGGTCTGCGTCGTCACCGGCGCGGCGGGCAGCATCGGATTGGCCAGCGCGCGTGTCATGCTGGCCGAGGGCGCTTTGGTGATGCTGGTCGACATTGACCCGGGCCGGCTGCAAGGCGCGATGGCGGATCTCGGCGAATATGGGGAACGCGCCGCCATCACCGCCGCCGATGTCGCCGATACCGACGGCACCCGCGGCTATATCGACGCGGCGGTGGGAAAATGGGGCAAGATCGACGTCATCTTCTCGAACGCCGGGGCCAGCGGCGAGATGGCGCCGATCACCGAATATCCGGAAGAAGTTTTCGATCGGGTGATGGCGGTCAATGTGCGCGCCTCGTTCCTGGCCTGTAAATACGGATTGCCGCAGATGAACGACGGCGGCTCGATCATTATCACCTCTTCCATCATGGGCGTGCAGGCGAACCCCAACATCGTCGCCTACGCCACATCCAAGCACGCGGTGGTCGGGCTGATGCGCACCGTCGCCAAGGAAGCGGCGGCGCGGGGCATCCGCGTCAACGTCATCGCGCCGGGACCGGTGGACAACGAATTTCAGACCGATATCGAAGACCGGCTGAGCGCGGTGATCGGCATCGACGCCACCGAGATGATCAATCAGGCGATCCCGCTCAAACGCCACGCCAGCGCCGACGAAATCGCCGGCACGGTGCTGTTCCTGGCGTCCGATCAAAGCAGCTTTTCCACCGGAGCTGTGTTCATGGTCGACGGCGGGCTGAATGCTTAAATTAAACGCCATTTGACCGGCAAACCGACTGGGGGAACCAGCATGACCATTGAAACCGACACCGATGCCGCCATCCTGCATGACAGCGAATGGCCGCCGACCGATTACAGCCGCGCGCCGAGCCATGAGGGCATGATCGCCGACAAGGATATCGCCGTTGCGATGCGCGATGGCGTCAAGCTTTCCATCGATGTCTATCGGCCGGAAACGGAAGAAAAGCTGCCCGTTCTCCTGGCCTTCGCGGTCTACAACAAGGACATCCAGGGACCGGACCTGGCCGAAGCCATCCCGCCGCAGCCGGCCTGGTCGACATTGTGGACCGGACCGATGGAGGCCGGCGATACGCGCTTTTTCGTGGCCCGCGGTTACGTGCATGTGATCGGCTCGCCGCGCGGCATCGGCAAATCGGAAGGCGGCGGCTCCAGGCTTTGGGATTCCTACGACCTGATCGAATGGATCGCCGAGCAGCCCTGGTGCGACGGCAATGTCGGCATGGTCGGCATCTCCGGCTTCGGCGCCGAGCAATTACACGTCGCCAAACAGCAACCGCCCCACCTGAAAGCCATATTCCCGTTCGATTCCAGAGGCGCCTACGGCATGTTCGGCGGCTTCCGCGACGAATATCCGGGCGGCGTCATCCATGTCTTCCGGCTTTTGCTCGGCATCTATTCGGCGATCCACCAGGACCGGGGCGCGCCCGGCGACTTGCCGCCGGAAAGGGACGCAATGTGGCAGGAAGCCATGCAGAATCCCGATTACAAAATGTATCCGCACGTCTACAACGTCGTCGCCCAGAAGGGCCAGCACATGCCGCCCTATTTCGATGTTTTGATCAATCCCTACGACAACGCCGAAGCGGTCGAGACCAGCGAGCGCGAGTTCGCCGATATAAGCGTCCCCACCTATACCGGGTCGGGCTGGTACGGCTACACCTACAAGACCCACCTCAACGGCTGCCAGAACTGGTTCCGCAATATCGGCGCGCCGAAAAAGCTGATGCTGGCCGGGCCGGCGCACCTCAAGCGGCCCTTCCGCTCGTTCCACGACGAGCTGTTGCGCTGGAACGACAAATGGCTGAAGGGCATTGAGACCGGGGTGATGGATGAGGCCCCGGTCAAATTCTGGGCGATGGGCGCCGGCCGCTGGATGGCGGCCGAGGATTGGCCGCCGCCCGGCGTCCGTTGGACCAAGTTCTATCTCAACGGCTGGGAGCGGCTCTCGCAGCGGGAGTTCACCGCCGGCAGCGTCGATGATAATCTGCCGCCCGACACCTTCGCCCAGATGCCGCCGACCCACACCAACGACATTCAACGCTTGCGGTATATGAGCGAGCCGTTGGCCGAGGACGTGCTGATCGCCGGGCCGGCGGAACTGAACCTCTTTGCCGCCATCGACCAGGACGACACCAACTGGATCGTGGCGTTAAGCGATGTCGGACCCGATCAATCGGTGCAGACGGTGCGCGAGGGCGAGCGCCGGGTGCCGGCCGATTTGCCCGAGCGGGAATTGACCCGGGGCTGGCTCAAGGCATCGCACCGGGCGCTCGATGCGGACCGCTCGAGCCCCGGCAATCCGTGGCACCCGCTGACCCGCGAGGCCCGGGCCGCGGTCGTCCCCGGCGAGGTTACGGAATACAATATCGGCATCACCGCCACCGCCAACCTGTTTAAAAAGGGCCACCGCATCTGCCTCGATATCATGTGCCTGGACCTCGGCACCGGCGTCGGCGGCGCCACCAACGCCGAATACGTGCCCTATCATATCTGCTCGAGCCGGACCACGGTGCATCACATCCACCACGACACCAAACACCCCTCGCACCTTCTGCTGCCGGTTATTCCGGAAGACGCGATGCGCTGGCTGTGATAGAGGCATAGCCCGCATGGGGATTGCCGGGTTGGCCATGCGGGCGTACGACTTGGCACCTGTTTATGTAGGGGCATAGCCGTCCGAATAAATGTCCGAGCTTGTCTCACGCCCGGCTGGCCGAGCATACTCCGCCGAAGCGGCCGCTTCGGCTGCGCAGGCCGGGCCCGGCCATCCCCAGCCGGGCTATGCCTTATCCGGCCAGAATACCGCTCGCCACTTCGTCCCGCACATCGGCGGCGTTGAGGCCGTTGCGGGCGATCAGTTCGGCGCTTTCGGCGATAATCGCGTCGACATCGTTCATCGCCTTGAAGCGCTTGAAGAGGTCGGGCCGCGAAATTCCCATGGCCTCGCCGATCAGTTCCATCATATTGACCATTTCGAAGGGCCAATCGGCTTCGTGGCTGCAAAGGTCCCGGTGGCAGGAGTGATAGACCCCGGCCAGGGTGCCGACGCCGGCCGTCGCCGCCGCCTCCAGCAACTCGGTATGGGCCTGCTCGCGAAGTTCGGGCCGGCCCACATAATTGGTGCAGCTCGAAGCCATCTGCACCACCGGCAGTTCGACGAAATCCAAGCCGGGGATGGCTTGCAAAAGCTGTTTCGCCGCCTCTGAGACGTTGTTGGCGCCGGCATGTTCGTGCAGGCCGACCCGCTTGTCGACGCTGTGTACCAGCAACGGGCGCAAATCATCGAGGCGCCCGGCCAAATAAGTGATGAACATGCTCATGCCGAAGGTGTCCTCGCCGGTGGCTTCCCGGTAGGTCGGCAGCACCACGTCGTCGAACAGCTTTTCGCAACCGGGGCACCAGTTGAGCAGTTCCGTGGTGCCGCCGGCGCTTAACGAGCGGATTGTGTTGAAGGCGAGCTTTCCCGTCCCTTCGACGTCGCCCGGCGCCACCTGGAGCACGCCGCAGCAGGTGGCCGGCCCGCCCATCACCCGGTACTGCATGCCGAGCGCGTCCAGCACATCCAGGCAGAGAAGCGCGATATGCGGCGTCTTCAAGACGTTGCAGCCGATATAGAAGACGAAATCGGATTCGGCGGGCTCGTCTTCCGGCGCCGCCTTACCCTGGCCGAGGCGCGCCAGATCCTCTGGCGCCAGCTGCAGGCGCGACAGGACGCGCACCCCCCGGCTCATATTGCGATAGCCGGCGGCGCCGGTTTTTTTGGCCGTCTCGGTGCCCAATTGGTGGCGCTTCATCATCATCCGCGCCGCCACCTGCATGAAGCGCATGTTCAATCCCTCGGGACAGGCCGGAATGCATTTGCCGCTGGCGGTGCAGGCGTTGATCCATTGGTCCGAGCCTTCGCCGCCGCCGCTGCGCAGCATATCGAGAATGCCGCCGAGGAGCGCCTCCTTATCGTTGCCGTTGGTCATCGGACAGGCGGTCACGCAATCGCCGCAGAGGGTGCAAGCCTCGACCATCGCCGCCGCCCGCGTGTCCATCGCCTGAATGAATTTTTCGCCGTCACCCTGCATCCGTCTTCCTCCATTTGAGTTTTCTCGGGCGATGGTAGGTCTTTTTTTTGCCTACCGCCAGAAATTAGCTTATTGAACCGGCACTCGGCCGAGGCCGGTATCAAGGGGAATGTGAAATGATCGATTTTGAACAGGCCGTCGAAGATTTCTGGCAAGCCAGGCAGGGCGGGCCGTTTCCGGTTCAGTGGAAAGATGATCTGGATAAAGAGACCGCCCATCGGATTTGTCTGGCGTTGATCGACCGGCACGCTGAAAACGGTGATCCTCAGGCTGGCTGGAAGGTGGGATTGACAGCCAAGGCGATCCGCGAGCAGGTCGGCGCGACCAGTCCCACCTTCGCGGTGCTGTTCGCAAAAGGACGATGGCCGAGCGGCATTTCGCATCCCTTCAAGGAGTTGACCCGGCCGGGATGGGAGAACGAGCTTTGCCTGACCATGGGCGCCACCCTGGAGGGGCCGGATATCTCGGAAACAGAGGCCGCCGCCGCCGTCGCAACCATCGCGCCGGCGCTGGAAATCATCGAGCAACGCCTGCCGGAAGGTCAGGGAACGCCGCCTCTATCGGCGGCCGATAACGGGCAGCAGCGGGCCTTTGTTGTCGGTGATGAAACACCGTTTGATGCCGCCATACATGACCTCTCGAAGGCCTCGGTGGAGGTTTATGCCGACGGCGCGTTTCAGGAAACGGCCTATGGCGTGGAGGTAATGGAATCCAGCCCGATCGCTTCGATCCAGTGGCTGGCCGGTCAATTGTCGCATTTTGGCCTGGCACTGGAGGCCGGCAGTGCCGTGATGACCGGATCGTTCACCAAACAATACCGGTTCGACGGCCCGGTTGAAATCGAGGCCCGCTTTAAGCCGTTCGGGACGGTCACCGCCAAGTTTGTTTAGGATTGGCCGCGCCGCTGGATTTCGGCCCTGCCGATCATTTACAAAACCGCTTCTTCCACAAATTCGATGATATCTTTCACCTGCAACCGCGCCTCGTTCCCGGTGGCTGTTACGGCCTCACGGTACATCGAAAAACATTTCGGGCAGGCAACCGCGAAATGCCCGATGCCGTCGATTTCGAGGGCTTCCTTGATCCTCTGTTCGCTGGGCCGTTCCGCCGAGCCTGAATCGGACATCCAGATGCGACCGCCGCCGGCGCCGCAGCAGAAATTGTTGGCCCGGTTACGCTCCATCTCAACGAGTGTGAAACCTAGCGCGGTCAAAATTTCCCGGGGCGGTTCGGTCAGGGTGGCGTAGCGAGAGAGGTAGCAGGGATCGTGATAGGTGACGCGCCCGTCAAGCCTCTTCTTGATCGGCAAGCCGCCATCCTTGATCAGGTCGCTGATCACCTCGGTGTAGTGGCGGATAGAGCCGCCGAGTTCGGGATATTCGAATTTCAGCGTATTGTAGGAATGCGGATCCGCGGTAACGATGGTCTTGAATGTCGCCTCGGACAGCACCGATGAATTGTGTTCGGCCAGGAATTGAAACAACCCTTCTTCGCCGACGCGGCGAACATCGTTTCCGGAATTCCGTTCGCCATCGTAAAGGATACCGAAATCGAGACCGGCGGCGTCGAAAATCCGTGCGGCGCGCCGGGTGGTCTGGCGAATAATCGGATCGTATGAGGCAAAATCACCGACGAACCACAGAAAATCAACGGCTGTTTTCCTGGCGTCCTTGACCTCGAATCCGAGACCTTCGGTCCAATTGCCCCGGTCCTGCTCCGGCGCGCCGAAGGAATTTCCATAGCGGGCCAATTTCTCCAATGTTCCCTGGAGATTGCGGTCCATATCGCCTTTTTCGACCAGATGCCGGCGCATTTGAACGATCAAGGGAATATGCTCGACCCCGACCGGGCATATCTCGACGCAGGCCAGGCAGGTGGTGCATGACCAAAGAGTCTGCGACGTGATCCCGATATCGGCGATCGGGCCCGAAACGGCCTTGGTTGCCGTCTCGTGGAACAGACTCCCGCCTCCGAGCGCAACCTCGGCATTTTCCCGGAGCTCGAGGATCACGTCGCGGGGCGAAAGCGGCCAGCCGCCGGCGACGGCCGGGCAAGATGCATGGCAGCGGCCACACTTTGTGCAGGCATCAAGATCGAGCAATTCCTTCCGCGAAAAGTCACTTAAGCCGGCATATCCCATCTGGTCGGCGCCGTCTGGGATCGCCGGAAGACGCCTTCCCGCCAATGGGTCGCGCAAGAAAAGTCCGGCCCAACCCAAAAGCATGTGGACCGCCTTCGAATAGGGAAGGTAGGCGATGAAGGTCAAAGCCAAAACAGCGTGGAACCACCAGCCGAACGGGTGCAACTTGGCCGCTATTTCAGATGACAAACCCGATGCGGCGAGAACTTTGGCTAGATGCCAGCCGACAACGGACCAGACCTCGAAGGGGTGCCAAGCGATGGCAATTCGTATCGCTTCAATTAAAAAACCGGTGGCCGCGAGGAGGATCAATCCCCAGAGAAAAATTTGATCGTCGCGCCGATATCCAACTCGGCTGTATTCATCTTCGCTACGGTCCAGCCTGGAATAATCAAGCTGCGGCGGTCTCGTGATCCAGCGGCGAACCGCCATGAATACCAGGCCGGCGACCAGCCCGAATCCCAAAACATCGAGGACCAGCGAAAAAATCTTATAGAAATCCCCTTTCCAGAACCGCAGCTCGGGCGATAGCGGCTTGAGCAGGTCTTGGTCCAAGGTAATGATTATTGTGCCGATGAAGAGCGCGATGAAGCCATAGAACATCATCGCGTGGGCGACGCCCACCAGGGAGTCCCGTTTTCTCAGCGTCGAGTGGGCCAGCATGGTCTGCACCACCGAGACGGTTCGCGACCCGAGCTGACCCGATCGGCCGCCCGGGCGCCCGATCAGGTATTTGGCGATGCGCCGCCAAAAGCCATAGGCGAACACAACGATCGCCGCCGTGGCGATGACATAGAACGCCACAATCATGGCCGGTGACAGAGATTCGAAAATTGGTCGACCGGCTTCCAGCGTCCCGTCCATCGCGCCTGCTCCGGCTTATCGCACTTTCGCGCGTTCAATGAGAGACGGCAGAATATCGTTTACGTCGTTCATGATCCCGAATTCGCCCTGCAAATCGTCCTCGGCTTGGACACCACACAGAATTATGTCCGGAGCGATCTTGTTCGAGACCGCTGTCGCCGCCCATTGATGCGGCGCGGTTTGACTGTTGCGAACGCGGGGAAACAGCCGGACAATTCCGCAAGCTACAGGATACCGGCTTTTGGCACAATAATTCATATATTGGCAATTGATATAAATATTCATAATATGCCCTTCCACACCTTATGGAGCGGGGAATGAGCGATACGCAATTCGACGGAATTGTCATCGGCGCCGGACATAACGGCCTGATCACCGCCGCATACCTTGCCAAGGCCGGTCTGAAGATTGCGGTCTTCGAGGAGCGCCAGACGGTCGGCGGCGGGTTCGCCACCGACGAGGTTACCGCCCCCGGTTTCAAGCATCAATTACACGCCCATTACATCAAGATTCACGAAAGCCCCGTGCATACCGATCTGGAACTCGAACGTTACGGTATAAACTACGTGTTTCCCGATCCGAAGATGGCCATCGTTAGAAACAGCAGTTATTTCCTCTATCATCAAAATCGGGAGAAGACTTACAATTCGATCAAACGAATTTCGGCGAAAGACGCTGAAACATACCGGGAAATGTCAACCAAATGGCACCGGTGGTATGTCGATTTTATCCTGCCGGAAATCTACGCGCCGCCGAAGCCTCATGATCAATGGGAAGCGGACATTCTCGCCAAGCCGGGCGGCGAGGAATATCTGGACGCGGTCAAGAATTACAGCCCCGTGGAATACGGCGAGAAGCTTTTTGAAAGCGAGCCCTGCCGGTTGGCGATCGTACGCGGGGCCGCGTCGGCGGAGTATAACGTTCGCCGCAAGGGAATGCCGGCCCTGGTGTTTGCAACCATATTGAACTGGTTCAACGAAACGACCGCGCATGTGGTCGGCGGCGCCAAGCAGATCCCCCTGGCCCTGGCGCGCATCGTCGAGGAAAACGGAGGAACCATATTCGAAAACACGCGGGTTGCCAGGATCGCCATCGAGGACAATGTGGCCAAGGGTATTGCTCTGGATGACGGCAGCGAGATCAGTGCGAACCACTTCGTCGCCAGTTCGATCGACCCGGTCCATACCTTCCTTTTTATGGTCGGTGAGGAACATCTTTCCCAAGATCTCGCGGAAAAGGCCGCCAACTTCAAGTTTAAGGGATCTTCCATATTCCGCGTGCACCTGGCATTGAAGGAACGCCCGCGATTCCTGATGGCCGAGCAGGAGCCGACGATCGACGATTCCTGGAAGTTCACCATTGGTTTCGAGGAGCCCGGTGATTTTGCGGCGATCGGCGATTTTGTCGAGACCGGGCAACTGCCGGAAATTACCGGCGTGGACTTTGGCCTGACCACGATCTTCGATGCGTCCTCGGCTCCGGATGGGCAACATGTTGCCTATATCGGGCTGCCGGCGCCATTCGAACTTGCCGACGGGGGCGCCGAGCGATGGGCGTCCGTGGCAAAAGATTTGGGCGACCGGCTGATCGCCAAACTACGCGAATATGCTCCGAACATGACCGATGACAACATTGTCGGCCGTTTTGCCTACACCCCGAAGGATATCGAGGAGTACCTTCCGAATATGGTTTCGGGAGATATCTGCCAGGGTGAAATGAGTCCCGAGCAGCTTGGCTATAACCGGCCCTGGCCAGGCATGAGCGATTACCGCACCCCGATTTCAAACCTCTATCTGTGTGGCGCCTCCACCCATCCGGGCGGTCATGCCGTTGGCGGGTCGGGCTACAATGCCGCAAACGCGATCGCCGATGATCTCGCAATCACCAAGTGGTGGCCGGCCTACGATGCGCACAAGATCATAGAGGCATGGGAGAATTGAAACGCGGCACTGCGTTTGCCGATATCAGCCGGCGGCGGCCGGCGCGAAGTTATCAGCAGTTTTCGAACCGAGGGAATCCTCCAGGCGAGCCACTTCTTCGGTGATTTCTTGCGCCGTCGCGCGCACCATTTCAACGAAACTCTCCACCATCTCAGGAGTACAATGGCGCTCGGAGACGGCGAGGGTCACGCTGGCCAGGATTTCCTTTTGTTTGTCGAAGATCGGAGCGGCGATGCCGGTCACGGCGTGGTCGACCTCGCCCCCCGGTGTGACGTAAAAACCGGCCTTGCGGATTTTACGAAGGTTCGCCCGGAATTCGTTCCAATCGCCGCCCAGTCCCGCTTCGCGGATCTTTTCGCCGTGCGCGAGGTATATATCCTTGAGAACGCGAACCGGCAGATTGGCAAGGATTACCTTGGGGGTGGCGCCGCGAAATAGCGGCATGGTTCGGCCCCGGGCAAAGGTGACGGCAATGTCGTCGGGATCGCCCTCCTGATGGATGCACAGGACGCTGGTATGGAAGAAGCGGCCGAGAATAACGACGTTGCCGGATTTTTGCCGGAGTTTGGCCATCAGCGCCGGCGCTACCCTGAGCAGCGGATCGCTGAGCCGGATCTGGCGGTCGAGCTTGACGATGAATGGCCCCAGCGCGTAGGCGCCGCTGCTGATCGGTACAAGTAACCCGGCCCGTGTCAACGCACGGAAGTAACGGTAAATGGTGCTCCGCGATCGGCCGAGAGATTCGGTCGCTTCGTTAATCGTCCATATTGGTTCGGCTTCGGTAAACAAATCCAGCACGCCGAGCATGTGATTCAGGCTGCTCATTCTAATCTCTTCCAGCTTTTCTTGGACATCACTGCGAATTTCGGGACCACTTGATTTCAGCCCTCTCCAATCCGAAACTATGCGAAAATTTCGTATTGTGAATTTATATGAAATTTATTTATTATGACAATCAAATAAAATATATTGGGTTGTCGGTCCGGCTGCTTGCGGTCCTGATTGGTCGCCCAAACCATGCGGCCGCCGGATCGCGGCGCAGACGGTCAAGTTTACCGCGGTGGACGCCGCGATCATCGGGGTGGGCATCGCCCCGGCGGCCACCGGTTCCCTGAATATACCGGCCAGCATGTAGGCGCGCATGCCGGCCCTTTTCCGGGTAATACCANCCTGCACAGATAAACACCCATTGTGATCTTCTTTCCCGTTNCCTCGGTAGGAGGGGAGGCGCCGGCGATGNCGNTCNATCGGCAANCCTTCCCGACACCCCGAGGGGNNGGGAAAGGCGACCCTTCGGGCGGCGCCTGCCGGCTNCCGGATGTCGTCACGCACCGCTTATGATGCAAAGGCATCACGGCACGGCACGCTCCTAACCGGAAACCGGCAGGCGCCGTCACAATGGGTGTTTATCTGTGCAGGGTGGTATAAGCCCAACATTTAATGTAAGCTGACCGAAACAGGACGCCTGCGCCGTAAAATAACAAAAGGCAGGCCCCGGACGGCCGCCCCCTACATACCCTCGAGCGCGTATGCGAGCCCTTCGGTGACGGAGATGCGTAATTCCGCCAGCGGTTTGTATTCGTCCGAATTATACCAATTCTTGAGCGCCGCCATGTCGGCAAACTCGATCACCACGGCGCGCATGGTGTCGCTTTCGCCCTCGAACAGTTCCGGCGGCGAGGCGGCAAGAACCTTGCCGCCGAATTTTTCGATGATGGGGCCGGCGCCAGCCGCATATTCCTTCATTTTCTCAGGGTCGGTGACGGCGGAAATATTAGCAATATAGTATGCGGACATGGAATCCTCCTCGGCAGTTTTGGGTTGCTGACAGTCCCCGAATACGGGATCGGACGGTAATTTAACAAATGAAATCTTGGTGATAAGGAAAGGGCGCGCGGACCGGCCGCGCGCCCTTGGATGATTGTCGCCGGATTATTATTTCCAGCCGTAATTATTGACGTAAATTTCGCCGGTGCTCAGCGAATCCAAGCCAACTTTGACGTCCTTGGTATGGGCAATGACGTAGGGCAGGGAAGTCACCGCCATATTGTAAATCATCTCGTTGGCCCGGTCGTAGGCCGTGGAATAGAATTCGGCCCGCTTTTTGAGGTTCAACTCGCCGGCGCCCTTTTTCATGGCGCCGAGGATGATCGGATCGGCGCCCATATATTGGGTGCGACTGCCCCTGAAATACACATTCAGGTGGTTGCCGGCGTCGGGAAACGAGCCCGCCGGATAGGCGATCAGCCAAGCTTGCAGTTTTTTCTGGCCCTGCAGCCGCCGATAGGTGCCGATATTGGTCGGCTGCACCTTGGCGCGGACGCCGACCTTGCGCATCTCGCCGGCCATGGCTTCGCCGATCTCCTTGATGCGGCTGATGACGTGGAAGGTAAAATCGATGCCATTCGGGTATCCGGCTTCCGCCAGAAGCCTTTTGGCCTGGGCCGGATCGAAGGGCGGTGCGTCCTTGGTCCATTTGCAGGCCGCCGCTGATTTAAAGCACAGCGCCTTCATTTTCTGCGCCCGCGAGCCGCCCGGAACGATGTGCTTGATAATCACGTCCCGGTCCATCGACATCCAGATGGCCTTGCGCACGCGCACATCGGCCAGCGCCTTGTTGCCCGATACGCCGGCCAAATCGATGGCGAAAAAGACCATGAAATTGGATTTCAGATAGCTGACTTCCAGGTTCGGATGGTTGGCCAGGGCCTTGGCGTTGTCGGGCGAAATATTCCGCACCATGTCGACGCCGCCGCTTATCAATTGCGCGATCTTGGTCTGGTTGTCCGGCAGATGGATGCCGATGACGCGTTTGGCCGGAGCCGGAAAATACTTGCGCTCACCGGAATTGAAGGCATCGTTGCGCCCGGCAACCACGCCCTTGTTGCGGTCCACCGAGAAAATCTTGACCACGCCGGTGCCGGCCGCCGAGACGCGCCCGTAATCGGATTTCTTATCCAGCTTCTTGTGGACCTTGGAATCCAGGATCAGCAGCCGGAAGGCCAGCAGCGCCATATCCATGGCGTTGGTTTTCTTGGCGACAACGCGAATTTTGTGGGAGCCCAGCTTCTGCACTTCCTTGACCCAGTTGTAGCGGGACTTGAAACGCAGCTTGACCTTGGGACTGCCCACATAGGCGAAGGTGTTGATGACATCATCGGCATCGAACGGATTGCCGTTGTGGAATTTGACGCCCTTGCGCAAGTTGAATTCGATGGTCGTGTCATTGATGCGTTTCCACGATGTCGCCAGTGCGGGCACGAACTTTCCTTCATATTCGTCATAGGCCATGAGGCCCTGATACACACGGCGGTAGAATTGCCCGGCCTCGCCGACCGGCCAGTGGTAGGTGGAAATCTTTGGAATCTGCTCATCCAGGGACAGACGGATGGTGTCCTTGGATTTCTGCGCCAAGGCGGGGCCAGCCAAGGCCAACGCCACCGCCGCGGCGATCGTGGATTTAATGATTTTCATCGTTTCCTCCATTTTGGTTTGGTTTGGGGTTTATCTGTCGTTAGACCTCGCATTTAGAATTGCAGAAAAAATTGATCTCTTTCGGTCAGGCCGCCTTGGCCTGATCATCCGGGAACCTGCCGATGCCGGTGTTCCCCCCCCTGCAAATCCGGATCATTGCCAAGGGATGATCCAACACTGCCGAAATTCTGTCAAGGAAACCCGGAGCCGGCGGCTCAATACAACGCTTCCAGGCGCTCGCCATAGGTTTCCATCACCTTGTACCGGCGCACCTTGAGCGATGGCGTCATCATTTCGTTATCGGTGCTGAAGGCATCGGCGATCAGCATCACCCGGCGCACCCGCTCGTTGACGGCGAGATCGGCATTGACCCGGTCGACCGCGCCGTCGATGGCGCGCGCGAATTCGGAATCGCCGATCAGCTCGGCCAATTCCTCCGGTTTGCTGTTTTCCTTGGCCCATTCGCTCGCAAATTCGGCATCGGGCACGATGATGCCGACCAGGTGCGGGCGCTTGTCGCCATGCACCATGGCTTGCGATATTTCCGGCTGCAGGGTCAGGAACCCCTCGACCCGCTGCGGCGACAAATTATCGCCGCCCGAATTGACGATGATATCCTTCTTGCGGTCGGTGATCTCGATATAACCGTCCTCGTCCATATGGCCGACATCGCCGGTGTGCAGCCAGCCATCGATGATGGCTTTGTTGGTGGCGTCCTGGTTGCGCCAATAGCCCTGCATGACCTGATCGCCGCGCGCCAGAATCTCACCGTCGTCGGCGATCCTGACCTCGGTGTTCTTGACCGGCGGGCCGACCGTCTTCAGCTTGATCCGCTTCGGCCGGTTGACGCTGATCAGCGGTGCCGATTCGGTCTGTCCATAGCCTTGCAGGAGGCGCAGGCCGAGCGCCGTAAAAAACAGGCCGATTTCGTAATTGAGCGGCGCGCCGCCGGAAACCAGCGCCTTCAGGCGGCCGCCGAAATTGTTCCTCACCTTGTTGCGCACCAGTTTATCGACGAGCGCGTTCTTGATCTTCTCGCCGAAGCCGAGCGAGCCCGGCTCGAGAAACTCGCGGCTGCCCAGTTCGACGGCGGCGTTGAAGAGTTTTTGCTTGGCGCCGCCGGCCTGTTCGACACCCTTGGCGATGCGTCCGTGCATGACCTCGTACAGCCTCGGTACGGCGGTCATGATCGTCGGCCGCGCCTCGGTCAGGTTGCGCGACAGGTACTCGATCCCCTCGGCGTAATAAATCTGCGCGGCGATGGAAATCGGGAAGAACATGCCGGCCATGAACTCATAGGAATGGGACAATGGCAGGAAGGACAGGAAGACCTCGTCATCAAGGCCGATTTCCTCGAGGGCGTCGCGGGCGCCCTCGCAATTATGCATAATTGCCTTATGGCTGAGCATCACGCCCTTCGGCGCGCCGCCGGTGCCCGAGGTATAGATGAGGGCCGCCGTATCGTCGATCTTGCGTTCCGCGATGGCGGCGGCGATGTCGTCGGGTTCTTTGGCGCCGGCCGACAGCAAGCCGTCCCAGTCATAGAGATCGGTGCCGGGCGATTGCGCCGTTTCGAATTTATCCATGGTGATCAGGAATTTAATATTATGGGTCTGGCTGGCGGCCAGCACCCGTTCCGACAACGCCGTGCTTGAGGTGATGGCGCCGACGGCGCCGGAATCGGCCAGGATATGCAGATGGTCGGCGACCGTGTTGGTGGTGTAGGCGGGCACCGCAATGCCGCCGATGGCCATGATCGCGATGATGGCGAGCGGCCATTCGGGCCGGCTTTCGGAACACAAAACCACCCGGTCACCGGGTCCGACGCCCAGTTTGCGCAGGCCGCGCGCCAGCTTTGATACCTCGTCGGCGGCTTCGGTCCAGCTTTTGGAAACGTAGGCGCCGTCCATTTTAGCCCACAGGAATGGTCCCGCGCCCCGCCTTTCGACACCGGCCATGAACATTTCAGCCAGATTCTGCCATTCGTACATCTCAAATCTCCCCGCCGTGATTTGAAGCCCCTTTCATTTTACCATATACCGGAGCCATGCATACTTACACCAACAATCTTGCAAATCACGATTCCGATCCATTGCCGGCCTGGGACCTGGGCGATCTTTACAGCGGCAGGGATGATCCGGCGATTGCCCGCGATTTGGGCGATGCGGCCCGGCGCGCCACTGAATTCGCGGACCAATACCAAGGCAGGCTGGCCGACCTCGGCGGCAAGGCGTTGGGCGCAGCCGTCAGCGAAATCGAGGCCATCGACGAAACCCTGCAACGCGCCCGCAGCTACGGCCAGCTGCTGTTCGCCGCCAATACCCAGGATGCCGAGATCGCGGCCTTTTACCAGAACATCAACGAGCGGGTGACGGATATTTCATCGCGGCTGATATTTTTCGAACTCGAGTTGAACCGAATTGATGACCATGTGCTGGCGGAAAAATTGGAGGATGCCGGGCTTCGGCGATACAAATCCTGGATCGACGCCAACCGGGCTCTGAAACCCTATCAGCTCGGCGATGACCTCGAAAAAATCCTGCACCAGAAAAACGTGCCGGGGCGCGCCGCCTGGACCCGCCTGTTCGATGAGACGATGGCCATGTTGCGCTTCGATGTGGATGGGCGCAAGCTGTCTTCGGCCGAGGTTCTGGATTTGATGATGGACGCCAAGGCATCGGTCCGGCGCAAGGCGGCCAAGGCCTTTGGCGGGGTGCTCGGCGAAAATGTCCGGCTGTTTTCGTTGATCACCAACACCCTGGCCAAGGACAAGGAGATCGAGGACCGCTGGCGCGGGCATCAACGGCCGATATCGCGCCGCAACCTCGTCAATCAGGTGGAAGACGAAGTGGTCGACGCCCTCATTGCCGCGGTCAAGGCATCCTACCCCGCCATAGCGCACCGCTACTACGCGCTGAAAGCGCGCTGGATGGAGCTCGATGTCCTCGATTACTGGGACCGCAACGCGCCCCTGCCCGATGCCGGCGAGGGACGCATAGCCTGGAACGATGCGCGGCAAACCGTGCTCGACGCCTATGCCGGGTTCGTGCCCGAAATGAGCCATATCGCCGAGCGCTTTTTTGAAAATTCCTGGATCGACGCGGCGCCGCGGCCGGGCAAGGATTCGGGTGCCTTTTCCCATTCCACGGTGCCCTCGGTGCATCCCTATATCTTGATGAATTATCACGGCAAGGCGCGCGACGTGATGACCCTGGCCCATGAATTGGGCCACGGTGTGCATCAGGTGCTGGCCGCGCCGCAAGGGCATTTCCTGTCGGATACGCCCTTGACCCTGGCGGAAACGGCATCGGTGTTCGGCGAAATGCTGACCTTCCGCGCCATGCTCGACGCCGCCGGCGATGGCGCCCGGCGGCGGCTGCTTCTGGCCCGCAAGGTGGAGGATATGCTGAACACGGTGGTCCGCCAGGTGGCGTTCTGCGATTTCGAAATCCGCCTCCATGACGCGCGCCGGTTGGGCGAGGTGAGCGCCGAGCGGCTCGGCGAAATCTGGCTTGAGGTGCAGCGCCAAAGCCTGGGTCCGGCCTTCCGCTTCGATGACGAATACAAATATTATTGGGCCTATATTCCGCACTTCATCCATGCCCCCTTTTATGTCTATGCCTACGCCTTCGGCGACTGCCTGGTAAATTCGCTCTATGATGTTTTTCAGGCCGGCGCCCGGGACGGCGATGGCGGTTTCAAGGGCAAATATCTGGATCTGCTGAAGGCCGGCGGCACGCTCCGCCACCAGGAACTGTTGGCGCCCTTCGGCCTCGACGCCGGCGATCCCGAATTCTGGAAGCGCGGGCTCGGCGTCATATCGGGCTTTGTCGACGAATTGGAGGCAGGGATGCGCAATGGCTGAGCGCACCCCCATCGGCGGCCGCGCCCGGCGTTATGCACGGGTCGGCCGCGCCGTCGGCGGGCTGGCCGCGCGCCTGGCCGGGGAACGTTATCTGGGCCTCAAGATCGACCGTTTGGAGCATGCCGAGGATTTGAAGGTTGCCCTCGGCGGGCTCAAGGGGCCGTTGATGAAGGTGGCGCAAATCCTCTCCACCATCCCCGACGCGCTGCCCCGGGAATACGCCGCCCAATTGGCCGAGTTGCAATCCAACGCGCCGCCAATGGGCTGGAATTTCGTGAAAAGGCGGATGGCCGCCGAGCTCGGCGCCGGCTGGCAAAAAATGTTCGCCGAATTCAGCCACCATGCCGCCGCCGCCGCTTCCCTCGGCCAAGTGCACCGGGCAACCGGACCGGGTGGCGAGGACCTCGCCTGCAAACTGCAATATCCGGACATGAACGCGGTGGTGGAGGCGGATCTGCGCCAGCTCAAATTGGTGTTTGGCATCTACCGGCGTTATGACAAGGCAATCGATCCTTCCGAGGTGCATAAGGAACTTGCCGCCCGGCTGCACGAGGAACTGGATTACCGGCGCGAGGCGCGGCACATGCGTCTTTATACGCAAATGCTGGCCGCCGAGCCCGACGTTCATATTCCGCAGGTGTTTGACGGTCTCTGTGGCGACCGGCTGTTGACCATGAGCTGGCTCGAGGGCGCGCCGCTGCTGGATTACATCGATGCCCACGATCATGTCGAGGACCGCAACCGGGTCGCCCTCAATATGTTCCGCGCCTGGTACGTGCCCTTATACAATTACGGCGTCATCCATGGCGATCCGCATCTCGGCAACTACACGGTGCGCGCCGATGGCGCCATCAACCTGATGGATTTCGGCTGTATCCGGGTCTTCAAGCCGTCTTTCATCAAGGGCGTCATCGATCTCTATACGGCGCTCCGCGACAACGATCCGGAGCTGGCCGTTCATGCCTATGAAATCTGGGGCTTCACCGGGCTCTCAAGGGAAGTCATCGATGTCCTCAACCTTTGGGCCGAGTTTGTCTACGCCCCCTTGCTGGAGGACCGCGTCCGCCCGATCCAGGAACAGGAAGGCGAATACGGCGCCGATGTTGCCGGCCATGTGCGCCGCGAATTGAACCGGGTCGGCGGCGTGCGTCCGCCGCCGGAATTCGTGCTCATGGACCGCGCCGCCATCGGCCTCGGCTCGGTCTTCACCCACCTCGGCGCCCGCATCAACTGGCATCAGTTGTTCCACGACCTGATCGACGATTTCGATGAAAAGGTGCTGGAGAAAAACCAGAACGCGGCGTTCGACGCGATCGGGTTGAAACCCGCACATTAGGGCGGGGATCGCGTCGCCTCAGATGGCGACGACCAGCAAAAGCCCGCCGATGACGCCTATATTGTTGCAGAAAATCCAGAGATGGGTTTGCCGCCTGCCGGGCTCGGTCATGGTCCAGAAATGGTGATAGATGAAATTCGAAAGGACCGTGAAGAGGACCAGCATGGCGGCCCCGATCCAGGCGTGAAAGTCGAACAGCACCGAAAGGCCGCCGAGCAGCATGGTGGCTAGGCCCAAAGATAAAACCAAGCGCGGAAACGGGATGCCATGGCCCTCGAAGGTTTTCAGATGCTCATCGAATTGGGGAAACGCGGTGACGCCCCGGAAGAGGAACAGGAAGGCAATGCAGACATGGGCGATGATTTGCAGGGCAGAGTGGTCGGCATGCATGGCGGAACGTCGTTTATCGCCCGCTTATTCCGCCGCCGCCCTGATCGGATCGCCGAGCCCCAATATGCGCCGCGCATTGGCCCCCAGGATCTTTTCCTTGACCTCGTCCGAGAGGCCGGCGCCGTCCAGGAATTTCAAGGCATCGGCCGGGCTCCAGCACGGATAGTCGCTGCCGTACATGACCTGATCGGCGCCGTAATAATCGACCGCGAACTTCATGCCTTCTGAGTGCGGCGACACGGTGTCGGTGTAAAACCGCTTGAGATAGGTGCTCGCCGGCCGCGGCAGTTTGGCTTTCTTGGTATTCTTGTCCATGCGCCCCGATTGGTAGGGCAGGGCGCCGCCGGTATGCGACATCACCACCTTCAGGTCCGGATGGCGTTCCATGACCCCCGACAAGACCAGGCGCATGGCGGCGACGCTGACCTCGACCACCCGGCCGAGGCTTAGGAACAGGGCGCCGTCATAGCCGGTCAGCATATCGGAAAAGACCGCGTCGGTGGGATGCAGGAACAGCGGAATGCCCAGTTCCTCGGCACGGTCGTAAAAGGGCTCCAGCCGCTCCGCGTCGATCCGGGGATCGGCGCCGACGCTGCCCGGCAGGTTCAATCCGATCAGGCCAAGATCGTTGATGGCGTGGTTCATCACTTCGAGCGCGATATCGGTATCCTGGAGCGGCACCGCGCCGGAGGCCCAGACCCGGCCCGGATATTTTTTCTGGGCGCCGGCCATTTCCTGGTTCCAGAGCATCGCCGCGTCGCGCCCCTCGGTGGCGGGAAGTTCGGAAAAGGCGACCGAAAACGGCCCGATCGAACAGACCACATCGACATCATGCCCAAGCCCGTCCATGTGTTCCAACTGCTTATCCAGATCGAACCAGGCGGGCCAGCTTGACAAAATATAATCGCTGGCGCCGTCATCGCGCAGATAGGCGTAGTTGCCGTCGCTGTCGGTCTCGACGCGCGGATAACCGGTGCGCTTGCGCAAGCTTTCGAATACCGAGCGCGGCCACCAATGGAAGTGGGAATCGACGATGCGCATGGCGCGGCCTCCTGCCAAGTTTTCCGTGGGGATGCGATTGACCGATTATATCGGCAATTTCGCCGCCGCGTCCACTTCGGGCCGGTTTAATACCAACCTACATGAATAGACACCCATTGTGACGGCGCCTGCAGGTTTCCGGTTAGGAGCGTGCCGCGCCGTGGTGCCAATCCACCACAAGCGGTGCGCGACGACATCCGGGAGCCGGCAGGCGCCGCCCTTCGGGTCGCCTTTCCCGCCCCCTCGGGGGTCGCGGGGGCGCCCCCCGCATTTTAGAATCGGGGGGACACCCCCCGGTGGGCCCCCGGGGTGTCGGGAAGGCTTGCCGATAGAACGCCATCGCCGGCGCCTCCCCTCCTACCGAGGAAACGGGAAAGAAGATCACAATGGGTGTCTATTCATATAGGTTGGTATAAAGCGCCGAGCCTATCGATTTGGCGCGATCGCCTCGAGGCTCATCAGCGTGATGACACACCCCAAGACGATAGAGCCAACCATGAACAGCAGGATGATGTAGCGGTGAAAATCGGCTTCGCGCTTTGATTTGATCCTGCGGATCTTCCGGAACAGGCTGGAATAGCTGGATTCGATGGCGGCCAGTTTGCGGGCCTCGGTGTGTTGCCAGAACTGGAACAGAACCAGCATGAAGGTTGCGGCCATCGCCATAACAATGGCCGATAATTTGAGCACCATCATGAATTGTTCGCCGTGGGACACATATTTGGCGAGTGCGACGATCACCACATAGATGACCAGCGTCGAGGCCACCGCTTTCCATTGAATACCCTTTGAATAAATGATGGTCCGCGTCGAATCGTCGTAAATATGGCCCAGTTCGCGATGGGTCAGTTCGTCCAATTCGGATGCAACCAGCTCCGGTTCGTCGTCTTCGGTTGCTTCGGTTTTTCGATCAGCCATCGCATGCACCTGCGTCGGGCATCTGGCGGGTGCCAGTCCCCCACACTGAATGTTTGCATTCTTACTACAAAATCCAAGTCAAAAGATATATCCGGCCAAAACCCGGCCGACAATTGGTTCAAAATATTTTGCGAAAATACCTCGATTCGGCGCGATAGACCCTTGGCAAACCGGAACTGAACAGCCATTTTGTCGCCGGATCAATTCGGTCCGTCTTCTTGGGGGACAGCCATGAAAGTAGGTGTGCCGAAAGAACGCCGCGAAGGCGAAACCAGGGTCGCGGTGTCGCCCGATTCCGTCAAAAAACTGGTTGCGCTGGGTTTCGATGTCAGCGTCGAGGCGGGCGCCGGCGCCGGCGCATCCTTTTCCGATGACCTTTTGCGCGAGGCCGGCGCCAGCATCGCCGATAGCGCCGCCGCCGTGCTCGGCGATGCCGAATTGGTGCTTAAAGTCCGCGCCCCGATGAGCGCCGACGAGGGCGAAGACGAAATCGGTCTGATCAATTCGGGCGCCATGGTGATCGCCCATATGTCGGCGCTGTCCAACAAGGATGGCGTTGCCGCCCTGGCGGCGGCCGGGCTGACCGGTTTCGCGATGGATTTGATGCCGCGCATCACCCGCGCCCAGTCGATGGATGTTTTGTCCTCGCAAAGCAACCTCGCCGGTTACAAGGCGGTGCTGGATGCGGCCGGCGAATTGGGCCGCGCCTTTCCGATGATGATGACGGCGGCGGGCACCATCGCGCCGGCCAAGGTGTTCATCATGGGCGTCGGCGTCGCCGGTTTGCAGGCGATCGCCACCGCCAGGCGCCTCGGCGCCGTGGTTACCGCCACCGACGTGCGCCCGGCCACCAAGGAACAGGTGGAAAGCCTGGGCGGCAAGTTCCTGGAGGTTGATCCGGAAATGGAAAAGGACGCGCAGACCGAAGGTGGCTACGCCAAGGAAATGCCGCCCGAATATTTCGAAAAGCAGAAACAGGTGGTCGCCGAACATATCAAGAAACAGGACGTGGTCATCACCACCGCCCTGATCCCGGGCCGTCCGGCGCCGGTGCTGGTCACCGAGGAAATGGTGCGCTCGATGCCCGACGGCGCGGTGATCATCGATCTGGCGGTGGAAGCGGGCGGCAATTGCCCGCTTTCGGAATTGGGCAAGGTGGTGATAAAGCATGGGGTCAGCATCGTCGGCCACGACAATGTCCCCGGCCGTCTGGCCGAAAACGCCAGTTCGCTCTACGCCAAGAACATCATCAACTTCCTGACACCGCTGGTCGATGCCGAGAGCAAGGAAATGGCCATCGATTGGGAAGACGAGATCATCCAAGGAACCTTGATTTGCCGGGATGGCGCGGTTGTCCATCCGGCCCTAGCTGGAGGGGGAAGTTGACGTGGGCACCGATGCGTTAAGCCAAAAATTGGCCGTTGAGGCCGCCCAGCAGGGCGAGCCCTTCATTTTCCTGTTTTCCGTGTTCGTGCTGGCGGTGTTCGTCGGCTTCTATGTGGTGTGGAGCGTCACCCCGGCGCTGCATTCGCCGTTGATGAGCGTCACCAACGCCATTTCCTCGGTGATCATCGTCGGCGCCCTGGTCGCGGCGGGGCCGGCGGATTTAAACTTCTCCAAGGTTATGGGCTTCGCCGCCGTGGCACTGGCCTCGGTCAATATCTTCGGCGGCTTCATCGTCACCCAGCGCATGCTCGCCATGTTCAAGAAAAAGCAAAGCTAGGGGGACGCCATGAATGAAACCGCAACCGGCTTCGCCTATCTGGCCGCCGCCGTCTTCTTCATCCTCGCGCTCAATGGTCTGTCGTCGCCGGTTTCGGCGCGCCGCGGCAACGCCTTCGGCATCATCGGCATGGTTATCGCCATCGCCACCACCCTGGCCGATCCGTCGATCCTCAGTTTCGAGCTGATCATCATCGGCGTGCTCGTCGGCGGTACCATCGGCACCGTGGTGGCGCTGAAGATACAAATGACGGCGCTGCCGCAACTGGTCGCCGCCTTTCATTCACTGGTCGGGCTTGCCGCCGTGTTCGTTGCCACCGCCGCATTCTTCGAGCCGGAAGCCTACGGCATCGGCACCTTGGGCAATATCAAGGCCGCCAGCCTCATCGAAATGTCGCTGGGCACGGCGATCGGCGCCATCACTTTCTCGGGTTCGGTGATCGCCTTCGCCAAACTGCAAGGTATCATGTCGGGAGCGCCGATCACCTTTCCCGGCCAGCATCCGCTGAACGCGCTGATCGGCATCGCCATCGTCGCGCTGGTTGTCTGGCTGGTCGTTTCCAACGCCGAAAACGCATATTGGGGGATCGTCGCGCTGTCGCTGCTGATCGGCTTTCTGCTGATCATTCCGATCGGCGGCGCCGACATGCCGGTGGTGGTGTCGATGCTCAATTCCTATTCCGGCTGGGCGGCGGCGGGCATCGGTTTCACCCTCGGCAATACGGCGCTGATCGTCACCGGCGCGCTAGTCGGCTCGTCGGGCGCCATCTTGTCCTACATCATGTGCAAGGGCATGAACCGGTCGATCTTCAACGTGCTGCTGGGCGGCTTCGGCGGCGAGGTGGCGGCGGCCACCGGCGGCCCCGGGGGCGACCGCGCGGTGAAATCCGGCTCCGGCGACGATGCCGCCTTCATCATGAAGAACGCATCGAAGGTGATCATCGTTCCCGGTTACGGCATGGCCGTCGCCCAGGCGCAGCACGCGCTCCGGGAAATGTCGGATATTCTGAAGGCGGAAGGGGTCGATGTATCCTATGCCATCCACCCGGTGGCGGGGCGCATGCCCGGACACATGAACGTGCTCCTGGCCGAGGCAAGCGTGCCCTATGACGAGGTCTTCGAGCTGGAGGCAATCAACCACGAATTCTCGACCGCCGACGTCGCCTTCGTCATCGGCGCCAACGACGTCACCAATCCGGTCGCCAAGACCGACCCGCAGAGCCCAATCTACGGCATGCCGATCCTCGATGTGGAGAACGCGAACACCGTGCTGTTCCTCAAGCGATCGCTCGCGTCGGGCTATGCCGGCGTCGCTAACGAGCTGTTTTTCCGCGACAACACGATGATGCTGTTCGGCGACGCCAAGACGATGACCGAAAGCATCGTTCAGTCCCTGGGGTAGGGAACGGTACCGCCGTTTAGGCGCTGAAATATTCGATATCCGCGTCGCTCGGCTGGAATTCGGGATTGCTCGGCCATTCCTTGAGGCGCGCCGCCTTGTCGCCGCCATAGCGTACCCGGAACAACAACGACCTTTCAGGCCCGTTTTGGTATTCGTGCAACTCGCCGGGCGGGTGCGCGACCACCGAGCCGGGGGTGATATCGATCGCGCCCTCGGGGGTCCGCATGACGCCGCCGCCCTCGATGCAATAATAGATTTCCGTCGCCCATGGGTGGCAGTGGTCGGGACTGGTCTGGCCCGGCTCCCAGCAGGCCACGGTCACGTCGCCCTCGGCGATATCGCCGAGTATCTTCTCGACATGGCGGTCCGGGCTGAATTCGGCTTCTTGCAAAAGGTCATAGCTTTTCATCTCAGGCTCCGTTGCTGATCGGTAGGTTGGCTAACTTGCGATGGCGTTGAAATCCTCGGCGTAATCACGCAGGTTCCGAACCAGGGTTTCACGCTGTTCCGCCGTCAGGGATGTCAGCATATCGGCCATAAAAATTCGAAAACGCCGGAAACGGGCCTCGCGGAATTGGCGCTCGGTTTGCGGCGCGCCGGCGTCCGGATCGAGGAACATGGCATCCAGGAAAATCCGGATTTGCCGTTCATCGGGCTGCTTCGCGAGGAACGCCACCAGGCGCTTCGAGTTCCGTTGCCGCCGCCGCAACCGGCGCGCCGTGTCGTTCATGGTGGCGGCCACGTGGCGGCGGATGATTGTCAATTGGCCGTCGGTCAGATCGCCGATGAAACGTTCGAAATTATCCTGTGTCCGTTCGGCGCGTTCCTCGGCGCGCTCGGCGGCGGGCTGGTCCAAATTTTCGCGGTGCTCCTCGGCGCGTTCGGCCAGGCGTTCGCTGAAATGGGCGATTTTGGCGGTGCCCGTGTGCCGGGCGAGGACCATGGCGGCGTGCGGCGTGAAGCCGCGCACCGTGCCTTCCATAAGCTCGCGAAACTTATCGACGGCGGCATCGACGCCGGCCCGGTTCAATCCGCCGCGTTCGATCAGGTCGGCCTGGGCGCCGAGATAGCCGGCGTAGCGGGGCAGCATCGCCGTCCGGTGCCAGCCGATGAAATCGTCGACCTTGGTCTCGACGAAACTTTCGCCCTCTTCATCCAGCTTGAGATAGAATTCCGCCTCGCTCTCGATGAAATCGTCGGCAAAGCTGTAGAGCAGCCTGGTCGTCGAACAGGCGGCGACAAGCAAAAGGATGGTAGCGAGGGCGGCGAGCTTTTTCATGACACTTCGATTACATCAAATGGGTCTCGAAAAACGCCAACTGTTTAGCCCAGGCATCGTCTGATTGTTCCTGGCGGTAGCGGTCATCGTCGCAGAAATCCTGAAAACCGTGACCGGCGCCGTCATAGCGGTGGAAGCTGTATTCGACGCCGGCCTGTTGCAAGGCGGCTTCGTAATCATCGACGTCTTCCGGCGTCGGATTCTTGTCGTCGTTGCCGAAGATGCCGAGCACCGGACAGGTGATGTTGCCGGCCAGGCTGATCGGCGGCTCGGCGCCTTCGCCCATGCCCAACTTGACGCGGCCGCCATACATGACCGCGGCGGCTTTGTAATTTGGATTGCGGCAGGCGCCGAGCCAGGCGGCGCGCCCGCCCCAGCAATGGCCGACGATACCGATACGCCCCGCGTCGATGCCGTCCATATCGGCAAGCAGCCCATGCGCCGCGTCCAGATCCTTCACCAGATTGTCGTCGCGGAAATTGTCGCGCTTGACCATGCGGTCCTCTTCAGGCGGCCACCAATGGAAGATGAAAGGAATGGCGGCGGCAAAGCCGGCCTTGGCCAGCCGCTCGCCGATATCGATGGTGAACGGATCCTTCTCAAGCCCTTCGTGGGCGATCGGAATATGCTGCGCGACGACCAGCCCCGGAAACGGCCCGGCGCCTTCCGGTGCGAACAGCAGCACCTGCATCGGGCTGCCGTCGATATCGACGGTTTTGGTTTGATACATGCTTGAAGCTCCCTGACCGAGGTTTGACGAACAGCCTAATTGCCAAGCAACCAAAGGATCAAGCGGTATCGGTGCTTGAGTGAAGCCATCCGCAGGCGCATGCTGGGCCGCTGGATGATCGGTCCCGCATGTCCCGCCTCTGCCCCCCCAAGGTAGACCAATTTGAAAAATATCACTTCCCTTGGCCCCTTGGCCGCCTTCCAGGTGCGCAGCTTCCGCTTCCAATGGCCCGCCGATCTGCTGACATCCTGGGCGATGGAAATGGAAACCCTGATCCTCGGCTGGTACATCCTGGTGGAGACCGGCTCGGTGCTGCTATTGACCCTGTTCGGCTCGTTGCAGTTCCTCGGGACCCTGGTCGCGCCGATGTTCGGTGTCTTCGGCGACCGCGTCGGGCGGCGCGCCATGATGTGTTCGATGCGCGCCTTTATGACGCTGTTGGCGGCGATCATCATGGTCCTGGGCTTTTTGGAAATCCTGAGCGTCATCCAGGTTTTTGTCATTGCCGTGTTGAACGGACTGGTGCGGCCCTCGGACCTGGTGATGCGCCACGCCTTGATCGGTGACACCATGCCGGGCGCACGGCTGGCCAACGCGCTCGGCCTGTCGCGGGCGACCATGGATACGGCGCGGATCATCGGCGCGCTTTCGGGCGCCGGCCTGTTTTCGTTCCTTGGCATTGGCTTTGCCTATATGGCGGTGGCGGCGTTTTACCTAATCAGTTTCGCTTTTACCCTCGGCGTATCGGCGGAGCATCCGGCACCGGAACCGGCGGCCGGCCAAACGCCGGACCATTCGCCGGACCAAAGCCCAAGACCGACGCGCTGGGCTGAACTGAAGGACGGGCTGCGCCTGATCCGCACGACGCCGGCGCTGCTCGCCATCATGTGGCTGGCATTTCTAGTCAATGTGACGGCGTTTCCCATATCGCACGGGCTGATGCCGTATGTGGCTCGGGAAATCTACGCCGTCGACGAAAACGGGCTCGGCCAGTTGGTGGCGGGGTTCGCCACCGGTGCCCTTGCCGGTTCGATCATCATGGCGGTGGCCGGCGGACGCGGCCGCCCGGGGCGCACGGCGCTGTTCGGAATTCTGGGCTGGTACGCGTGCTTGGCGGTGTTCATCCAGTTTGAAACCAAGAACGCCGGTTTCGCCGTCCTCATGGTGATGGGCGTCGTCCATAGTTTCGGCATGATCTCGATGACGGTGATGCTGCTGCACGCGGTCGACGCCAGGTACCGGGCGCGCGTGATGGGAGTGCGCATGCTGGCGGTCTACGGTCTGCCGATCGGCCTTTTGGCTTCGGGCGGGCTGATCGAATGGATCGGCTTTCGGGCAACGGCGTCGATCTACATTTCGGTGGGCATCGTGCTTACGCTGGTGATTGCGCATCGCTGGCGGGCGGCGATTTGGCGTTGACCGGGCTGCACCTGTTAGGACGTCAGGAGAGGCCCAGCCAGCGCCGGGCGTCTTCCAGCCGGCGGAAGGTCTTGCGGTCTTGCGGCACGGTGGATAACCGGTCGCGGACTAACCAGCGGTGCAATACCGCGAAATCCTCGGGCGAGCCGACAACCCAGGCGACCCGGCAGTCGCCGAGGCTGTCCTCGATCCATCCTTTCTCGTTGGCATACATGTTTTCCAGATAGTCGTAGGCGATGTTTTCCGGAAAGAACGAGCCGCTCATGTCGCGAAGGACGTTGACCCCGGCTTCGAATTCGGGTTCCGCGAACAGGCGTTTGAAGCCCGCGACGACATCGGCGAAATCGAGTTCGTCTTCATGCACAAAAAGGGCATAATTCCGAACCCGATCGAATTCATACTCGTACGCCATCGCCATCAGTTCCCAAAATCCGATCCATTCTAAGATGTGGGCTAGGTTACTGGCTTGTCCGGCCTTTCGAGCAAGGCGGCCGGGCTCGCCAATCTGCAAAATTTTAAATAGGTATCGAAAGCTCGTTGGAACAGGGTAATCATACGAATGTAATTTATAGGGATTCCACGTATCGCTATATCGGTAGGTATGATAAGGAAATGCTCCAAATGAAAGTAAATATCCTGTCCTGCTAGAGGCCCGGTGATGCACCTGCTATAGTCATTTTCGCGCGCCGGTTGGCGCGAATACTTTGCCGTGGAATTAGCCGCCAAATGGCAGGCGAGATCGGAAAGTGCAGGCGCCAATGAAGGGAACCAGCTGGATACGCCGTCAGGACATGGAAGACCCGTTGCTCAACCGCCTGCTTCAGGAACGCGGATTGGATGACGTGCCCTTTTTCGCCCGGCGTTTGCCGGCGCGCGAAGCCCACATGCGGCGCTGGGCGGAACTGGCGCCGGCACGTGACGGCGAAGTGACCGCAAAACCAGGTAAATCCGAGAGCCCGGCCGCCGCCACCGCCAGTATCAAAAACCAGGCGCTTGACTTGGGCGCCGATATGGTCGGCATCGCCGGGCTGCAGCCCGATTTTCTGGAAATCGGCGCCGAGCTGGACCACCATTGGGTGATCGCCATCACCGTCCATGAACATTACGATAAAGTTCTAGGCGGACCCGACGCGGTCGATGTGGAAGCTTTCCGCGTCTATGCGCGCTGCGCCGAGATATCGACCGAACTGGCCCGCCATATTCGTGCAAATCTCGGCCACAAGGCTCGCGCCCACCACAATGGCGGCACCGAAATCCAGGCTGTTCCGGTATTGCACCAGGCCGGTTTCGGGGAACTGGGCAAGCATGGCAGCCTGATCAACCCCGAATTCGGCGCCAGCTTCCGGCCCGCTTTCGTGACCACCACCTTGCCGCTGCAAGCCGATGCGCCGATCAACTTCGGGGTTCAGGATTATTGCACCAAATGCCGCCTCTGCACCCAGGCCTGTCCGGCCGGGGCGATCGCCGGGAGCGCCGAGTTCATCACTACGGGCGGGGTCAAGCGCTGGCTGGTGGATATCGAAAAATGCTACACGGCGTGCCGGCTGAGGCCCGAATATTGCCATCTCTGCGTCGATGTATGCCCGTATATCCACAAGGAAAATGGAAACGCCGAGACCAAGAATATATTCAAGACGTTCCTCGCCGAGCGTAAGGCGGCCGGCTTCGGCGTGGCCAAATCAGGGGCCGCGTCCAGTGCCGGCTCGGGCGCCAAGGATCGGCCGCGGGATTTTAGGTGAGGCGGCGCGCATGAGCGGACACAAAAGGAACTTGAAGGATCTGGCCGAGGCGGCGCTTTCCATTTTGGCGGCCGGCGGCCTCGATAGCGGCGATGGTGCCCGGACCGCGCGCGCCGCGCGCGATGGAATTGAATTCAATATCTCTCTCAGCGGTCCCGATCCGGCGCCGGAATTTCCGGATGGAATCTGTCCGCCGGAGATCGTGCGCGAAACCCCCGGATGGACCGGCACGCATACGCTAAAGGTCATGACGCCCCTCAATGTTCTGGAAATTTCCTGGAATGAAGGGGAGGCGCCGCGCATCATGGCGTTCAGCCGCGGCACCTGGGAAGATGCGCTCGGCGCCCTTGCCGGGCGTGGTTAACCGGCCGGGTTGGTCATGCAACTCTGATAACAGGGGAAATCGGAAGAAACAGAATTAGAAGCCTTCGCGCTCCAGGCGTTTGCGTTCCAATTTGCGCGCCCGGCGAACGGCTTCGGCTTTTTCACGCGCCCGCTTTTCAGACGGTTTTTCATAAGCGCGCCGCAATTTCATCTCGCGGAATACGCCTTCGCGTTGCATCTTCTTTTTCAGCGCTTTCAGCGCCTGGTCGACATTGTTGTCGCGAACGGTTACATGCACGGTTTGTACCAGCTCCTTATGGCTGACTATTGCGGTCAAGGCCGCGCGTTCTAGCACACAAGAACGCACATGTGAAGGGTAATGGCGAATATTTCTGGGGTTTGACGAAGCCGCAATTTTGGACATATTCAGGGTATGGCAATTCTGAAAATCGCCCGCATCGGGCATCCGGTCCTGCACCAAAAGGCCGCGCCGGTCGACGATCCGGCGCACCCCGAGGTGCGGGCGTTGGTGCGCGACATGATCGAAACCCTGGATGACGCCGGCGGTATCGGCCTTGCCGCGCCCCAGGTTCATGTCCCGAAACGGATCGTGATTTTTTTCGTCCCGGGCGATCGCGAGAACAGCGAAGGGGATGCCGTAGAGGTGGATTTGACGGTTTTGTTCAATCCGGAAATCGAACCGGTCGGCGGGGAAAAAAGCCTGGATTGGGAAGCCTGTTTGTCGGTACCGGAGATGATGGGCGCGGTACCGCGTTTCGCGGCGATCCGATACCGTTGGCTATCCCTCGATGGCGAGACCATGGAACGCACGGCCGAAGGCTTTCACGCCCGAGCCGTACAGCACGAATGCGACCATCTGGACGGCATTCTTTATCCCATGCGGATGGACGATTTATCGTTGTTTGGATTTGCCGAGGAAGTCAACCGCAACAAGGATATGTTGGCCGCGCTCCAACCCAAGCCCAGGCCTCGGCCGGAAGCTGATTTATGACCGATTTGGAAACCATCCGGCGCGATCTTTTGGACGCTGCCTTGACCCATATACCGTTCGACGGCTGGACGCCCAGAGCGCTGGCCGCCGCCGCCGGCGATCTGGGATTGCCGGCGGACGCGGCGGCGCACGTATTTCCAAGGGGTGTTGCCGATCTGGCCGCCTATTTCAGCGCCGAGTTTGACCGCCGCATGGCGGCCGAATTGGGCCGCCAGGAGGTTGCCGCCTTGCCGGTGCGCGACCGTGTCGCCCGGGCCGTCCGCGCCCGCCTCGAAGCGATGGCCCCACACCTGGAAGCGGTGCGCCGGCTGGCCGCTTATCACGCTCTGCCCGGCCGCAATATCCGCGCCGCGCGGGCCGTGGCTACAACCGTTGATGCAATTTGGCGGGCCGCCGGCGATACTTCGACGGATTTCAACTACTATACGAAACGTGGGCTTCTGGCGCCGGTTTATGCCGCAACCATATTATATTGGTTGTCCGATGAATCCGAAGGCCATCAGGAAACCTGGGCGTTCCTCGACCGCAGAATCGCGGAAATCCTCAAAATACCGGCGTTTCAGAAGCGAATTGTCGGGTTGGCCGGGCGGTTGCCCTCGCCGGCAAGGCTGCTGCAAAGGTATCGCCGGGGCCGCTCTCGGGCTTAATGCCACGCGTCCGGGAATGTAACAAAGTTTACCCTAATATATTGTAATCTTTACATTCGGCCCCCAAATAAGATAAGTCGATCATATAAGATGCGACAAGCATGGATAGTTGTCTTCCATGTTGCGCAGCCTGGGAGCGAAATCGTCGTCGGTATCGATGGGAAGAGGAATACTAAATAGCTGGGCCGATGGGCCTGGGATTAAAGCCTTCGGCGCGGACATATTCGCACCGGACGGGTCGCTTCACCCGATTGCCGCGCAGATGCTGGAACCATTGCCGGCCGCCATAATTGTCCGCAAGAACCATATATTGCATGGCAACCGGGCGGCGCTAACCCTGTTTGGCGCGGAAATACTGGACGAACTGACGGGCTTGTCGCCGCGGCGCCTTATTCTGACGCCGGAACTGTTGTTCGCGTCGGACAGGGACGCAACGGATTTGTTCGCCGACGACGAATGCGGACAAGGCGAAGAGACGCCGGCCGCGAAGGAATTCAAAAGCGTCGGATTTTGGCGGCTCGATGGCAGCGCCTTCGCGGCGGATGTAAATGTGGCATCGGTGCCGGGCAGCGGCGGCGATTGCCGCTTGCTCATTATCGCCGAGCGCGCGCCGCGCCGCGAGTTGGATGATTGGCATATCTTACGGCAACTACTTGAGAACGCCGCCGGCATCATCCTGATCTCTGACAGCCGCGGCGGCATCGTCATGGCGGGCCGTGAAACCTGCCGGGTCCTAGGCTACACGGAGGACGAAATTGGTAATCTATTTATCGACCAGATCGATTGCGCCCTCGGTGAACGGGACCGCGTAAGTTATTTGAAAGCGGCGACCTCCGACGACTGGGCCGCCGTGCTAACCCGTTTCGAGCGCAAACACGGAAGCATGTTTCCGGTGGAGGTTCGCAACAGCACCTTGAATATCTCGGGCGAGATTTACGTGATCTCGGTGGCGAGCGACATATCCGAATGGAAACGGACTGAAACAAGGCTAAAAAACAGCGAGCAACGGTTCCATGATTTCGCCTCGGCCGCCGCCGACCGGTATTGGGAAACCGACCAGAACCACCGGTTCGCCTTTATCCGCAACGCCAACCCACGAACGCGAAGCGATCCGCCGGAACACTGGATCGGTAAAACACGTTGGGAATTGCTTGGCGACGGCGGCGGCGATGACGAAAATTGGCGGCGCCACCGGAAAGACCTGCAGGCGCGAAGGGCATTCCGGAATTTCGAATTCCGGATGCGTCTGCCCGGTGGGCGCGACGCTTTCATCCGTTCCAGCGGCATACCGATATTTGACGAGGATGGTCAATTCGTGGGCTACCGTGGCATCAACATCGATATCACCGCCGAGATGCAAATGCGGGCCGAGGCGGCTACAGTGCGCGAGCGGTTCTTGAACGCCATGGAAAAATTGGATGTGGGGTTTGTCTTGTGGAACGCGGACAACGAGTTCGTCGCCTGCAACGAATTTTACCGGGAAATTTGCGGCGACGCGGCAAGCGCGCTGGTGCCTGGATTGCCGGCGGAAGATTTTGTTTCGCTCAAGGCAAGAAACCTCAACAAGGTAGAGGGCTATCGAACCGTATCGGACTGGCTCGGGGAGCAGCCGTTTGAAGCTTGGGCGGAATCAACCTCGCTCGAATACCAGTTGATCGACGGCCGCTGGCTGGTGCGCAGCTCGCAGCGTCTTGCCGATGGCGGCCTGATGTCCTTGCATACGGATATTACCGAACAGAAATCACATGAAATAGAGGTGGAGAGCGCGCGCCAAAGCGCCGAATTCGCCAATCGGGCGAAAAGCGAATTCCTTGCCAATATGAGCCACGAGTTGCGCACCCCGCTAAACGCCATCATCGGTTTCTCCGAGGCGCTGGGATCGGAAATCGCCGACAAACTGCCGGAAAAGACAAAAGCGGACTATATCGAATACATAAGTTCCTCGGGTCAGCATCTGCTTGATTTGATCAATGATCTGCTGGACGTTTCGGCCATCGAAGAGGGCCAAATTGAACTGAGCGAAGAGGTGTTTCCGCTCGCCAATGTCGCTGAAAGCGCCATTCGATTGGTGGCCCACCGCGCCGAAACCAACGGCATCGAGTTATGCAATGAAATTGGCGCGGATTCGCCTTTTCTCGTCGCCGATAAGCGGCGGGTGAAACAAATTCTGGTCAATCTCCTGTCCAACGCGGTCAAATTTACGCCGCAAGATGGTCGTATCGTGGCGGCATGCAATCTCGATAACAGCGGAAATCTGGAGGTAACGATCGAGGATTCGGGGATCGGCATGGACCGGGCGGGGATCGAGCTTGCACGCAAGCGGTTCGGACAGGTGCCAGGCTCCGATGACGTTTCCGAGGGGACCGGTCTCGGCCTGCCTCTATCGATCAGGCTAGCCGAGATCCACGGTGGCAGCCTGGATATCGAAAGTACCGCCGGGAAGGGAACCAAAGTTACCGTCACCTTCCCGGCAAAACGGGTTCGTGTTCCGATAAATTTGCAATCCGCCTAGTCGTCCGTGAATAAAAGTCCCTCGCCCCAATTTGATTTGGGCTCGGTGTACTTTTATTCAGATTTTACAAGGAGAAACGAAGGCTTGGGGCGGCCCTGCGCCTTCTTTTCGCATGGCGATAATTGCAAGCTTTTGGGCGAAATTGCCCAAAAG
>NZAK01000068.1 GCA_002687515.1 Rhodospirillaceae bacterium
TGTCCGAAAGCCTTGGTATGCCGCCGTTCCGGTCGCCCATGCGGCCCGCCGGAGGGCGTCGGAAACGCTTGCCGATGCGCCACATCGCCAGCGCGTTCCTTCCTACCCGGCGGACCGCATGGGCGATCTCAATGGGTCATTATCACCGCACCTTGGTATAAAGCCTTGCGCCGCTTGAATTCAATCGTCACCGGGCTTCTCGCCGCCCTTCTTATTTTTCTGGCCCTGCCGCGTTTTGTCGGCGCCCTGGTGCAGGCGCCGTTCGAGCCGCTTCTCGCGCCCCTGGTCGCGCCAGCCCGAATTGCGCATCCGGCCGGGCTCGCCGGCGGCGCCAATCCGGCGCGCAAGCCCGGCGATATCGACCAGGAAATCGCCAGCCGCCGGACGGCCCTTGAATGGATCGATGACGGCCGCGTCTGGCGCGCCCTCGGCGCCGCGCAACTAAAAAAGGCGCGCGCCGAAAATCTCGGCGGCACCGCCGGGCGCGCCCGCTTGGCCGAGGCCAAGGCATCGCTTCTGGAAAGCCTGAAACGGGCGCCGGCCAATCCCTTCGCCTGGTCGCGCCTCGCCTATGTCGAGTTTCTTGCCGGCGGCGAAGCCCCGGAGATCGAACGCGCGCTGACCATGTCGGCCGCCACCGGTGCCCTGGAGCAACGCCTGGTCTTTACCCGCCTCGGCATCGCCTTGATGGTCTGGCGAGGCCTGACCGAGCCCGCGCGGCTGCAAATGGCCGGCGATATCCGCACCGCCCAGCGCCTCGATCCCGAGCGGCTGAACAAAATCATCCGCCGCACCGGGTCCACCGATATCGTCCGCCGCCTATTGCGCGTCCGCGGCGGCTGAGTATTTGGCGCAGCGCCCACCGGCTGGCCTGTTTTAACCGCGGGCGGCCTGGGTGATGACGTTGAGCAACACCGGCGTGCCCTCCGATACATGCTTGAGGCCGCGTTCCAGGGCCGGGATCAGTTGCTCCGGATCCTCGATTTTTTCGCCGACGCCGCCGACCGTTTCGATGCCCTTTTCGAAATCGGGCGACGGCGAAAGTTCGGTGACCGGCATGGCGTTGGCCTTCGATGCGTGGCCATCGGGATAGACCGCCAATGTGGCGCCGCGCACCGCCAGCCACTGGGCGTTGTTGCTGACCATGTTGAGGACCGGCAGGTTCGCGGCGCGGGAAACAAAATGGGCGGAGATCGGCACCCCGAACATGTAGGAGCCGTCGCCCATGGCGGCGATCACCTGGCGATCGGGCAGCGCCAGTTTGGCGCCCAATGCGGCGCCGAGGGCGCGGCCCAAACCGCCGGCCCCGCTGCCGCCGATCAGGCAGCCGGGTTTTTCGAATTCGAGGTAGGGCAGGGGCACGCCGATCTCGTTGGCGATGATGGTGTCGGCGTCCTTAACCTGGTTGATGCAATGGGCGCTCCACACGGGATGGATCGGATACATCGAGCTTACCTCTTCGATGCGCGCCGCTTGCCGCGCCTTGATGGCGTCCCGCATCTCCTTGATCTTGGCGCGGCGCGCATCGACCGCCTTGGATTTGGATTTAAGCTTCGGCCCCAAGGCCTGCCTCAGGAGCGGCAGGGCGGCGTCGCTTCTGCCGGCGACGGCAAGATCGATGGCCCAGCCGCGGGTCGGGTAGCGCGTATACATCGGATCGATGGCGATATGGATGAACTTTTTATCGGAACCGGGCGTCATGATCATCGGGATCCACGGCACCTGGGCATCCATAATGACAATGACGTCGGCCCAATCGAGAGTTTCCTGGCTCGGCATGCCGAGGTTCATCGGATGGCTCGACGGCAGGTTGACGGCGGTCGGCTGGACGACGGCGATGGCATGTTCCTCGGCAAGCTCGCTCAAGGCATGAAAGGCGGCCGCCGAATCGCGGCCCGTGGTGCCGGCGACGATCAGCACGTTGTCGCCGTCGGCGATCATGTCGGCGGCCTGTTCGATGGCTTCGGGCGTCGGCTGGGTCGGCAGATTGCCCGGCGCGCGGCCGCGCGCGCCGGGACCGGTGCTCGACGCCTCGCCGGCCAGCACTTCGCGCGGCAGGGTCAGGTAGACCGGACCCTTGGGATCGCTCATCGCGATATCGATGGCGCGCCCGACGATGTTGTCGACCGGCTGGCCGTGGCGCAATTCGTAATCCCATTTGACATATTCGCGCAGCATGCCGCCCTGATCGAAGGATTCCTGCCCCCAATGGATGTTGAAGCCGCGCGATGCCGGATCGCCGCTTTCGGTAAGCGGCGTGCGCCCGGCGGCGAGCAGCACCGGCATGTTTTCGCGCGCCGCGTTCATGATGCCCATAACCGCGTTGGCGGTGCCGACCGTCACATGCACCATGACGGCGGCCATTTCGCCCGACATCTCCCAATAGCCGGTGGCCATGGCAACGGCGACATTTTCGTGCGGGACGGTGATGAATTCAGGCGCCTGCCTGCCCATTTCGCCGAACTTTACGAGGCCTTCGATGATCGGCGCGAAGTCGGTGCCGCCGTTGGCGAAAACGTAGCGGATACCGCGGTCGGCGAGGGCCTTCAAATAGGCCTCGGCAACGGTTGTCGCGGTGGTGCCTGTGTCGTCCATGAACTGCCTCCCAATTCCGGTTCTAGTGGCATGCAAATTAGATGATACAGGCCACTAGCGCCCGACGCATGATGCGCCGCCGATTTACATGGCGCATGATGCGCCGCGCATGCACCGGGTGCAAGACGCACCGCCCCGCTTTCCACCGCGCGCGCTTGATTTCATTCGGCCGAAGCCCTAACACTCGGCGCAACACTTTTTAATAAATTTGCAAGGGAGGATCGGCCCGTGGCGATGCTATTACTCAATCCGTTCCGGGGCTCGGGCGAGGCTTGGCAAGCGGCGCTGATGGAAGCCATCGACGGTCTCGAGGCGCGCATCTGGCCGGACATCGGCGCGCCAGAGGATATCGAATATATCATGATCGGCCGTATCGACCTGGCCGAACTTCCGCAATTGCCGAACCTGAAACTGATGGTATCGCTATATGCCGGGGTCGAGGGACTGCTGGCCAATCCCAGCCTTCCCGACGCGCCGCTGGTCAAGGCCGAGCCGATGACCGGGGATTCATCGCTGACCGAATATGCCATCACCCATGTGCTGCGCCATCACCGCAACTTGCCCGCCTATCAGGCGCAGCAGGCGCGGCACCAATGGAACGGCTTGCCGCACAAGCGCGCCGCCGAACGCACGGTCGGATTCCTCGGCTACGGGCTGTTGTCGAAACCGATGGCCGATCTCCTCACTTACATGAATTTCAATGTCATTGCCTGGACCCGCACGCCGAAGCCGGACGCGCCGATCGAGGTGTTTCACGGGACCGGCGGATTTGCGCCTTTTCTGGAACGAAGCGAAATCACCGTCTGCATGCTGCCATTGACTTCGGAAACCGAGGGCATCTTGAACGCCGACGCCTTCGCCAGAATGCCCACCGGCGCCGCCATCATCAATCTGGGACGCGGCGCGCATGTTATCGACGCGGATTTGATCGCGGCGCTGGATCAGGACCATCTGGCGGCGGCGACCCTGGATGTCACGTCGCCGGAGCCGCTGCCACCGGAAAGCCCGCTCTGGGACCATCCGAAAGTGACCATCATGCCGCACGTGGCGCGGCGGCCGAATATATCCGATTCGCTGCCTTTGATCGTCGAAAACATCCGGCGCCTGGAGGCCGGCGAGCCGCTTCTCCAATTTGTCGATCGGGATGCCGGCTACTGATGCTCTTTTTCCGGCGCCTGAATGTGAACAAAAGTACGTGAAATAACAAATATCGGTTTAAAAAAATCTGCTAATCATGATAGATTTCACCTTATAGTGGAATTCCCTAGTTTATTGAGTTGACTGATAATCATTTTCGATGAATTTTTATTTGTTTTCAGTGAATTGAAACAAACGGGCGCTAAGGTTTTGTAAACCATTTGGACGCCTAATCGCGTGTACGCCCGTCGGGGGCGGACATTTACGCAGATCAATTGGGGATCGTTCCGTGGTACAAAGTGCCGAGGAAGCTAAAAAGGAAATCAGGGCCAAGAGGCAACTCGACCAAGAGGACGAGGGCCGCGAACAACGCATCGAGGTAAGGCGGCAACAGCGCCTAAAGCAGGAGGCGTTGAAGCGCGCCAAGCGGCGTAAACGAATGGTCAAGATGGCCGCCGCCTGGGTCGGAGTCATTTTCGTCCTGTTTCTCGTGGCGACATGGTTTTCCGGCGATCTCGTTGCCTGGTTACATAAGTTCGGCTAATCGCCTGGTTAATTTTGGGCCAACCGCCGATTGCCGTTGACAGACGCCTATCGGCACCCTATTTTCGCGCCCATTGCCGCCCGATTGGCGGCGATTTTTGTCAGGAGAGGTTCCCGATGAAGGTCCGCAATTCCCTGAAATCGGCTAAGTTGAGGGAAAAAGGCTGCCGTATCGTCCGGCGGCGGGGGCGTCTTTTTGTCATCAACAAGCGGCATCCGCGCTTCAAGGCCCGCCAAGGCTGAAATAAACTCATCGCTTAATAATATTGGGGCGGCGTCCTGTACTTGGTTGCCGGCCCTTGTTCCGCGCCCGCAAATTCATTAGAGTCGTTTAACCCGGGATTGTTGCCCGGATAACCGACTGAATAGCGACGGCGCCCATGCTTCTGCCCGAACCCGACGAAAACATCCTGTCCCGGCGCGGCGAAATCATTGCCGGGCTGTCGGCCTTGTTTCCGGCCGGCCGGGTTGATGCGCAGGTTATTCACGACACCGCTTCGATGCGCGCCTACGAAAGCGACGGTCTGTCCGCCTACCGCCAGCTTCCGATGATCGTGGTGCTGCCCGAGACCACCGAACAGGTTTCGAAAGTTCTTAGGTTTTGCCACGAAAACGGGGTCAAGGTGGTGGCCCGCGGGGCCGGCACGTCGCTATCGGGCGGCGCCTTGCCGCTGGCCGATGCGGTTCTCCTCGGTCTCGGCAAATTCAACCGGATTTTGGACATCGATTACGCCAACCGTTGCGTTGTTGCCGAGGCCGGGGTCGCCAACCTGGCCATCTCCGAGGCGGTGGCGGCGGAAGGTTTTTTCTATGCGCCCGATCCATCGAGCCAGATCGCCTGTTCGATCGGCGGCAACATCGCCGAAAATTCGGGCGGCGTTCATTGCCTGAAATACGGGCTGACGACCAACAATGTGCTCGGTGTCAAAATGGTGCTGATCGACGGGCGCATCGTAAATATCGGCGGGCGCCACCTGGATGCCGGCGGCTACGATCTGTTGGGCCTGATCACCGGTTCCGAGGGTTTGTTGGGCGTCATCACCGAAGTGACGGTGCGCATTCTGCCGCTGCCCGAAGATATATGCGCCCTATTGCTCGGCTTTCCCTCGGCCGACGCCGCCGGACGTTGCGTCGCCGCGATTATCGGTGCCGGCATCATTCCCGCCGGCATGGAAATGATGGATAGGCCGGCGATTCACGCCACCGAGGAATTCGTTCACGCCGGCTACCCGCTGGATGCCGAGGCGCTTTTGATCGTCGAACTGGACGGCCCGGCCGCGGAAGTGGATTACCTGGTGGCGCGGGTTCAGGATTTGGCGAAGGAGGCCGGCGCCGACTATACCCGCATCAGCCAGAACGATGCCGAGCGCGAACGCTTCTGGGCGGGGCGCAAAAACGCCTTTCCCGCGGTCGGACGCATCTCGCCCGATTACTACTGCATGGACGGCACCATTCCGCGCGCCAAGATGCCCGAGGTGCTGGTCCGCATATCGGAGATGTCGGCGAAATACGGACTTCGCGTCGCCAACGTATTCCACGCCGGCGACGGCAACCTGCATCCCTTGATCCTTTACGATATCAACGTCCCCGGCGAGTTGGAAAAGGCCGAGGCTTTCGGCTCCGAGATTCTCCGGCTTTGCGTCGAGGTCGGCGGCGTCCTGACCGGCGAACACGGGGTCGGGGTCGAAAAGCGCGATCTGATGGGGGAAATGTTCAGCGATCTCGATCTCGATCAGCAGCAGCGCATCAAATGCGCCTTCGATCCGGATCAGCTTCTCAATCCCGGCAAGGTGTTTCCGACCCTGCATCGCTGCGTCGAATTGGGGCGCGCCCATGTTCACGGCGGCCAAATTCCGTTTCCGCATCTCAGCAGGTTCTGAGCCGTGCAAACCTTTGTTCCCGAAACGGCGAGCGAGGCGGCGGATGTGGTGCGCGCGGCGCTTTCCGAAAACCGCTCCCTTGAAATAACCGGCGCCGGCTCGAAACGGGGCTGGGGCAGGCCGGTGGCCGCCGATCTGGGCCTGAAACTGACCGCGCTCTCGGGTATCGAACTGTACGAGCCGGAGGAACTGGTGTTGACCGCCAAGGCCGGCACGCCGATCAGCGAAATCGAACGGCTTCTGGCCGAAAAAGATCAAGCGCTGGCTTTCGAGCCGCCCGACCTTAGCGCCCTTTATGGCGGCGAGGCGGGCGACGGAATCCCCGGCGGCACGCTCGGCGGGGTTATCGGCTGCAACCTTTCCGGCCCGGCCCGCATCCGCTCCGGCGCGGCGCGCGACCACGTGCTCGGCTTCGAGGCGATCGGCGGGCGGGGCGAAGTGATCGATTCCGGCGGGCGGGTGGTGAAGAACGTCACCGGTTTCGACATGCCGAAGGCGATGGCCGGCTCCTTCGGCACGCTGGGGGTGATGACCTCGATCACCGTGCGCGCGCTGCCGAGGGCGGAAAAGGTGCGTACCGTCCTGATCTATGGCCTCGATGCGGCGCGCGCCGCCGATGCCATGGGCGCCGGCTTGCGGAGCCCGCACGATATCGATGGCGCCGCCTATCTGCCCGAGGATTTGGCCGCGCGCTCGGCCGCCGGATATGTAGCTGGCGCCGCCGCCTCGGTAACCGCATTGCGTCTCGGTGGTCCGGGTCCATCGGCGGAAGCGCGTTGCAAGGCCCTTCGCGGCCTGTTGGCGCCATTCGGCGATAGTGAGGAATTGCACGGCCGCAATTCGCATACTTTTTGGCGGGAAATACGCGATGTGGCGCCGCTGTTTACCGATCCCGAAAGCTGCATCTGGCGCCTATCGGTTGCGCCCGCGTCGGGCGCCGCCATATTGGACGGCATTCTTGCAAAGACCGATGGGCACGCCTATTCCGACTGGGGCGGCGGCTTGATCTGGCTTTGCCTGGCGCCCGGCGATGATGCCGGCGCGACCGCAATTCGCGCCGCTGTTGCCGCATGCGGCGGCCACGCCACATTGATGCGCGCCGCCGATGCGGTGCGCGCCGCCGTACCCGTATTTCAGCCGCAAGACCCGGTATCGGCATCGCTGACCACCAGGCTCAAGGAAATTTTCGATCCGTCGGGGATCTTTAATCCCGGGCGCATGTATGAAGGGCTGTAGGGGATATGCGGACCGAATTTCCGGCGGCTCTTTTGCGGCGGCCCGAGATCGCCGAATTGGAAGGCATCTTGCGCAAATGCGTGCATTGCGGCTTTTGCCTAACCGCCTGCCCGACCTATACCGAGCTCGGCGACGAGCGCGACAGCCCGCGCGGGCGCATCTATTTGATCAAGGATATGATCGAGGCCGGCGGCGCCCCCGATGCCAATGTCGTTCCCCATATCGATCGCTGCCTTGGCTGCCTCGCCTGCATGTCGGCCTGCCCGTCCGGTGTCGATTACGAACGCTATATCGACGTTGCGCGCAGCCATCTGGAAACGGCTCGTAAGCGTTCGTTGGGAGACAAGCTGCAGCGCGCCATTGTGACCGCGGCGCTGCCGCATGCGCGCCGCGCCCGGCTGTTGCTTCGGCTTGGACGCTTGGCCCGGCCCTTTATGGCGCTCCTCGGCGGGCGCTTGGCTGGCATGGCCGGACGCATTCCCCGGGGCCTTCCAAAAGGCGAAATTTACGATAGCAAAAGAACCTTTGCCGCCGCCGGCGGCGCCCGCCTGCGCGTGGTCCTGCTGCCCGGCTGCGTGCAGCAGGCCTTGCGCCCATCGATCAACGACGCCACCATCCGGCTGTTGACCCGGCTCGGCGCCGAGGTGGTGATCGGCGACGGCGAAGCAGGGTGCTGCGGCGCGCTCGATCATCATATGGGGCGCGAAGCCAAGGCGCGTAAATTCGCGCGTGGAAATTTGGAAGCCTGGGCGCGCGCCGACGCCGAAAAGAAATTCGATTTCATCGCTTCCAACGCGGCGGGCTGCGGCACCCAGGTCAAGAATTATGAACGGCTGCTGGCCGGCGAAGATCAATACAGGTTTTTGGCGACCGATATGTCGGCGCGGGCCCGCGATATCACCGAGGTGCTGGCCGAGATCGGTTTGCCGGAGCCGATGGCCGGAAACCTTCCAGAGGTGATTTACCACGACGCCTGCTCCTTGATGCATGGACAGCGCATCACCGCCCCGCCGAGGCAGTTGCTGGCCGACGCCGGGTTCAGGCTTCGCGAGATTCCGGGCACCCATTATTGCTGCGGATCGGCCGGCAGCTACAATCTTTTTCAGCCCGAGATGGCCGATAAGCTGTTGCGGCGCCGGTTGCGGGCTATTGATGATGTTAGCGACGCGGGTGGCGCCGTGATCGCATCCGGCAATATCGGCTGCATCGAGCAACTTGCGGCGGGCAGCGACAAGCCGGTGGTGCATACCGTCGAGCTGTTGGATTGGGCGACCGGCGGTCCGCCGCCTCCGGGCGTGGATGCCGGCCCGTGACAGGGCTCGGATCATCGATAAAATTGGTGGCCGTGGATCAATGATTGACGGCTATCAAGGCGGGCTCGGACCCTTGGGAAGACAATAGGACATGCTGAATAATCTCGCCGAAAAGTATGACCTCAGGGTGCCGCGCTATACCAGCTATCCGACGGCGCCCCATTTTACCGAAGCGGTCGGCGAAGCCGACTATGGGGAATGGCTGGGCGCGCTCGATGGGGGCGCGCCGGTTTCGCTTTATTTCCATATCCCCTTTTGCGACACGCTGTGCTGGTTCTGCGGCTGTTACACCAAAATCGTCAATAGCTACCAGCCGGTGGCCGATTATCTGGAAAGCCTGTTGCTCGAATTGGATTTGGTGGCGGAACGGCTTGGCGGTCGGCATTCGGCGCGGCACCTGCATTGGGGCGGCGGCAGCCCGACATTGCTTACACCCGACGATTGGCGGCGCATGCTGGACGCCATCCGGGCGCGCTTCGAGGTTGCCGATGACGCCGAAATCGCGGTCGAGCTCGATCCCCGCGAAACCACCGAGGCTTATGTCGCCGCCCTGGCGGCGGGCGGCGTCAACCGGGTCAGCATCGGAGTGCAGGATTTTCATCCCGAAGTGCAGGCGGCGGTCAACCGCATCCAGCCCTTCGAGGTTACCCAGCGCGTCATCGGCTGGATGCGCGCGCATGGTATCGATGCGGTCAACATGGACCTTCTTTACGGATTGCCGCATCAGACTGAGGCGCGGGTCGTCGATATGGTGGACCTGGCGGTCAGTCTCGGCCCGCAGCGCCTCGCCCTGTTCGGATATGCGCATGTGCCGTGGATGAAAAAACATCAGCGCCTGATCGATGAAAACGCGCTGCCGGACGCCGATCAACGCTGGCGTCAGGCGGAAGCCGCGGCGGCGCGCCTGGTCGAGCACGGTTTTGTCCGCATCGGCTTCGATCATTTCGCCCGGCCCGATGACAGCCTGGCGGCGGCATTGGCCGGCGGTGCCCTGCGCCGCAATTTTCAAGGCTATACGTCGGACCAGGAGGCGGTGTTGATCGGCCTCGGCGCATCGGCGATCGGCATGTTGCCACAAGGTTACGTGCAGAACATTTCGCCGCTCAAGGATTATGCGCGCGCCGTCGGCGAAGGGCGGCTGCCGACGGTCCGCGGCGTCCGTTTAAGCCCCGAGGACCGTCTGCGCCGCGCAGCGATCGAGTGCATTCTTTGCGACATGAAAGCCGATTTGACCGATCTCTGCCGGCGTCACGGCGAGGACATATCCATATTCGCCGATGAATTGGCGGCGCTCGGCCCTTATGTGGAAGACGGTATCTGCCGGGTGGCGGGCGGCACGGTCGAAGTGGCCGATGCCTACAGGCCGTTTGCCCGGCTGGTGGCGGCGGCGTTCGATGCCTATCTGGAACCGGGCGGCAAACGCCACGCGCGCGCCGTCTAAGGCCCGAAGCCCTTCTAGAGCCCGAGGATGCCGAAAACGCCGGGGCCGCGCGACGGCCCCTCCGTCATTTGAAGCATGTTTTCGATCAGCCCGGTGTTCATCTGCGACAGGATGTTGATGTTATTGACGGCGAAGCGCAGCTTTAAATTGGCGGCCCGCGCCGTCGCCGCGGTTTCGTCGAATTCTTCCCTCATAATTCGCCGTTTTTCACCATCCAACCGGCGCACCTTTTCATCGATTAACTGCAAATTACCGTCGATCAGGACGGCGTCCGCGGTTATCGGGTAGCCCCTGGAGTTCACGGTATTGACGGCCGCGTCGATATCGTCGATGGCCTGCTGCACCGAGGTATCGTCGGCGAAATCGCTATAGAACTCGGCGCTCAGGACGCCGATACCGCCCTGCACCACGGTGCCGCTCAAGGAACCGGAACCGCCGAACACGACAGCGCCGGTATCGTGATCGTAGCTGGTCAGGGTCAGATCCACGGCCGAAACGGTGGTTCCGGTCCGCTCGCCGGTGCCGTCCGATTTGTACTGGATATAGGCATCGGACGCCGAATCGTAGCGCCAAAGATATCCGTCCGCGTCCTCAATGTTGAAGCGGGTGCCCATATAGGCGCCCTCGATCATCACGTGACCGCCGCTTGCGCTGGAGGGCGAGAAAAGATCGTCGGTTTCGAAGCCGGGACCGGAGGTGGCGCCGACCAGGTTTATTACTCGATTATCGATGCGATGGCTCGCCCCATCCACCCGGCTGTTGATATCGGCGAGATGCGCATCGAACGATGCCGCCGCCGCCGCGCGCGCCGCGCTGTCGCTGGACCCGATGATGGTTTGCAACTCGGTCTTCATGTCGCCGAGGATTTTGGTCGTCCATTCGATGGCCGATTTGGCCTTGGTGGCGGCAGCCACATTGTCGGCGATGCGTGCCTTGAAACTAAGAAGCTTGGCTTTCTTCTGATTGGTTTCGTAGAGATCGGCGCGGTTGTAATTGACCGCTTCGTCGCGCCGTTCGTCCTGCATGCGTTCGATCAACTGCTGCGTAATAAGCACCAGAGAATCCATGGAATTCATTTGGTTGCGGCCGAGTTGGGCCGACAATATGCCGTTGATCGATCCGATTTCCTGCATGCGTTCGTTCGCTGTTGCCGCGGGCGGGCGTCCTTGCGTCCGTTTCAGAATTCTATCGGCGGGTTATTACCGTCCCGTAAACATTTTTGTGATTAAAGCGCGGCGGCGGTGGTATTAGGGTGATTCAGGTAGCAAAATAGCGTTCAAACGAGCAACGGGAGCGGGAAGCATGAGCGAAGCAGACATTGCCGTCATCGTCGGCACTGGATCCGGATTAAGCGCGTCCCTGGCGCGGCGTTTTTCCAAAGCCGGCATGCGCGTTGCCTTGGCGGCGCGCGACGCCGGTAAATTAAAGGACCTGGCCGCCGAAACCGGCGGCGTTGCCTATTCTTGCGATGCCTCCGACGCGGACGCCGTGGACGGTCTGTTTGAAGCCGTCGCGGCCGATCTCGGAACGCCGATGATGGTTGTCTACAACGCCAGCCAGCGCGCCCGTGGCCCGATCGCCGAACTTGACCCCGCCCAGGTCAAGGAAGCCATCCTGACCACCTGTTATGGCGGCTTCCTGGTCGGCCGGGCGGCGGCGCGGGCGATGCTCCCGGCCGGGCGCGGCAGCATCATGTTCACCGGCGCATCCGCCGGCGTTAAGGGCTTTCCCCAATCGGCGCCCTTCGCTATGGGCAAGTTTGGGTTGCGCGGGCTGGCCCAGAGCATGGCGCGCGAATTGCATCCAAAGAATATCCATGTCGTCCACGTGGTCGTCGATGGCGGCATCCGGAGCGAGGCGCGCGGCCGCGACGACAGCGCCGGGCGCGGACCCGATGCCTGGCTCGATCCCGACGCCATTGCCGAAACCTATTACCATCTGCACACCCAGCACCGCAGTTCCTGGTCCTGGGAGATCGAGGTGCGTCCCTGGGTCGAAAGCTTTTGACGCAGCCCCTTATTCCATTTCGAGGGCGAGTTTATAGAGGTCCAGGAGCTCTTCCTGTTCACGCCGGTCGGCGCCGTCCAGTTTCCTCAGGCGGATGATCTGGCGCAGGATTTTGGCATCGAAGCCGGAGCCCTTGGCTTCCGAATAGACCTCGCGGATATCGGCGGCCAGGGCGGCCTTTTCCTCTTCCAGGCGTTCGATCCGTTCGACCAAGGCGCGCAAGCGATCGCGCGCGATACCTCCCACATCCGACATCGGTACTGGTCCTTTCCTGGCGTATGAATTTCAACGCGGCGACAGTAACCGGCGGCCCATGTGACGGCAAGCGGCGGTGCCTAAATATCGGCCACGGTTTCCCCGGCGCCGACGGTGAAGGATGGCCCGGAACAGGGCATTCAATAATGCTCGACGCGGTGCAGATCGGGGATCGCCAGAATCTCGGCCAAGGATCCGGACAACAGCTCCGCCCATCTTTCGGCGCCGTCCTTGGTTTCGGCCAGATCCTGGCGGATTTCGACGGCGGCGTGGGGCAGGCCGGCGGCGCCCGCATGCAGATCGAGGGAATAGGCCACCTCCTTGCCCGAATAAGGCTGGTTATCGCCGACATGTAAATCCGGCTCGCGCCGGCGCAACGCGTGGATCAACGGTTCCGCCATGCGCGGATCGCGGTTCCAAAGGACACTGATATGCCAATAGCGATCCTCGCCGTTCATCGACGGCGTGAAGGTATGAACCGAAAACAGCGCCGGTGCCGTGCCCGTCCGCCACAAATGGGCAACGCCGTCGGCGATGGCGTGATGGTAGGGCCAGAAAAAGTTTTCGGTGCGCGCCACCTGATCGGCCTCGCTCAAATTCCGGTTGCCGGGAACGGTGATGCCATCGCTGATGCCGGCGATCGAAGAGGGATCGCCCGGTTGCCGGTTGGCGTCGATCAGCAGCCGCGAATAGCCGGCAAGGAAGGCCGCCGCATTCAATTTGCCGGCCAGGCGCCGCGCGATCTCGGCGGCGCCGATATCATAGGCGATATGACGGCCAAGTTCCTCTTCGCCGAGGCCAAGGCTGTCCATGGCGCGTGGAATGGCGTTGCTGGCATGATCGCAGATCAAGAGCACCGGCGCCGTGCCCTCGGCATTGAAATGCTCGAAGGGCGGCGGATCGACGGGCCCGATCAATCTCTGGCTGGCTTCCACCACTGGTCCTGCTCCGAAACCGATAACACCATCTCAGCATACCGGTTAAGCGAGCCCCAAAACAATGGCGTGTGTCGGAACCGGCGCCCGGCTATAACCCGCCCAATGAATGCGGGAAGCACACAAGCCGGCGGCCAAACCGGTCTGGATAGCCGCGCCCTAGTGTTCCTGTTCCTGGGCGCGGCGGGCATTTCGCTGGCCCCGAACTTCGTCCGCCTGAGCGAGATCGGTCCCAGCGCCACCGCCTTCTACCGCCTGTTCCTGGCGCTGCCGGTCCTGTTTTTGTGGATGCGCCTGGAACCGGGGGACAGCGCCAATGAACGGCCAAAAACCTTGCGCGACTATCTTGGTTTGGCGCTGGCCGGGTTGTTTTTCGCCGGCGATCTGGCGCTCTGGCATTGGTCGATCGTCCTGACCTCGGTCGCCAATGCGACTTTGCTGGCCAATTTCGCACCGATCTTCGTGACCATCGGCGGCTTCCTGTTATTCGGCGAGCGCTTTACCAGGCGGTTTCTGCTTGGCATGGGGTGCGCCATCATCGGTGTCCTGTTCCTGCTCGGCGACAGTTTGCAACTTGGCGGACGGCACCTGCTGGGCGATGCGCTGGGGCTTGGCACCGCCGTCTTTTACGCTGCCTATATCATCGCCGTCGGGCGCCTGCGCGGCCGCTTTTCGACCGCCACCGTGATGAGCTGGAGCGGCATCGCCACCTGCATCGCGCTGGTTCCCATTGCGGTCCTGTCGGGCGAAAGCTTTGTCGCCGTCACCGCCTTCGGCTGGGCGGTGCTGGCCGGCCTGGCGCTGATATCCCATGCTGGCGGGCAAAGCATGATCGCCTATGCCTTGGCCCATCTTCGGCCCGCCTTCGGCGCCGTCGGGCTGTTGCTGCAGCCGGTGCTGGCGGCGCTGATCGCCTGGTTCCTGTTCGGCGAAGGGCTGGGCCTGTTGCAGATCGCCGGCGCCTGCGTGATCCTCGCCGGCGTCGTGTTGGCCCGGCAGGGCTCGCGGTGAGCGGCGGCGGGCTTGACACCTGTCGGACCGGTTCGCCACTCTAAGGCCTTAATTCTTGGGAGGGGCCGGCCTCCATTTTGCACTTATTGGCGGAGGATCCATGAGCCCCGATGCAGCCCAATCAGATTCAGAAATGAAGGCTATCAAACGCATCCTCGACTTCGAGCCGAAAGCCGAGGATTTCGCCGGCGCCGTCATCGCCGGGCTGTCATCGGACCCGAAATCCATACCGCCCAAATTTTTTTACGATCAACGCGGCTCCGACATCTTCAACCGGATTTGCGAAACCGAGGAATATTACGTCACCCGCACCGAAGTGGCGCTGTTGGCGGAGATCGGGCCGGAAGTCGGCCAGCTTGCCGGCGCCGGTGTTTCGGTGATCGAATATGGCTGCGGTTCCAGCGACAAAATCCGCGCCCTCCTGGACGCGCTTTCCAGCCCGGCGGAATACTGGGCCATCGATATATCGCGCGCCCATCTTCTGCAAAGCGCCGGCGAAATCGGGCTGGATTATCCGGACCTGTCGGTCAACGCCGTCTGCGCCGATTTTACCGGCGGCCTGGAGTTACCGGAGGAGATGGCGGGCCGGCGGCTGGCCTTTTTCCCGGGCTCGACCATCGGCAACCAGACGCCGGGCGAGGCCGAGGCATTCCTGACCGGCGTTCGTGGCATGGTCGGCGACGCGGGCGCGCTTTTGATCGGCGTCGATCTGATCAAGGACACCGACCGCCTCAACCGGGCCTACAACGATGCCGCCGGGCACACCGCCGATTTCAACATCAACCTGCTCTGCCGCATGCAGGTGGAATTGGGGGCCGAGCTGGATTTGGATGGCTTCCGGCACCGGGCATTTTTCAACGCCGAAAAAAGCCGCATCGAAATGCACCTGCTCTCATCGCGCGCGCAAACGATCCGCGTTGCCGGGCGGGAATTCAAATTTGCCGAGGGCGAAACCATCCATACCGAAAATTCATACAAATACGACATTCCCGGGTTCGCCGGCCTTGCCGGCCGCGCCGGTTTCGATGTGACCAAAAGCTGGACCGATGCGGAGCAACTGTTCGCCATCCATTTCCTGGATGCCGCGCCGGGTGCGGGCGGGTGATGCGAGTCATGCGTCGATCGCATGACGAATGCGACATGCGCCGCGCAAATCCCATATGGATTCATGGGGATTCATAGGTTTTAATATGGTTCTTAAAGGTTTTGGCGGCTGTCCCTGGTTCAAAAACACCGCCCAACCATGTGGCGCGCGCATGACGGAAACAGGGGCTCGTCACCGCCCATATAACTGTTCAAACCCAAGGCACGCGCCGGCGCCGGAATGGCGGGTCCGGTTCTGTCGGTTCCTATTTACGATGTTCAAGAGCAGGAGCTTGATATAGAACGATAGGGGAACAAATCAAGGGGCGGAGTGAATATGCCGGTCGCGCCGATCTTCCGATGCCCAATCCCTCACCCATGTTTCCTGGGCCGCCCGGCGTGGCGTTCCCTGATGCGGCCATAGATCATCGCCGGGTGTTGCTCGAGGGCGGTCACCGCCGCTTTAATCGCATAGGGCACATGGCCGCTGTTTTTGTAATTGGTGATGGTCCGGGGCGTCACATCGAACAAGTCAGCCGCGTCGGCCCTAGACAGGCGATACCCTTCCAGCCATTTGGCGAATGCCTTGCCGCTCATTGCCTGCCCCGCCTCGATCATGTGTTTGAGGCTGGTCGCCGAATAATCGGCGCCGGTCGGCCATTCGATGCCGGAGCCGGTTCCCGCCAATTCAACTTGATCGAAAACCTCGGCGACGCCCTTGAACGCAGGCGCGCGGGCGATCAGGGCGGCCAAATCGGCGATACCCTTGGTGCCATCCGAAAATTTGAGGGCGAGGCGCAAGGGGCCGGCGATCTTCAGCGCGGTGATTCGCAACAGCGGCGCGGCGCGCAGAATATCATCGGCTTTTCCCTTTTTGCTCATGGTTTTGATCCTTTTTTCTGATAGTCCAAGAACGTGGCGAGCACGGCGGCGCGGTTTGCGGCGAGCCATGCCGCCACTTTTCTCAAAGACGTGGATTTGATTTCGCCTTCCATGTGCCGCCCGGTTGCGATTTCGACCCTGGCTTCCAATCCACCATCGAAAACATGGATGTGCGGCGCATCATGATCGCCGAAATATATCCTGATTTTGATCCCGCCGATGGTGTGAACGGTTGGCATATCCGCGTCCTGCCGACCATAATAATATAGGGTAATTTTTTCCCTTTGTCAATTAATTTAGGTAATTATTTCCTAGGTTTTTTGCGCAATCGAGGCAGCATGACCCAACCGGGCACACCTTTCATTTAAACCGCAGCGCGAAAGGAATGGCATGGTCGGCACGCGCGCGGCTTGCCGTGCAGGAAGCAAAACCAAATACAATTTCCTAAATGCTGCCGCCGGAGTGAATTGAACACCCGGCCTCTTCCTTACCGGCAGCCCATCGATTTCATTTGGCCCGCCGCTGATCGGCGTTCAGGCGCCGCCCGCCGGTGGCCAGGTAGTCGACGATGGCCTCGCCCGAGCTTCCCGGCGGAAACACCTTGGCGACGCCCTTGGCGGTCAGATGCTCGATCTTATTGGGCGGGATGTTGCCGCCGCAGACGACCGGAACGTCGATCAGACCGTTTTCCTCGACCAGCTCCATAAGCTCCTCGATCAGGGCAAAATTGGAGGCATGGGAGCTGATGCCGATGACATCCACGTCCTCTTGAATGGCGGCGTTGACGATCATCGCCGGCGATTGATTGACCCCCAGATAGACGACTTCGAAGCCGGCGTCCCTGAGCAGGGTGGCGACCACCTCGGCGCCCGTGGTGTGGCTATCGAGGCCGATCATCGAGACGATCACCTTGATCCCGTTGCCCTTGATCATGGTTTCGCTCTCCAGTTTGCAGGTGCCGCGGACCCCGGCCCAGCCCGGTTCAGTTCAGCTCGGCTCAGTTCAGCTCGAATGGGCATTGGATCATCTCGAACGGATCGTAGTTCAGGCCGCGGGCCAGGCGGATCACCCCGATGATCTCGCCGGCGGTGCCATAGGCCTTGACCGCTTCGATGATGGCCGGCATCAGATTGAACTTGTCGCCCTTCTTGGCGTCGGCGTGGAGCTTTGCCACGCCGGCCTTGATCGGCGCCATGTCCCGGGTTTTCTTCCAATCGATCATGCGCCGGGCGATGGCTTCGGAATCGCTGGCCTCGACCTCCTGAACGGGGATCTGGAACTCGTCTTCCTCAGGCTCTATTTCCAGGTGGTTGACGCCGACGACCAATCGCTCGCCCTCGTTCAATTCGCGGAACTTGATGTTGGCCTCTTGCTTCAGCATGGCCTCGATGTGCCCTTTTTCGATGGCCGCCACCAGCCCCCCCAGATCATCGATTTCCTCAAGGATACGGTAGGCCGCCGCCTCAACCTCGTTGGTCAGGCTTTCGACGAAATAGGAACCAGCCAGGGGATCGACGACGTCGGCGACCCCGGTTTCGGAAGCCACGATGTGCTGGGTGTTCAGCGACATGCGCGCCGCCAGCGCCGACGGCTCGGCATAGGCATTGTCCAAGGTGGCGTTATCGAGCGCCGTGCAGCCGACCATGGCGCCGGCCAGGGTCTGGATGGCGCAGCGGGCGACGTTATTGAGCGGCTGCTGATAGGTCATGGTCCGCCCCGAGGTGTGGACGGCGATCAGCAACTGGCAGGCCTTCTCGGTTTTCGCCCCGAAATGCTCCTTCGCCATTCTCGCCCACATGCGGCGCAGCGCCCGCACCTTGGCGACCTCCTCGAAGAAGCGGGAGCCGATGCTCACCAGCTGGTAGGGAACCCGGACGGCGTCTTCGAATTCGAGGCCGCGCTCGTCGACCAGGCGGCCATAGATTTCCTTCAGCATCGACAGCTCGATGGCCAGGGCCTGGGCGTTGTTGCCGCCCGATTCCTGGAAATGCTGGCCGACCAGGCCGCCGCGCATGCGGATCTTGTTTCGCGCCACATACTCGGCGGCGTCCAGAAACAATTTCATATTGAGATCGAAGGGCTGCGCGTCGGTCTGGCCGAAGGGGTTTCCGAACGGTGATTCGAAGACGCTGCCGTGCACCTCGGTGGGATCGATGCCGCGTTTCTCGGCGAGCGCCACCACATAGGCTAGGCGCAGCGTCGAGGGCGCCGAGCAGCCGAGCACGGTGATCGATTGGCCGGTCAGCGGAATGTCCTGCATCAATTCCTCGAATTCGAGCAGCGATGAGCCGGGCCATCCGAGGACGCCGTTTTCGCGCTTCGCCAAGGGGTGGTCGGCATCGATACACGAAGACGAAACCCGGTCATGGATGACGCACATGCCGCCGATCTGGCCCATTTCGCGGTATTTCTTGAGAACTTTATTGGCATCGCTGGATGAACCGAGGCCCGCCGTCATCCTCTGCGTCCACATACGGCTGCGGTAGCCGTTCTCGTGATAGCCTCTGGTGTAGGGAAAGCTGCCCGGATCGCCGAGATCGCGCTCGTACTCCATGTCCGCCACATCGCCCGGCCCGTAGACCGGCTTGATCTCGTAGCCGTAATCGGTTGCGTATTTCATGACTGCTCCTTCAAGAGGACCCGTTTCGCCTTCGCCTCGTAGCGCGGCAGGGTACCTTGCCGATGACATTCGACCGGGACCTTGAGGCCGAGGCGGCTGGAAAGGCTGCGCGCCACAATATCGGCCAGGTCCGGCGGATCGCCGTTGTAGCCGGCTTCGCATTCGATGGCGACGCTCATCGAATGGGGCGAGCCGTCGACCGTATCGACGTAGATCTGCCAGGCTTCCTTGACCGTGCCCGGAGTTCCGGCGATGACATCCTCGATCTGGGATGGGTAAACGATGACGCCGCGCACTTTCAGCATGTCGTCCGAGCGCCCGATGATGCGGCCAATGGTCGGCATGCCGTGGCGGCCGCATTCACAGTCGTAGGGTTTTTCCGATAATTGCACCAAATCGCGGGTCCGCCAGCGCACCACCGGCGATGCTTCCTTGTCCAGCGTGGTCACCACGATCTCGCCAACCTCGCCGGGCGCGACCGGCTCCAAGGTATCGGGATCGAGGATTTCGGTAATCACCGTATCCTCGCTGATCAGGTGCATTTCGTCCCGGTCGTGGGAAAAGGGGCATGAAATACCGATGTTCGGCCCGCCCGATTCCGTGGTTCCATAGCTGCCGAAGGCCCGGAAGCCGGCGGGCATTTCGGCCTCGAGATGTTCGCGGAAGGCGCGCGACACGCCCTGTCCGCCGATCACCGCGATGCGCAACTTCCAATCCTTTTTCGGATCGATACCGTTGTCCCCGGCGACGCGGACCAGATGGGCCAGGAACAGCGGCGAAGCGGTGGCCACCTCCCAGGCCTGGTCGCGCAACCATTGCACCACCAGCTCGCTGCGGCCCGGACCGACCGGGAAGCAGGTGGCTCCCAATTCCTCAAGGCCGAGATCATGGGCCGGGCCGCCGATCCACAGACCATAGCCGTAACCCTGATAGGTCCGGTCCCCCGGACGAACGCCGATGCAATAGAGCTGCCGCGCCACCTGGACGGCCAGCAGCCGGTGCAGGTCGTTATCGGTGAACCCGAACATGACCGGCAGGCCGGTGGTGCCCGAGGTGGCGAAGAAGCGGGCCACCCGGGTGGTGTCGACGGTCAGCATGGGGAAGGGATAACGCGCCCGCAGGTCCGATTTTTCCATGGTCGGCGCGCCGGCCAGCCCGTCGGCGGCGGCCAGGTCGCGAGGCTGCATCCCGGCCCCGGCGAAATGTTCGCACCAGTCGGGCGAGGCGGCCAGCCGGTCACCGAGGGCGGTCAGCTTCTGCGCCTGCAGGGCCTTGATGGCGTCCCGGTCCAGGGATTCGATCTCTGGATGCAGCATAATCTCGCATGGCCTCCGCATCGCACCACTGTTTCCTGCAACCATATGCCGGGATCGAGGCATCGGCAGCATCTTGCTTCTTACCGCAAAAGAACCATTTCCTGCAAAACCAGTCAACATTTTTCTAATTGACATTAGAATCTATCAGTCGTTAGAATTTCAGTTCTTATTGTCGTTCGACACGGACGGATGGAGCCACAGGCGGACGGAGACAGGAGCCGATGCAGCCCAGCGACGGCAAAGCGCGAACCAAATCGGAGAAGACGCGGCTCAGGATTCTGGATGCCGCCGCCAAGACATTCCGCGACAAGGGCTATTCGGCGACCCGCCTGGCCGACATCGCGGCTGCCGCCGGCACCCAGGCCGGCAGCCTCTACTATCATTTCGATTCCAAGGAACAGTTGCTCGATGAAGTCCTGCAGCGCGGCCATGGCCGCGTCGCCGAAACCGTCCGGATGCGGATCGGGGCCTTGGGGCCGGCGGCCAGTTTCAGGGACCGGTTGCGTGCCGCCATCCTGGCCCATCTGGAAATCAACCTCCGGCACGACGACTATGCGGCGGCCAACATTCATCTGCACAATCAGATCCCGGCGGCGATCCGGCGGCGCCACATAGCCAAGCACCGCACCTATGCCGCCTACTGGCAGGAACTATTGGCCGAAGCCCAGGCAGCGGGCGAAATCGGGCAGGACGTGGACATTTCGATGGCCCGCCTGAACCTGTTCGGGATGATGAACTGGTCGATCGAATGGTACCGGCCGGGACGCCTGGACATCGGGGAACTGGCGGACAACATGTGCCGGACCCTGTTCGACGGCATCGGTTCGCCGTCTCCCGGCGGTATGGCGGAAACCTGAATCAGGCGCTCGGCCACCGGGTCAATCGCCAGAGCGACCCGTATGCGCCGGCTTTTCCTCAATTGGAAATCCCCCAATCTCTCAGTACCTCATGGGTATGCGCGCCGGGTTCGGGGGGCGGCCCCTGGATTTCGGGTTGGGTGCGGCTGAAGCGGGGCGCCGGCGCCGGCTGGATAACGCCATCGCGTTCGATAAAGGTGCCGCGCGCCTGGTTGTGGGGGTGCCTGGGCGCTTCGCTTAAATCGAGCACCGGGGCGAAGCAGATGTCGGTGCCTTCCATGATCCGGCACCATTGATCGCGGGTTTTGGTCTTGAACCTGGCCGCCAATTTGGCCTTCAGTTCGGGCCAGAGTTCGGTATCCATCTGCCGTTTGAAGGCGTCATCGTCGATCCCGGCCTTGTCCAGTAGCAAAGCGTAAAACTGGGGTTCGATGGCGCCGATCGAAATCCATTTGCCGTCGGCGCATTGGTAAGTGCCGTAGAAGTGAGCGCCGCCGTCGATCATATTTGATTGCCGCTCGTCGGACCAATGTCCGGCGTGACGCAGGCTGTATATCATGGCCATTAAGTGCGAGGCTCCATCGGTCATCGCCGTATCGACGACCTGGCCCCGGCCCGACGACTTGGCTTCCAACAGGCCCGAGACCAGGCCAAAGGCCAGATACATGCCGCCGCCGCCAAAGTCGCCGACCAGATTGAGGGGCGGCACCGGACCGCATTGCTTGCAGCCGATGGCGCTGAGGGCGCCGGTCAATGAAAGGTAGTTGATGTCATGGCCGGCGGCCCCGGCCAATGGGCCGTCCTGGCCCCATCCGGTCATGCGGCCGAACACCAGTTTGGCGTTGCGCTCCAGGCAGATGTCCGGTCCGAGGCCGAGGCGCTCCATCACGCCGGGCCGGAAACCCTCGATCAGCCCGTCGGCCTTTTCCACCAGTTTGAGAACCGTTTCGACGCCTTCCGAAGATTTTAGGTCAATGGCCACCGAGCGCCGGCCCCTGCATAGAATGTCATAGTCGATGCCGAGCAGGTTTTTGCCTCCGGGACGCTCGACGCGGACCACATCGGCGCCCATGTCGGCCAGCAACATGGCGCAAAACGGGCCCGGACCGATGCCCGCCATTTCGATGATTTTGACATCCTTCAAGGGTCCCATACCTGTCCCTCCAACGTTTCAATTGTTGACATCGATGACCACCCGGCCCTTGACCTTACCCGCCAATATATCATCGCTCAGGCCCGGCAGGGCGCCGAGACCGGCCTCGGTGGTGATAGCATCCAGCTTGTCGACCGGCAGCCGACGCGCCAACCGCTGCCATAGGCCGTATCTTTTCGGCATCGGAAAATTGCCCGAATCGATGCCGATCATCTTGACGCCCCTCAGCAAAAAGGGAATGACGCTTGCCTCGAACCTGGCCGATGCCGCCAGGCCGACGCACGCGCAGGCCGCGCCCTGGTGGAGCCCGGCGAGCAGATTGGCGAGAATAACGCCGCCGACATTATCGATAGCGGCGGCCCAACGGGCGGAGGCGAGCGGCCCCTTCGAAGGGGTCTCCAATTCCTCGCGGCTGATGATCGACGCGGCGCCCAAATCTTTCAGATACTGTTGGTTCTCGGGCCGGCCGGTGGACGCCGCGACCCGGTATCCGGCGGCCGCGAAAAGCGCCACCGCGATACTGCCGACGCCGCCGGCGGCGCCGGTAATCAGGACCTGTCCCTCGTTTTCAGGCTTCAATCCCTGTTCCTCAAGCGCCTGCAACGCCATCATCGCGGTGAAACCGGCGGTGCCGATGGCCATCGCCTGGCGGTTGCTGATTTGGTCGGGCAGTTTGGTCAGCCAGCCGCCGTCCATCCGGGCCATCCCGGAAAATCCGCCCCAGGCCGCCTCGCTGGCTTTCAGGCTGGTCGTCACCACCCGGTCGCCAGGGGCGAAGTCCGGAGACCGGGAGGCCAGCACCGTTCCCGCCAGATCGATGCCGGGAATATGGGGCCAGGCCTTGGCGATGCCGCCCCGGCCTTTGATCGCCAATCCGTCTTTGTAATTTATCGTCGAAAAGTCGATTTGCACGGTGACCTCCAGGTCCGGCAAATCCTCTAACGTCATTTCCTCGACCGATGCCGAGAACTGGTCATCAACCTTGCGCACAACCAACGCTTTGAACGCCGAAATTTCAGCCATTTAATCTCTACCCCGCTTGCCGCCGCCCACCTTAATCAAAATAATATCTTAAACCAACGTCCCCGGCGGAAGGCTACAGCGCCGGCATGCGCTGGCCAACGATTCAGGTCAATTGGCTCCCGATGGCCGATACCCGCCGGCCTGGAGATTCCTCACTTCCAGACGATATCGTGGGCCATGCTATAGGACGACAGGATTTTCCGCGCGCCGCGCTCGACCGCCGTCCGGTCCGTCCCGGCGCTGGCCGACAGACTTACGGTGGCGAGGGTGCCGGCGGTGGCATGGGGAGCGACATCGACCTGGATTTCAAGGCCACTTTGCGCCAGCGGCGCGAGAACCGCGGCGAAAACCCGGCCTGCGGCATCATTGCGCAACATCACCTTGTCGGGCTTGCCGACATCGGTCAGCGGCATCGTCTCCAAAATGAAGATATCCGCCGGGTTGGCGGCCCGTTCGGAGATACGCCCCCGGACAAATGATTTCAGCGTTTCGGCGGTCACCTCCGCCCCGCCACCGAACTCGACAAAAGCGACGGGAAGCTCGCCCGCATGGCTGTCCGGCTTTCCGACGGCGGCGGCCAGGCGGACCGCCGGGTGCTGGACCAGGGTTTCCTCGATGACGCTGGGATCGATATTGTGACCGCCCCTGATGATCAGATCCTTGAGGCGTCCGGTGATCCACAGATAGCCGTCGGCGTCGAGGCGGCCGAGATCGCCGGTATTGAGCCAGCCGCCCGCGAGAAAGACATGCTTGTCGAGCGAGGCGTCCACATAACCCGGGAAAATGCCCGGTCCCTTGACCGCCACGACGCCGATTTCGTCGACGCCGCAGTCACGCTCGACCTTGCCGCCGGCATCCAGGGCGACAGTCTTGATCTCGGTGTAGGGCAGGCGAATTCCCACCGAGCCATGGCGCATCTCGCCGTCGCGGGGAATGATGGTGGCGTTCTGGGTCAGTTCGGTGGCGCCGAAAGTGCTGAGCATGCGGACGCCCAGTTCGCGTTCGATTCTCTTTGACGTCTCGGTCGGCAAAGCGGCCGAGCCGGTCGACGCGTAGGATTTGAACGAGCTTATATCCTCGTCGTTCGGCGGATTATCGATGAGCACCGCGAGGGTGGTCGGCACACCGGAAAAGTACGAAATTCGGTAGCGCTCCACCAGCTTCCAATAATTGGCGAGGAAATTCTTCGAGCGGGCCCCCAATGCCGCGGGGATGACCATGGTTTGTCCAACCGCGAAGACGAGCAACCCGCGGGCGATGAATCCGGCGATGTGAAACATCGGCATATCGGATAACACGGTGTCGTCCGGCTCGAGGGCCATGACCTCGACATTGGCGAAGCATCTGTAGGCCAAGCTGCCATGGGTGATTTTGGCCAGCTTGGGCGATCCGGTGGTGCCGCCCGAATGGACGTAGGCGGCCACGCCGCCGGCCTGGAAGCGGCGCTCGAAGCGCAGGCCGTCCGCCGGTTGTCCGGCCAGGCGCCGATCGAAATCGGATTCCGGCAGCAATTCGCCGCCCAATTCCTGGACCGAAAGCAGATGTTCCAGATCGGGCAAATCGCCCCGGATGGCCTCGATCTTTTGCCAAATCTCGAAACCTGGCGTCGGCCCCAGGGCGATGACGATCTTGGCCTTCGCGGCGCGCAGGATATCAGCGATCCTGGAAGCTTCCAGCATCCAATTGACGCAGCAGACGATGCCGCTCGCCAAACCGCCGAACTGAACGAAATAGCTCTGCGGAACCGAGGGCATCAGCAGGGCGACCGCGTCGGTCGGCCCCAGGCCCATTTCATGAAACAGGTTGGCGCATTGCGTGAAGCGGGCCATCAGCTCGCCGTAGGTGAGGGTGAATGGGTCCTCGTCCAGCCCGCCGTCGGGCAGGTAGATCATCGCCGGCTTATCCGGATTTTTGGCCGCCCCCCGGCGCAGCAACTCGAAGGTATCGAAGGTGGTCAGCCGCTCGGCCAGCGGCACCCGTTCGATGGCCTCGATATCACCGACGGTGCGGATCGGATGGTAGTGGATTTTCTGCCTCCCCGGTCTCTGCCTGTTCGCCAAGCCGTCCCCCTGGCCGCCTAGCCGGCGGTTTCCGGGTCCAGCGCGATAAGGATTTTGCCCGAACGCCCCGGCCGGTCGGCATGGGCGGCGGCCTCGCCGGCCTGCGCCAGCGGATAAACCGCCTCGACCTCGGATCGGAGGGTTCCCGCCGCCACCTTCCCGGCGAGACGATTGAGGACCGAGCCGATTTTATCGAGCGGCGTCGCCCGGTACCAGGCGGTCAGCCAGAAGCCGCGCAATGCCAGGCCGTTCTGGAACAACCGGCGGCCGTCCAATTGCACCGGCGCCTGGCCCTGGGTGCCGTAGACCACCAATTCAGCGCCGTCGCCGAGGGCCGCCGCCATGGCGCCGCTGGCGGGCCCGGCGATGGCGTCGAAGCCGAGCTTTATGTGGGCGTCGCCGATGGCCTCATGCACGGCGGCCTTGAGGCGCGCCGGATCGCTCAGATCGTCGACCAGGACCACGTTTGCGCCGAGGGCAAGCAGCGGATCGACGGCGTCGCCGCGGCGCACGATGTTGACCGTTTTGACGTCGATGTCGGCGGCAAGCTGAACGACGCATTGCCCGACCCCGCCATTGGCGACGTTCTGCATGACCCAATCGCCGGCCTCGAGCGGGCCGAATTCGGAAAGCAGCCCGTCCGCCGTCGCCGGATTGACCTTGAGCATGGCCAATTGCCGCAAGGGGCCGCCGGCCGGCACCTTGATCAGCAAATTTTCGCGGACCAACAGCCGTTCCTGCCAGGTGCCCCGCGGCATCGGAACCACCAGGTCGCCAACCTCGACGGCGGCGACGCCCTCGCCCACGGCCTCGACCCGCCCGACGCCCTCGGTGCCCGGTATGAACGGAAATTCCACATCCCTGGCGTAGTCGCCCTTGATGGTCAAAAGATCGGCCGGGTTGATCGGCGCCAAGGCCATACGCACAACGACACGGCCGGCGCCGGGCTCTCCCAAGTCCGCAACGTCAACGCATTCGACGACATCCAGAGGCGCGCCGTATTTCGAAATGCTCGCCGCTTTCATCCCAGTCTCCTCCCGTTATCCGGTACCGGTTGCGGGCGGTCCTTCCAGGGCCGTCGCTCAAACCCGGCTATTGCGCCAGGATAATGTCCCATCGGAAAACGAACAAGCGGCGCGCGCATGGAAGCGAAGCTCGCGGATGAGGCAATCGTTCGAGCCGAAATTGGGTAGGTCCGCTTTGGGTTGCCGCTTCAACCGGTCATTCAGACCAAACCTCCGGCACCTCCGCTTTTGGATGTAAAGCGGACATTGGTTTTGCATTTTTCGGAGTTTGCTATTCTATTGGCCATTGAAACCCGAAATTGCTCACCGCATTGCCTAGTGGCCTGCGTCATCTAATTTGTACCCCTACGATCGCTTTTCCCGTTTCCCCGGTAGGAGGAAGGGCGCCGGCGATGCCGGACCCATCGGCAAGTCCTTTCGACACCCCGGGGGGACGGGAAAAGCGACCCTTCGGGCGGCGTTGCAAGGCTCCCGGACATTGTCGCGCACCACTTGTGGTGGATTGGCACCACGGCGCGGCGCGCTCCTAGCCGGAAACCTTGCAACGCCGTCGTAGGGGTGCAAATTAGATGACGCAGACCACTTGTTACTGACGGAGAAATAAATGCAAACCCGAATCACAGAATTATTTGGCATCGAATACCCGATCATTCAGGGCGGCATGCATTTTGTCGGATTCGCAGAGTTGGCGGCTGCCGTATCCAATGCCGGTGGCCTTGGCATCATCACCGCTTTAACCCAGGAAACGCCTGCCGATCTGGCGGCCGAAATCGGCCGCTGCAAGGATATGACCGATAAGCCATTCGGCGTAAACCTGACGTTTCTGCCGAGTTTCGAGGCGCCGCCCTATGACCAATACATCACAGCCATCATCGATGGCGGCGTCAAAATAGTCGAAACGGCTGGNCGAAACCCTGAACCCTATTTGCCGGCGTTGAAGGGAGCCGGCATAAAAGTGATACACAAATGCACTTCCGTTCGGCATTCCCTGAAAGCCGAAAAAATCGGCTGCGACGCAGTCAGTGTTGACGGATTTGAATGCGGTGGCCATCCCGGCGAAGACGACATTCCCAATATGATCCTGCTGCCGCGGGCATCCGAGGAATTGTCCGTGCCTTTTGTCGCCTCGGGCGGCATCGGCAACGCCAAACAATTGGTGGCCGCCTTGGCGCTGGGGGCCGACGGGATCAACATGGGAACGCGCTTCATCGCAACCAAGGAGGCACCGGTGCACCAGAACGTCAAGGAAGCAATACTGGCCGCATCGGAATTGGACACACGCCTAATTATGCGCCCCATGCGCAACACCGAACGGGTCCTAACCAATGCCGCCGTGGATAGGATTATCGAAATGGAGCATGACAAAGGACCCGATCTGAAAATTGACGATATCCGCGACCTGGTCGGCGGTGTTTATCCGAAAGTCATGATTGACGGAGACACCGAAGCCGGCGCCTGGAGTTGCGGCATGGTCGCAGGCCTGATCAACGATATTCCAAGCTGCCAGGAACTGATCGACGGCATGGTGGCTGAAGCCAAAATCATTATCCGCGACAATCTGACGGCGCTGCTGTCGGACTAAGGGTCCGGATTTGGCATATCTGTGCAGGTTGGTATTAGCCGCCAGGCTGGCGGTGACCTAGGCGATCTCTTCCAGGAGCGTCTTGGCCTTCTTGAGATCCGCCGTGTCGAACCCTTCGGTGAACCAATCGTAGACCGGTGCCAGAATACGGCGCCCTTCGTCCGGCTTGCCGTGGTCGCGTTTGAGTTGCGCCAGGCTGGTGGCGGCGCGCAGTTCCCAGGATTTAGCGCTTTGTTCCTGGGCAGTCTCGATTGCCTCAATCAAGCCCTTTTCGACATCCCGGTGGTCGGCGCCGGTGGCCCGGGACAGTTCGGCCGTCTGCCGCATCACCTCCGGAAGCGTCCAATGCGTCCTGTACAGATTGGCGAGTTGGCGGGCTTCGGCGAGCATCTCCGTTGCATCCTCGTATAAACCGCTGCCGGCAAAGAATTCGGCCAGGATACCCAGCCAGTAGGGCCGGAAAACGTCGAAACCGGCGGGGGAAGGTGTCATCGCCTGGTCACGTAGCTGATGCAGGCGTGCACGATCAATACCCGGGCGTAGTTCCAAAAGTCCGCTCGACATTTCGGCGGGACCTTTGGTTTGAAATCCGAGCTCGGTAGCAAGGTCGATCCCTTTGCGGACGGTTTCTTCCGCGATTAACGCGTCTCCCATCAGCAACGAAATATTAGAATTCATGATCAGTGCTTGGGTAACACTGAACTTGTGCCCGGTTTCGTTCACAATCCCGGCGGCTTCGATCGACTTGGCCCTTGCCTGTTCGGGATAGCCCAGGGTCCATAACGCGTAGGCCGCAATGTTTCGGGCGCACATACCTGGATCATGGCCGCCGTAGATCAGGGCATGGGAAGCGTGGTCCTGAACGTCGTAAATCCGTTCTCCTTCCTGCGTATGGGCAAGCGCTGCCTGCAAATCTCCGTCCATCCAATTGAGGGTCCAGGCCGCATGATGCGCCTGGAGATCGTGGTCCGACGATTGCGATTGGTCGGCGATCCCACGCATTTCGCCGGCGAGCTCGGTCGATCTGTCCAACGGGGGCTTCTGCATGTTGTAGAGCCAAAGCCCGAATATGGCGCGGAAGGTCAGGGAATGATCGCCAACCCGTTCCGCCAACGACTTCGCCCGCTCGTAGGTATCTTTCACCTCGGTCGAACCGTACCCCTTTGCCGCCAGATAGGCGGTGCCGATATCGAACAATATCTCAAGTTCATGTTTTGCGCGCTGCTGTGAGTTTTCGAGGGTATGCAAATGGTCGATGGCCGTGTTGAGTTGGTTTAGCGCTTCAACATTGGCCGAGCGCCGCAGGGCCAGCCGTCCCGCTTCGTGCCAATAGGGGATGGCGCGTTCCACCTCGCTGGCTTCGGTAAGATGGTGGGCGAGAATTTCCGGCGGCGCCGTTTCCGAGAAGTGTTCTTCGACGGCCGAGGCAATCCGCCCGTGCAGGTCCTGACGCTGTGTCCGCAGCAGGCTGTCGTAAGCCGTGTCGCACAGGAGCGCGTGCCGAAATAGATAATTGACATCCGGTGGCGTCCCGCGAGCCTGGACCAAACCGGACCTGACCAGTTGCTCAAGATTTTGCGCCAGTTCCAATTCGCTCTGTCCGGCAACCACCGCCAGCAGCGCGTGGCCGAACTGGCGGCCGATTACCGATGCGATTTGCACCAAATCCTTGGCAGCGCCCATTTGGTCGAGCCGTGCCATCAGGGCGCCCTGTAGCGTCTCAGGCACTTCGCCGGTGCTTTCGCTCTTTTCAGACGCCACGACCGTTGTCGCCAACTCCTCGACGAACAGCGGCACGCCGTCGGCCCTGTAGACAATTTCCTCGACGATTTCCCGGGACAAGGTTTTCCCGGCAATGCTCTCCACCATCGCAGTGCTCTGCAGCCGGCCTAGCCGGTTCAGGGCGAGTGACGTTACCCGGGGTTCACCAATCCAACTCGTATTGAATTCCGGCCGGAAAGTCATGACCGCCAGGATTGCCTCGCTCTCCAGCCGGTCGACCAGCATCTGCATCAGCTCCAGGGTGGTGTTGTCGATCCAGTGGGCATCCTCGAGAATGAGAAGGACTGGATCGCGTTCGGCGAGCCCGACGAGTTGCGCATAGAGCGCCTCATGGGTCCGATTTTTCCTCATTGGCGGCGATACCTCGGGCACCGCGTAGCGGTCATCCACCTGAACCGACAGCAACGCCGCGATCCATGGCAGCACCGGCTCGACATCGTCGGTGGCGAGCCGGGTCATCGCCTCAAGCTTCTCGGCCTTTTGTTGACCGCTATCGCCGCTGGCGAAACCAGCGGCGCGTTCAAGATGTTGGATAACCGGGTGCAGCGCACGGTTGCTGAAAAAGGGCGAACACTGAAAATGAATGTGTGTGTAGCGCTGCTCCGAAATACGTTCGCGCAGAGCTTGCGTGAGACGGGATTTGCCGATGCCCGCCTCTCCGGAAAGCAGCACGATTTGCGCTTCGCCGGATTTAACGCCGTCCCAACGCCGCAGCAGCAAGTCCACTTCATCCTCGCGGCCCATCAGGTCCGTCAATTTAGACCCCCGCGCTGCCTCAAACCGGCTGTCCACTTTGCGGGCTCCCGCTACCCTCCATGGCACTACCGGCGCCTCCAGGCCCTTTAGTTCCTGGGTTGCCATCTCGATGCAATCGAAGGCGTGCTGGGCAAGCCGATGCGTGCCGGGTGCGATCACAATTTGCCCCGGCGCCGCGATCTCCTGCAGGCGCGCCGCCAGATTGGGGGTTTCCCCGGTAACCGCCGCTTCTTGCGAGGCGCCCTCGCCGATCATATCTCCGACCACCACCGGGCCGGTGGCAATGCCGACCCGCACCTCCAGGCCTCTTTCCAGGGCGTTCACTTCATTGACCAGGGCAAGGCCGGCATTTACGGCACGCTCGGCGTCGTCTTCGTGCGCCTGGGGATAGCCGAAATAGGCGAGCAGACCATCACCCATATAACGCGCCACATAGCCCTCGAAACTTTTGATCGCGCTGGTGCATACATCCTGATAGTCGGTCATCAGCGCACGCAGATCTTCCGGATCGAGATCTTGGGACAGCGCCGTGGAACCCACCAGATCACAAAGCATAACCGTGAGTTGACGCCGTTCGGCCTCGCCGCCCGGCGTGGAAACGGCCTTCGGCGAGGACCGCTGATCAGGCGAGAGGGCCTGTTCGCCGAATGACAAGCCGTCCGCCAACGCCGCCTGCAGCTTTCGGCGGTGCCCCATGGTCAGGCCGATTTCCTTCAGATCGTCATCGGAAAGATGTGCGAGAACTTCGAAGTCGACGTCGTTGGCCGCGAACCGCTCGGCATATTGTTCGAGCCCGAGCGCCTTCAGCCAGTCACCCAAATCCTTCATTATAAACAGCCCCCAACGAAGGAGCCCCTCCCGTTTAATTCTAATTCTGGTTGGCATTGCGGCACGCCAACCTACCTTCGATGTTCTTGATAATAGCGTAATTCAAATTGGAGTTGTGTGAAGTAGTTCACAGAAGCGTCAACAGATCACTGTCAGTGTAAAAAAACTACTTTTTTGGTTCAGGAGGTCAATGATGGGATCGGCAGAGATGCAAAGCGACTTGTGGGGCCAGCAGCCCCAGGATTGGGTTAATCTTCAAGAACAAACAAGTGCACCCTTGTGGAATGCCATGCTTTCCGCCACCGAAGTCGGAAATGGCGTGCGCGTATTGGATGCCGGATGCGGAACCGGCGGTTTGAGTGTCCTGGCCTCCGAAATGGGCGCCGAGATCAGTGGTTTCGACGCAACCCAGCCGTTTATCGATATCGCCAAGGAGCGGGTGCCGGGAGGCGAATTCCGCACCGGCGATCTCGAGCAGCTCCCCTATGACGATAACGGCTTCGACGTGGTTGTCGCCGCCAATTCGGTGCAATACGCGGCCGATCCGGTCTCGGCCCTCGCCGAGTTAAAGCGGGTCACCAAGCCCGGCGGCTGCATTGCCGTCGGCATCTGGGGGCGGGCCGAAAACTGTCAGTTCCGGCACATACTGAAAGCTATCGCCGAAGCGATGCCGGATCCGCCCAAGGGTGGCGGCCCCTTCGCGCTGTCCGAGCCCGGTGCCTTGGAAGCGTTGCTGGCAAAGGCGGAGATTACGGCCAATGGGCGCGGCGAGGTTGCTTGCCCATTCGATTATGCGGATATCGATGCCGCGTGGCGATCAACCGCGTCTTCGGGGCCGTTGCAGGGGGCCATGCGCGCCGCCGGCGAGGAGGCGATCAAAAGTGCCGTCACCAATGCGGCGCAGCAGTTCGTCAAGGACGATGGCACGGTGCATATCGACAATACGATGCTCTACGTCGCCGCAACGGTGTAGTGAGCCTTAGCGCATTAACCGAACGGACGCCGCACCTTCAACCATCTGATGCCATTGCATTGCGTCCGGCCAGGCGGCCCGAGGTGAACGCCCAGGCCAGACTGTGACCATGGCCGGTTGAACAAAAGCCGCCGACGCCGGCTGATCCGGCGGCGTACAATCCCGGTATGGCTTGGCCGGCGGCATCGAGGGCTTGCAGCTTTGCGTTCACGTTGATGCCGACCTGGGCGGTGAAAATCCAGGCGTTCAAGGGACCGAGGGCGTAGAACGGCGCTTCCGCAATTCGTTTAGCGGAATCCAACCGGCTTCGATTTACCACCTCGATTGTTTCGCTCAGTCCCGGCAATCCAAGCCCCGAAACGGACGCCAGTTCCTCCAGAGTCTGACCGGAAAAAAACAGATCGGCACGGGATTTCCGGTAATCGTCGAGATAGGCATAGGCGATGCCAGGCGCGGTGGAGATGAAATAGGGCCAGCGCCGGAATTTCCGGGCGAAGCTTTGATCAAAGATGATATAGGCCTCGCCCCGAGGCTGATCGGCGATCGCCAGATTGGGCGGCGGCGCGGAAGCCTCGCCCTGAGACGGCCGCTGGTATTCGCCGACATCATGCAGGCCGCCCGAATAAAGCTCGTCGGCAAAGCGCCGGCCGTCGCGGTTGACCAGAATCGCCCCTTGCTCGAAGACCCGCCGGTCCGGTCCGAGCGCGGTGGTCAGGAACTTCATCAGGAACGGACGCAGGACGGCCCCGGGCAGAACCCGCAAGGCAAGTTTCAGCACTCTCGATAAAAATGCGCTGGGCGGCAATTTTTGAATCCAATTGACGCCGGCGGGCGGCGCGAAGCGCATCTGCACCAGCCCTTCGGCTCCGTAGTCGCGGCGCGGCACCAGCTCGGCCCCAACGGCCAATGCCATCGTCTGTCCGTCACCGGTGCATTGCGGATTGAACGGCGCAAAGCTGTCGAGGTCCGGCCCCACATAATCGCGCATTAAAGATTGGTTGGCGCTGACATCGCCGGACGCCAGGATGACGCCGTTTTTGCCGAGAAAACGGACGCGGCCGCCACTTTTGTCCTCGGCCTCGGCGCCGGTGACGGATTGGCCGTCGAGGATCAGCCCCGATACGCGAACACCTGTATGTATCTCGGCGCCCAGCTTGCGGCAGCGGCGTTCGAGCAGATGGATATAACCGCGGGCGCTGGGGACGATCTGGTGGAGCCGGGGATGGCGGTGCGGCGGCTGCTCCATCGGGCCGATGAACTGGACGCCGATGGATCCGAGAAATGCGACCGTCTCGCCTACGTTTTGGGTCAACAGATCACGCAGCACCTTATCATCCTCGACCTTCAGATCGCGTGCGATTTTTTCCAGATCTGCGGCATGTTCCTCGGGCGTATCCAGGACCTTCATGCGGCGCTGCTGGTCGGTTCCGCTGGACATGATCGAACCCACGGCAAGCGCCGTGGTGCCGCCCAGCACGGGCGCTTTTTCAAGGACAATGACCTTGCCGCCAAGCTTGGCCGCCTCGGCCGCCGCCGCCAGACCGGAACCGCCGCCGCCGACAACAACGACATCGGCTTGATATTCCCGCATGTCGGATGGGCGCGCCATCAGCCGGCCGAAGCGGCTTCCGCCGCATGTTCGGCGGCCATCAAACCGGTGACGAATGCCTTGGCGAGGCCGCCGATATAACCGGCCTTGGGTCCGCCCTCGATGCCGCCGCCCGATCCGCCAACCGCATAGAGCCCGTTCATCGGCTCGCCGGATTGCAAGATCACGCGGGCGTCGCGGTCCACTTCTATGCCGCCCATGGTATTGGTGATGCCGGCGCAAACGGGGATCGCGTAAAAGGGCGGGGTAAGGATTGCCTGTGCCTTGCCGCGGTCTTCGCTCCGGGCCGGCGAGAGGGCGCTCAAATCGCCGCTTCCGACGGCGGCGTTGTGCGCGGCGACCGTTTCGCCAAGCGTCTCCGCCGGCAATCCCGTCTGGGTGCAGAGCTGGTCCAGGGAATTTGCCGAATAGACCTTACCGCCGGCCGAGAGCAGATATGGATTGGCCGCCACCGGCGGCGACTTGCCTTGCAGATTCCAAATGTCGTCGTCGAACACCACCCAAGTTTCCAATGGTTCCGCCAGTTTGGCGACGACGTTGGCAAGCAGTATCCCGCCGCCGCCTTCGTCCGCGAAGCGCCGGCCCCGGGCATTGACCAGTATCGACGCCACGGCGATCGCATCCAGGCTCGGATATGGCCAAAGATTATCGTTGCTCATGGCGTCCCGATGCTGAAGGTGCCCGTAAAAGGGGCCGAGCCCGGTCAACCGCGCGCCGACCGCCGCGGCCATGCGCAAGCCATCGCCGCATGCCGAGGCGGCGGCCCTCAGGTTGATTTCCTCGGGCTTGTCGCAAACATATTCGGCCAACATTTCCGGGTTGGCCTGAAAGCCGCCATCGGCAATGACGACGGCCGGGGTTTTCAGGGTCTCCGTCTTATCGTTCAGGGTGTATTCCACGCCCTCGATTTTACCAGCCTCGCTCAACAGCGATTGCACCCGGGCGCCGCGCACCATTTTGCCGCCGAGATCGACGAAATTGCTCTCCAACTTTCGCATGGCGACGTCGGACCCCCGGCCTTGCCAATCCAATCCTTGCGCGAATTGCCTGGCTGGCGCCAGGATCTGGTTCACATTGCCGCCGACCGATGTATAGGTGTTGTCGATCAGGTCAATGCCTTCACCCCGAAGCCATTCCGCCGCGCGCGCCGTATTTGCGGCAATGGTTTCGATCAGAACCGGATCGCCATAATCGCCGGTCTGTTTGCGGATCGCCGCCACTTGCTCGTCGGCCGGCAGTTCGATGCTGTGGAACGCGATTGAGAAAACACCGCTTGATATTCGGGAATTGCAGAGATGCGATTGAGCCTCCTGTTTTTCCAGGATTGTCGCGTTTATCCCCAACTGTTGCGCGCGGGCCGCCGCCACCAGGCCCGCGAAACCGGCGCCGATTACCGCCAAATCACATTCGCTCATCGCACTTCCCCCCGGCCTAATCCGGCCTTCGCTTCGGCGGTCGATGGTTCATCAGCGGCCGCGAAACGCGTAATCGTGTGACGCCATTCTATAGCAAGTTTATGGGCGGGCAATCGTTGACGAAAATGTAAATGACGCCGCCTGCCGCGAAGCGAAAACTGAATTCTTGATCAAACCATAAAATTGCCGGAGAATAAATTTCCGCTAATTCAAAACTGGGGAGAAAAGCTGATGTTCATCGACAGGAAAATCATTTTGGGCGTCTTGGCGGCTTGTGCCATCGCGGCGCCGGTTTCGGCGAAAGAATTGATTTTCGGTACCGGCAGCGGTGCCAAAAGCAAGATCAACATCGATGCGATCGTGCCGTTCCTCAAGATCACGGAGAAACAGAGCAATGGCTCGCTCACCTGGAAGTATCTGCCCGGCAACCAGATCGTAACCGTGCGCAGCGCGCTCAAGGGATTGCGCGACGGTCTGATCGATGCCGGCATGGTGATCCCGGTATTCGCCCGTAAAGATATGATCAACAATAACATCCTCTATGACACGATCCATCTCGGTCACGACGATCCCGTCGCCGCCGGCGGTGCCGCGCATGAGACGATCATGCTGAACTGCCCGAACTGTGTTGCCGAGTACAAAAAATTCAACGCTTTCCTGCTGTCGAGCTTTGCCGGCGGATCGAACATCATGGTCTGCCGCAAACCGGTCAAGACGGTGGCCGACATCAAGGGGCTGAAAGTGCGCGGCGGCGGCGCCTCCAACCGGCTGGTCAAGGCGCTGGGCGGCGTACCGGTCGGCCTGCCGCCGCAGGAACTGGCCCTGGCCTTGGAGCGGGGTGGCCTCGATTGCTCGGTGCAGGCGCTCAACTGGATGCTCAGCTTCGGTATTCATGACATCGCCAAACACGTCATCGATTATCCGATGGGCTCGTCGCGTGGCCTCGGTCTCATCGCCATGAACCGCAAAACGTGGAAAAGCCTGACCAAGCAGCAGCGCAAAATTCTATGGGACAATGCACCGCTCGCCTCGGCGCGCGCGGTGGTCGATTCTTACGTGAATTTCGATAACGTCTACCGTAAAAACATTGGTCCCAAGAAAGGCGTGAAATTCTATCAAGCCGGCGCCGACATCAAGGGCGCCATCGCCAAGATGATGGCCAAGGAAGAAGCCGCCATCGTCGCCGTGATCAAGAAACAAGGCGCAAAAAATCCGGCCAAGGTTTTGGCCGCCTTCAAAGCAAACCTCGCCAAATGGCGAAAATTTTCGCGCTCGGAAATCAAGGGCAATGCCGATGCTTTTGGACGCGTTCTCAAGCGCGAGATATACGACAAGCTCGATCCCGAGAAGATGTAATTCTTCCCGGCTGTTGCATGCGAAAATACCCGGAAGGCATGATGCTTTCCGGGTATTTTTTGTCTCGGCTTCCGCCAGTTATTCAGTTGTACATGAGATTGGGCAAAAGCAGCGAAATTTGCGGAAAGGCGATCAACAGCGTCATGATCACCACCTCGCAGGCGAGGAACCAGCCGACGCCCCTGAAGATGGTTTCCAGGCTGATCTCATCTCCGACCACGCTTTTAACCACATAAACCTGGAATCCCACCGGCGGGGTCAGCAGCCCGATTTCAAGATATTTGACCACCAGCACGCCGAGCCATATCAGGTCCAACTGCAGAATCTCGAACATCGGCAGCAGGATCGGCAGGGGGAGCAGCAAAATTCCCAGGGGATCGAGGAACATGCCGAGAATGATGTAGATCAGCGAGGTGCCAATCACCAGAAAGAGCGGATCGAGCGCATACTCGCCGACGATCGAACCGAGATAGGCCGGCACCCCGGTGAGCGCCATCAAATGGGACAAAAGGATGGCGCCGACCGCCACGAACAACAGGCGCGCGGTCGCCGATGTCGCTTCGATTACGCTGTCGCGGATCACTTGCCAGGTGAGGCGGCCCTGGGTCGCGACAATGATGAAGGCGAGGAAGGCGCCGAAAGCGCCGGCTTCGGTCGGCGTCACCAGCCCCGAGTACAAACCGCCGATGATGCCGACGATAAGCAGCAATAGGGGCCAGATCGGGGCCAAGGAATTCCACTTCTCGGCCGTCGAAACCTGCTCGTCCAATTTGGGGGCGAGGGCCGGGTTGGCTTTGCACCTGGCAACGATCATCACCGCGTAAATGCCGGCGGTAAGCAGCCCCGGCAATATGCCGGCGATAAGCAAGCGGGTGATCGATTGCTCGGCGAAAATTCCGTAGAGAATAAAAAGGATGCTCGGCGGTATCAGCGCGCCGAGCGTTCCGGCGCTGGTAACGACGCCGGTTGCCAAACCCTTGTCATATCCCTGGCGTATCATTTCCGGGATGGCGATACGGCCCATGGCGGCGGACGTTGCGACACTGGAACCGGACGCCGCCGCGAACCCGGCGCAGGCGAAGTTGGTCGCCACCGCCAGTCCGCCCGGGAGCCGCCCGAGCCACAAACGGGCGGCACGAAACAGTGCGACAGTGATGCCCGAATGATGGGCGACCGCTCCCATCAGGATAAACATCGGTATCGCCGAGAGCGACCAGTTCGCGGCAAACTCGAAAGGAATTGTACGCAAGGTTCCAACCGAGACGTCAAACCCGCGCACCATCCAGATTCCGACCAGGGAAACGAGGCCAAGAGCGACGCCGATGGGCGCGCGCAACGCCAGAAGGACGAGCACCGCGGCGATGCTGGCGAACCCTATGGCTATGGACGACAAGATATATTTACCCTTTTAAATTTATGGATGGGAGATGTTGAAACGAGACCGGCACGTCAATCTTGTATCCGGCGAAATGCCATTCGAAAATCGTGGGTCATGCGCAAGATGACGGCAAACGCCATGATGCCGCTGCCAAGGGGCAGGAACCATCGGCTCGGCCAAACGTGCAATATTCCCTCCGCCGTTTCCTGAAATTCACCGTCAATGGTGACGGTAACAGCCTCCTCGCCCGTATACCAAGCCAACGCCCCCACCCAAATGAGGGTTAATAGCCCCATAACAGCATCCAAAAAAAAGCGCGGCCTGGGCGACATTTTCCGGGTGAACAGTTCGACAAAAATATGTCCCTCTCCACGCGCGATATAGGCGAAAGGGAGAAACACCAACGCAACCATATAATAATACATAACCGTCTCGAGGGTCGCCGGCGCAGGTGCCGTGAACAGGAACTTGCCGAGCACGTCCAGCGTTACATGGAACATCATGAGAATGATAAATGCACAGGCGACAACCATCGCAAGGTTGCTGGTGAACGCAGATATCCGTTCGGCCGGCGGATTATTCTGATCCAGATAGGTCTCGTTGGCCATGATCGCTGCATCTCCCTCGCGCGGCGCCATGGTATAGACGGGGGCCGTCACTTGTCCAGCACCGCTCAGACCGGAAACAGGCGGATGCATTTCAATTACAGCCATCGCCCGGCGCGCGGCGTTTGGCGTGATGCCGAATTTCGGATAGCACGCCATCAACCGCCGGGCGCCATCCCTATTTGGCTGACGCGGGCCGGCTATTGGCGTATCTTGGGTATAGCAAAGATTACCTGAGGGCGAAGACCTTCGCCAAGGCCCGGCGTAAAGGCTGGTGGCGAGGCGTTGGTGCCGCCGTGGCAGTCGAGACAAGGGGTTGGATAAAGGAAAACCGGACCATGACAACCAAGAACCCGACAACAAAGAAAGCCGCTTCCGATCCTAAATATACGGATCCCGGTTGCGCTTATTGCCCACCGGACGTGCGCGCCTGCCTTGAAGGCGAGGATGATGAACGCGGCCCCGGATTTTGTCCGTCCGAGGTTAATCCCGATGGCATGGAAGCCGCCCGCCAGAAGTATGAAGACCCCTTCGATCGACGTGTCGCCCAGGAATCGGCACGTGTCGAAGCGGAAGGTTATTGCAAGTGGACACGGGTCGAGGAGATTTGCGAGTTGGCCAAAAAAATGGGATTCAGCAAAATCGGCATCGCCACCTGCATCAGCTTTGCCGATCACGCCAATACCTTGAGTCAGATTCTCGAGAGCCACGGCTTTGAAGTGGCGTCCGCCGCCTGCAAACACGATGGCATTCCGAAAGAGGATATTGGCCTCAAGGATCATGAAAAGATTTACCCCGGCGGCCATGAAACCATGTGTAACCCGATTTCCCAGGCGCAATTGCTGAACGACGCCGGCTGCCAATTCAATGTCGTCCTGGGGTTGTGTATCGGCCATGACAGCCTGTTCTTCAAACATTCGGAAGGCCTGGCGACAACCCTCGTCGCCAAGGACCGGGTGCTTGCCCACAACCCGGTCGGCGCCCTGGCGCTGGCCGACACTTACTTCAGCCGGGTCTGGGGTCCGGAGCGGCCCGCAAAGGCGCACAAGTTGCCCCGCCAAGGGCGAAGACCCGGCCCCGATGGAGGATAGAGTTTAAATACCAACCTGCACAGATAAACGCCCTTTGTGATCTTCTTTCCCGTTCCCTCGGTAGGAGGGAAGGCGCCGGCGATGCGGCCCATCGGCAAGCCTTCCCGACACCCCGAGGGGGCGGGAAAGGCGACCCGAAGGGCGGCGCCCGCCGGCTTCCGGACATCGTCGCGCACCGCTCGTGGTGGATTGGCACCA
>NZAK01000069.1 GCA_002687515.1 Rhodospirillaceae bacterium
CTCGATCGAGAACGTCCACAGCCAACCCCCTATCCGCTTTACGCCCACCCTAGATGTAGTGGGTGTGGGTGTCAAGCGGATAGGCACGGAATGAACCAAGAAAATGAGAAAGGCCGCCCCTTGGGGCGGCCTTTCGGTGTGAGGGCCGATCGTCGCCCTTTGGCTTTTCAGCACCGACGTTAGGCGTGGCTCCGAGGCTGCTCAGATGCCAGCAATTTTAACGCGGCGGCCAACGACAAAGCCTTTTTCTCACTCGACATCAGATCACCTCCTTTCGGTTGTTGACGATAAAGGAATCATCGCATCGATTCGGCTCCGGGGGCAAGTGCGAAGATGGTGCCGCACCCGGATGGGCGGACCCGCGCTATGCGGCCGCCTGCAGCGTCTTCGGGAACCGCAATGTTACTTTCGTGCCCTGGTGTTCGCGGCTGCTGATTTCCATGCGCCCGCCGAGCTCCAGCATAAGCTGGTTGACGATCGGAAGGCCGAGCCCGGTTCCTTCGTCGCCGCGCGCCGACACGGTCGTCTTGTAGGGTTTCAGGATTTCCTTCAATTGGGTGGCGGGGATGCCTTCGCCGGAATCGCGGATCACAAACAGGACCGCATCGCCGGAACCGTCCATTTCGGCTTTGAGCGAGACGTTGCCGCCCCCGGCGGTGAACTTCATGGCGTTGGACAGGGTATTGGTCAGCGCCCGGTAGATATGCTGCGGCACCGTGTGCAGGGTCGGAAAATCTTCGGAAACCCGAGTTGAAAAATCGATATCCCGGTCGCTGGCCGTCTGCTGGAACAGGGTTTCCACCTCGCCGATCATATCGGCGACCTCGAAATCCTGAACCTCGTCCTCGGCCGGACCTTGGGTTCCGTTCTTATCATCCCAATCTTCTTCGAGCATGCTGTTGCAAAGGGCCAGCATGCGCTTGGCCGCGGTGTCGATGACCTCCGCGCTTTCCAGATATTTTTCCGGCGGTATGGTGCCGTGGCACATGAGCTGGCTGTACCCGATCAAGGCGTTGAGCGGGTTCTTGATATCGTGGGCAAAGCTGCGCACGCTCAGGCGGACGGCGTCCTTGAACGCGTTCTCGTTTTTGAGCACCCGCTCCAACGCCTTTTGCGCGTCTTTGAGTGCCTTTTTGGCTTTCTTGTCGCTTTTGGCCATGGCTGCAAATATTCCGTTTCAACTAAGCATCGCATTTAATGTGAGTATTTTCACGGGCAAATTCAAACCGGTGACATTTGATTTCCGGCGGTGCTTGACGCTTACCCCGAATATGTCCATCCTTTGAAATAGCATAAAATTCGGCGCCAGCCGCCGGCAATAATAAAGAGAATTTTCCATGACCATGCGTGCCTGGCAAACGCCGATGATTCTGCTTCTCGCGGGATCGGTTATCGTTCTGATATCCTTTGGGCTGAGGGTCAATTTCGGCCTCTATATGGACCCGATCAGCTCGGACCTGGGCTGGGGGCGCGGGGTATTTTCCTTCGCCATCGCCCTGCAGAGCATCGTTTGGGGCATCACGACACCGTTGATGGGTTATATCGCCGACCGTTACGGGCCGGCCCGGGTGCTGGCCGTCGGCGGTATTTTTTATGCCAGCGGGCTGTTCGTCATGGCGCAGGCGACGGCGCCGTTCGAGGCCACCTTTGGCATCGGCATCCTGACCGGTTTCGCGATGAGCATGACCGGCTTTCCGATCGTCCTGTCGGTGATCGGGCGCCGGGCTTCGCCGCGCCAAAGAAGTTTTTATCTGGGCCTGGTCAGCGCAGCCGGATCGTCGGGTCAGGTTATCTTGGTGCCCTTTGGCCAATGGATGCTGTCCAACACCAGCCACTGGTCGGTCTCGATGATGGTTTTGGCGCTGATGTCGGCGATTATCGTGCCCTTGTCCTATGCCCTTTCCGGCGGCAACACCCGCGCCGAGGATGATTTCTCCAACCAGACGTTCTCCGAGGCGGCGCGCGAAGCGAGCCGGCATCGGGGTTTCAAGCTCCTGGTCATGGGTTATTTCGTCTGCGGTGCCCAGACCATGTTCATCGGCGCCCACCTGCCGGCGTATCTGTCCGACCTCGGCCAGCCCGATTGGATGGGCGCCACGGCGCTGGCGCTGATCGGCGGCTTCAACATCGGCGGTTGCATCGTCTGGGGGCTTTTGGGCAACCGCTTTTCCAAGAAGAAGCTGTTGGCGCTTTTGTATTTCTTGCGCGCGATGGCCATGCTGGTCTTCATTTCGACGCCGATCACGCCGCTGACGGTCATCTTCTTCACCTCGACCATCGGTTTGCTGTGGCTGGGAACGGTGCCGCTGACCACCGGCATCGTGGCTCAGATTTTCGGCACCCAATATATGTCGACGCTGGTCGGCATTACCTTCGTCAGCCACCAGATCGGCAGCTTTTTGGGGATTTGGCTGGGCGGCATCGTCTACGATAACTACGGCACCTACGATCCCATCTTCTATGGCGGCATATTCCTCGGCGTCGCCGCCGCATTCGTGCACTTCCCGATCGATGAACGGCCGTTGCCCCGGTTGGCCGAGGAAGCGGCGGCGGCGCAGCCGGCTCAGTAAAATATTAAGAGTATCACCGGCGCTCAATGGGGATCGGGCTGCTCTTGAGCGTCGGTCTTTCATTGCCGCCATTCCTCTGGCTGCTGGCGGCGTTTCCTGGCTGTTGACCTTGCCCGACGCGGCGCCTTTAATCCTGGCCGCCATATACGGAGGCTCCATCGCCCTCGGAGCCCCCGCAACCCGAACGGACCGACTGGAGAGTGAACCATGAACAGGGCGCCCGATGCCGCCGCCAATCCACGCCTCGAGCGGCTGTTGCGGGCGCCGATCGGGCCGCTGATCGCCCGCCTGGCGGCGCCCAATATCGTGGTCATGGCCGTGCAGACCCTGGTCACCATCGCCGATGCATGGTTCGTCGGCCGCCTCGGGGTCACGGCGCTGGCCTCGCTGGCCATCGTTTTTCCGGTCCAGACCCTGATGCAGATGATGTCGGCGGGCGCCATGGGCGGCGGCATTTCGTCCGCCGTCGCCCGTTCCCTCGGCGCCGGCCAGCGCGCGCGCGCCGACGCCATCGTCACCCACGCCGTCATCATCGCGCTCCTGATGGCGGCCGCCTATCTGGTCATCGCCGCCATATTTGCCGGCCCGCTGTTCCGCTTGCTCGGCGGCGAGGGCACCGTGCTGGCCGGCGCCGTCGCCTATGCCGAGATCGCCTTCGGCGCCGGCATTACCCTCTGGCTCGCCAACTCTTTCGCTTCCGTCGTGCGCGGCACCGGCAACATGGCGCTGCCCGCCTGGGTGATGATCGCCACCGGCATCGTCCAGGTCGCCCTGGCCGGCGCCCTGACCCTCGGCTGGGGACCGTTCCCGGCACTCGGCATCCGTGGCCCGGCGGCGGCGCTGGTCATCGGTTTCGGCCTCGCCGCCGTGGTGCTCGGCGCCTATCTTGCCGGCGGCCGGCTCGGCATCCGGTTGCGCCTGACCGCGATACCGCTCAAGGCCGAGCTGTTCCACGACATCGTCAAGGTCGGCGGTGTCGCCTGCGGCAACGCCTTTTTGACCATCGCCACGGTGCTCATCGTCACCCGCCTGGCCGCCGCGCAAGGCACCGCGGCGCTCGCCGGTTACGGGCTCGGCAGCCGCCTCGAGCTGATCCTGATCCCGATATCGTTCGGCGCCGGCGGCGTCCTGACCGCCGCCGTCGGCACCAATTTCGGGGCCCGCCAATATGCCCGCGCGAGGGCCTTCGCCTGGACCGGCGGCATTGCCGTCGGCGTCGTTACCGGCATCATCGGCATCGCCGCCGCCATCTGGCCGGGCCTTTGGCTGACCCCGTTCACCGATGACGCCGGCGCCTTCGCCTTCGGTTCGGTCTACCTCAATATCGTCGGGCCGATGTACGGCATGTTCGGCCTCGGCATGGCCCTTTATTTCGCCTCGCAAGGCACCGGCAACATGGCCTGGCCGTTCAGCGCCGGGGTGCTGCGCCTGATCGTGGCGGCGCTCGGCGGCTGGGCCATGGTGGCCTGGTTCGGCGCCGGCCCGGCGGTCCTGTTCGCCTTCGTCTCGGCCGGCCTGGCGGTGTTCGGCGGGATCATCGCGGTGTCCATGTTCAGCCGCGTCTGGAACCCGGAACGTTAAAGCACATCTCCTGAATATCGGAATCCCGCCGAGCCATGCGTGAGCAGCATGGCGGATGCGACAGTTTTCGGCCGGGAAGGGCATAGGCATCATTGGCATTTATAGGCATTCATAGGCATTTACGAGCAAATTTCGTGGCGTATTTTTGCATATGCGACATCCGATCAAGCCGGGGCATGAGCATGGAACATGGCTTAGCCTTTCCCACCGGCCCGGACCTGTAAATCATACCCCTAAGCCGATGACAGCCGATCAGCTTATATGGTACGAATCAGGAACATTTCAAGGGGTGTGGATGGCGGGTTTGTTCAACAAAGAAGATGGGGTAATTGGATTTGAGGGTGTAATACCAACCTGCACAGATAGACACCCATTGTGACGGCGCCCGCCGGTTTCCGGTTAGGAGCGCGCCGTGCCGTGATGCCTTTGCATCACAAGCGGTGCGCGACGACATCCGGAAGCCGGCAGACGCCGCCCTTCGGGTCGCCTTTCCCGTCCCCTCGGGGTGTCGGGAAGGCTTGCCGATGGGCCCGCATCGCCCGCGCCTCCCCTCCTACCGAGGGAACGGGAAAGAAGATCACAATGGGTGTCTATCTGTGCAGGTTGGTATAAGGGCGGGTTTGAAACCCGCCCCTACGGTCGACGCGTCGAAATGTGGCGGCCTCTACGCCTACGCCAGATCAAAGCCGTGGGTCTCGAGAAAGGCGCGGAACCGATGGCGGGCTTCCGGTGCCGACAGGCGGCGGGCGGTGTTTTCCGACCAGCCGTAGAACTCGGCGCTGCCGTAGGTTTCGGTCATCAGTTGGCGCCCGGGAGCGGTCGGCCGGATGGCGTGGCGGCGTTGATCATAGCCGTCGATCTCCGCCTCCAGGCCGCCGTCGTCATAGCGGTCTTCGTGCACCACCACCGCGGGCGGCAGGCGCAGGGTGACGTCGCGCTTCTCCGCCGGATAACCGGCGCAAAGCCCGGCCACCGGATAGACGCCACCCGGGAGGGCCAGCAGTTCGGTAACCTCGGGCAAGCGGTTGCGCACCTGGCTGATGGCGCAGGTGCCGAGGCCGGCGGCTTCGGCGGCGATTGCATAGCATTGCAGGGCCAGCGCCGCATCGACGGCGGCGTTGAAGAAACTGTCGAGGGTGTTCTGGGCGTAAGGCTTGCCGCGCATTTCGGCGATCCTTTGGACCCGCCTGATATCGCCGCAGAAGACCAGCAGCACCGGCGCCTCGGCCATCCAATCGGTTGCGCTAAGCTCGGCCAGCCGGTCCTTGGCCGCCTGGTCGCGGATATCGATGATCGCATATTGCTGCAAATCGGATTTGGCCGAGGCCGATTGCGCCGCCGCCAGCAGGATATCGCGCAATTCGCCGGGCACCGGATCGGCGGTGTATTTGCGGAAACTGCGGCGGCCGATGATCCGGGCGATGGCGCCTTCGCCCGCCATGCGGCGCCCGGCTTCGGTTGCAAACCCGAAGCGGGCTTCGATGAGGTCGGCGATGGTGGTCATCGGCCGGGCCCACTCAATCCTTCTGCGCGGCCAGATAGGCGGCGCGCTCCTCGGCCATCTTCTTGGCTGCCGGGCGCGCCGTGCAGCGGGTCAGCCAGGCCGCCACCTTGGGGTAGGGGCCGAGGTCGTATTTGGCGCGCTGCAATGTGCCGAGGACGCTGGCGACGTTGAGATCGGCCACCGTAAACTCGGCGCCGAGCAGGTGGTCGCGGCCTTGCAGCGCGCCTTCCAGCACTTTAAGCGGCCGCGCCACGTCGGCGTGCGCCGTTTCCAGCATCTCGTCGGTGATACCGGCATGGCCCATCAGATTCTGGATTATCACGACGCAATGGCTTTCCGCCTCGGTCAGCGCCCACATGCTCCATTGGATGGCGCGGGCCTCGTCTTCGAGGCTCAGCGGCGCCAGCTCGCCGCCATATTTTTTCGCCAGGTAAAGGTTGATGGCCAGCGATTCCCAGAGCACCAGATCGCCGTCCCTGAGCGCCGGCACGCGGGCATTGGGATTGACCGCCAGGTAATCGTCGCCTTTCTGCTCGCCCTTGCGGGTGTCGACGCTTTCGAGGCTGTAATCGATGCCCAGTTCCAGGGCCATCCAGATATTGCGGGTGGCGCGGGACGCGTAGGTTCCGTAAATGGTCAGATCGGACATGTCAGTTCCTTTCAGCTATCTTGGCCGGGACTGCCCCGGTCCAGTTTGCGAGCCCATCAATGCCAGGGCTATCGCATAGGCTAATTCGGGGCTAATTCGGTGACAGTTTACTTTTAGGCAGCGGCCGATTTTTAGCCACCTAAACGCGTCACCTAAAAGTAAACTGTCACCGAATTAGCCGGGGAATGTTGGCACCCGGCGCTCCCCGGCGCAACCGCCTTTGTCGGCGCCGTGATTTCATTCCGCCTGATGGGGGCAATAGGCGGGGTCTATTGGGCAGCCTCGTTGGACAGCTTGGCGGCGGCGTACTAAGTTCGCCGCGAAAGGCGTGCTCGAATTGGTTACTGACATCCTTAGCAGACACGCGCATCGCATCGCCGGGCTGGTCGAGGCTGTGCTGATAATTCTGACCGCCGCCGGGATGGTCGGCCTGATCGTGATATGGTCGCAACTGGAAAGCCTGTTGGCGCCCGATGAAAGCGTCGCCCTGGTGCGGGCGCGCATCGTTTCCGGGTTGTTCAGCCTCTGCGTGCCGATGGCGATCCTGATCTTTCTGACCTCCATGCGTACCCGGCTTGCGCTGCTTCTCGATGAGCAACATGCCGACCAGTCCACCACCCGCAGCGCTAAGTATATGTGGTATCTGGTTATGGCGTTCGTAATTGTGATCATGTCGATTACCGCCAATGTAGTCTGGTCCAGCTTCGGCGATATCAATTTCAAACAATAGTTGAACAGCTAAGGATAATGTAACCTGTGGGAAACTGCCTAAAAAAATTGGGGGTATCAAAGGAAAACGAAAACCACTAATCTGATAGCGCAACACAACTGAGCCTGCCTTTTAACTCAGGCTTTAAATCCAGGGAGATGAACATGCATATTCGTTTGGTTAAAACCAGTTTAGCGGCGATTGCGCTGGCCGGCGCAATGTCATTGGGCGCGAACGGCGCCGATGCCCAGAAGGGCAAAATTCTGAGGGCCGATACCGGCTCGCCGGGCAACGTGTCGCACACGGTGACCGTCGTTCTCAGCAAAATCTGGAACCGCTCATTGGGCACCTCGACCCAGGTCAATGACAGCCAGACCCTGACCCGTTCGGCGATGAAGCTGGGGCGCGGGCAACTCGAAATGATGCCGTTCCCGACGACCATCTATTCGTTCCTGTCCAAGGGAGTGGCGATGTACAAGAAGAAACTGCACAAGCAGGCCATCGCGGCGTCCAAGAACGTGCGCTCGATCTGGGGCTGGAACGCCGTTCTCTTTCATCCGATCACCTTCCAGAACACCGGTATCCGCACTTTTATGGACATGAAGGGCAAGCGCGTTTTCACCGGCCCGCCCTCGGGCGCCGCGGCGGTAACCTCGGAACGTATCATCAAGGCTATAACCGGCTTTGTACCCAACAAGGATTACAAGGCCATCCGCCTGCCCTGGGGCGGCGGGTTGCAGGCGATGCTCGACGGCAAGCTTGACGTTTATATGCGCCCGTCCGGTATCGGCGCGGCGATGATCGAGCAGCTTGGCCTCAAGCAGAAGTTCTACCTTCTGGATATCGGCGACAAATCGACCTCGGCGGCGTGGCAAAAATACCTGAAGCCGATGGGCCGCGAGCAGGGTATCATCCCCGCCGGCACCTACAAGGGTCAGGTCAACAACAAGAAAGACGTAATCGTCGGCGCCAACACCTTCCAATACGCGGTCAACAAAGGCCTGCCCGACGACATGGTTTATACGATGACCAAGCTGACCTGGGATAATATCGGCGAGATTCACAAGACCGCGGTCACCTTGCAGACGATGGATAAATCCAAGCCCTTCACCGGCGTCAACATGCCGCTGCACAAGGGTGCGATCCGCTACTACCGGGAAAAGGGCATCAAGGTTCCGGCCCAATTGATCCCGCCGGAAGCGAAGTAGTATTTAGGCCGAATGAGTTTAGGGCCCGGTTTCCGGGGGCGGAGGCCGGGCCCTTCATTCGGCCCATATCTTTCGGGGATAGTTCGGCATGAATGAAGACGTGCAACAATCGGGCGTCCGGCGGGTGGCCGGCTATATCATCTTTTGGATTGCGTTGGTCATGGCCTTGACTGGCATCGCCAATTCGGCGCCCAGCTTCTGGATCATTCCGACTATCGGTCCGTTCCCCAGCGAGATGATCCGGCCGATCATCCTTGCGGCGTCGGTTATCGTCGTGATCTTGAAATATTCGTTCACCGATCTTTTGACCGAACGTTCGCCGGCGTTGAAGCCATTGGGGCTGCTGATCGATGTCGTATTGGTTTTGGCGTCATGGTGGGTCTTCTGGCGCTATTTTGTCGACGTCTCGGAAATGGAAATTGGCCTCTTTGATTTCACCATCATCCATCCGGCCATCGCGCTCACCGGCTGTGCCATGTTCATCATAATATGCTGGCGGGTCTGGGGCTCGCCGCTCGCCATCTGCGGCATCGTCGCGATCATCTATCTCTATACCGGACATTATTGGCCCTGGATCTTTGAAACCGCGCCAGTGATCTTTATCGATTCGTCGGAAGATCTTTGGTTCAACCTCAACGACGGCGTGCTCGGCACGATCATGGGCATCCTGATCTTCACGGTGTTCCCGTTTGTTTTGTTGGGCGTCATGCTGGAACGCACCGGCGGCGGCTTCTCGCTGATCAAGATCGCTTTTCACCTGACCAGAAGCTTCCGCGGCGGCCCGGCGCACGCGGCGATCCTGGCTTCGGGCCTGTTCGGCACCATGTCCGGCGGCGCCGTCACCAACGTGGTGGCCACCGGCGTCATCACCATTCCGATGATCAAGCGCCGCGGCTTTCATCCGGCCTTTGCCGGCGGCGTCGAGGCAACGGCGTCGAGCGCCGGCCAGATCATGCCGCCGATCATGGGGGCGGCGGCGCTGGTGATGGCCGATTTCACCGGCATTAACTACCTGATCATAATCATCGCCGCGCTGGTCCCGGCGCTCGCCTATTATACCAGCCTGTTTACCAGCGTCGTCTTTGAGGCGCGTCGCCTCGGCGTCGAGGCGGTTCCCGACATGGACGATGCCGACCTCGCCGTCGAAACCCAGGACATCATCAATCTGGTGATGATCGTCATTCCGGTCGGCATCGTGGTGATGACACTGATTATGGGGTTTTCGCCGGCCGGCGCCGGCATGATGGCCCTCTATTCGATCGTCCCCTTAAGCTTCGCCAACCCGGAAATCCGCAAGGATCCGTTGCTCATCCTCAAGGCCCTGGCGCGCGGCGGCGAAACCTTCGGCTCGCTGCTGATGGCCATCGGCGTCGTTGGCATCATCGTCGCGGTGCTCGGCACCACCGGGCTGCCCAACGATTTCGCGCAGGTGGTCAACGAGTACGGCGAAGGGCAATTGTTCATCACCCTGCTGATCGCCGGGCTGGCCGCCATTATGCTGGGGATGGGCATGCCGACGCTGCCCGCCTACCTGACCATCATCCTGATCATGGGCCCGTCCTTGCAGGGCCTCGGCGTATCGGTCCTGGTCGGCCATTTGTTCGTGTTTTATTACGGCGTTGCCTCGTCGATAACGCCGCCGGTGGCGGTGGCCGCCTATGCGGCCGCCTCGATCGCCGAAGCGCCGCCCCTGATGACCGCCGTGTACGCCATCCGCATCGGCTTGGTGAAGTTTATCGTGCCGTTCGCCTTCGCCTTCTATCCGGTCCTGCTGATCGTCGAGGAAAGCGGCGTCCCATTCGAGTTCCTGGCCTTCCTGTCGGCGATCGCGCGCCTCGGGCTGGTCATCTATCTGGTCTCCAGCGCCACCCTGATGTTCGATCAAAGACGGCTGCCGGCTTGGGAAGTGGTGCTGCGGCTGCTGCTGGCGATCGGCGCGCTGATGATCGATCCGCTCATCCATTGGCCGGCGTTTGCAATTGGCATCGCATTCCTGATTTGGCACTGGCTGCAATTCCGGTCTGCCGGCAGCGCCCAACCGGGCGCGGCGACTTAGGCGTCGACGCGGCGGCGGCGCTATTGCCGCTCGAAGCGGTTGATCATGTCGCCCGGGCGGCCGTCCAGATAGGCGCGCATATTGTGTTCCAGGACAACCATCGCCTGGCGCACATAGGCTTCGCTCATGCCGCCCATATGCGGCGTGATGATGACATTGTCCAGCGACCAGAGCGGCGAATCCTCGGGCAGCGGCTCGGCGTCGAACACGTCGAGGCCGGCGCCGGCGATCTGTTTGTCTTGGATCGCCTCGATCAGCGCGCCTTCGTCGATGATGCCGCCGCGCGCCAGGTTGATCAGGAACGCGGTCGGTTTCATGGCGGCCAGGGGTTCGGCATCGACCAGCCGCTTGCTGGTCAGCTTATTGGGGGTTAGCACCAGCACGTAATCGGCATCGGCGACGGCGCCCGGCAGGTCGTCATATGTGCGGATCTCATCGAAACCCTCGACCAAGCGCGGCGTCCCGGTGATGCCCACCACCTTCATATCGAACGCCTTGCAGCGCGTGACCAATGCCTCGGCGATCAGGCCGAGGCCGAGGACGGCGATGGTCTTGCCTTCCAGGATCAGGCCCGGCCAGCGTTGCCAGACATGGCCGCGCTGATTATCCAGCATTTTCGGCAGGTCCCGGTTGAGGGCCAGCATCATGAGGAACGCCATTTCCGTCATCTGCGGCGCGTGGATGCCGCGCATCGAGGTCAGGATGGCGTCGGCCACCAGGTCCGGCTGATCGTCGACGCCGTCGGTGCCGGTCCCCAAGGTCTGCACCCAGCGTAATTTTTTGTTGCGCCGGAAAATTTCGGCTTTGAGGATCAGGCCGAAGGAAATCAGGATTTCGCATTCGTAAGTGGGATCGCTGAAGCTTCCCCTGGCGAGGTCGAAGGTGAATTCCACCTCCGGGAACATAGGCGCCAGCAAATCGCAATATTCGTTGGCGTTGAAGGCGACGATATGGGCCTTGATGGACATGCTTGTCTCCCGATGGCTGCCTTAACTCAGGCCCATCATCCCGATCAAGGAGGCGGTCAGCGGGCTGTTCCTGTTGGTCATTTCGCGGGCCAGCGAGAAATGGTTGTGTTCGGGATAGGCATGGGTCGTCACATTAGCCCCGGCGTCCCGGCAGGCGGCGGCATAATCCTCCGATTGGCGGATAAACTCGGTTGTTTCCTTGCCGCCCCAGGCGATCACCATTTTGGTGCCCTTGGGCGGCAGGTTCTGCATCGGACTGAGGCGCGAGACGCCGTCCGCATCGAGCTTCAGATATTCCTTCTGGCTGGTATGCAGGAGCGGGCTGAGATCGTGCAGCCCGCTGCTCGGCGCGCCGCCCTTGATGACATTTTCCGGCAGGCCGTAGTCGGCGTGCCAGCCGCTGGCCAGGATCATCGCGGTCAGATGGCCGCCGGCGGAATGGCCGAAAACGTAGATCCGGTCCGCATCGCCGCCGATCTCGGCGGCATGCCCATGCACCCAGGCGACGGCGCTGCGCGCGTCATCGACGATATCGTCGAGGCTGACCGCCGGCGCCAGCCGGTAATTGATCGGCACCCAGACGGCGCCGGCATCGAAGAAAGTTTCGGCCGGGAACCGGTGGACCGCCTTGTCGCCCCCCGCCCAATAGCCGCCATGGATGAAGATCAGGATCGGCGCGCCGGGGCTGGCGGCGGCGAAGGCATCCAGCGTTTGCAACGGATCGCCGCCATAGGCGATATCGAGCTTGCCGCCGAGCCGTTCGACGGCCTTGGCCGAAAGCCCGCCATATTCTTCGTGATAGACATCCAGGCTGTCGATGGTGGCGACGATATCGTACTCGACTTCGAGCTCGTCCAATTCATAGTCGCGGTAAACGGCCATTGCTTATCTCCTCCCCAATATTTTTCGGGCCCAATATTTATCGGGCCTCGGTCTTGCGCCGGTATGATGCCTTCTGGCGTGCAGATTTCAAGGGATTTAAGCGGCGGCGGGTTGTCCGTTATTGGCGGCAAGGCAACCTGGACCATTAGCGGTCATCGTCCGATAAATACCCTACCTACGGATCGCGAAATATACCGATGGGCCGAGCGCCACTTGGTATCACTTTTATGCGCATGCTCGTGCTGCGGGGCGCTGCTTTTCAAGGGCGCTGTGAAGGGGTAAGCTTAATCCTTAAGCAGAGCGAACTCGCATCCAGAAACGGCGAGGAGCGGTATGATAGACGGTGCGGCTCTCGAATCGGTCACTGTTCTGGTGGTGGAAGACGAAGCTTTATCGTTGCGTTTTGCCAGCCGCATCCGCTACGGCGCCGTGCCCCAATACAAGGACGTCCCGGTGCGCATGCTGACCGGCCAGGACACCGACGACAACGTCAACAGGGCCCGCATCGACAAGATCAACGGCTTCATCGTCAAGCCGCCGAAGGCCGACCCGCTTGAAATCCACATGAAAAAAGCGTTGGGGCTGTAGGGATGGCCCGGGCACGGTTGGTCCTGGCGGCGCTTTTCACGCTGCTTGCCCTCGTCCGCCCGGCCGCTGCGGTCGAGCCGGTTACAATCGCCGCCGGCGAGGACTTCCGGCCCTTCCAGTTCGTTGATGAGAACGGCGAGGCGGCGGGTCTCTCGATTGACCTCTGGAAACTCTGGTCAGAGAAGACGGGCATCCCAATTGAATTTAAGACGGCGCCTTGGGCCGAGACCTTGGCCATGATGCAAAGGGGGGAGGCGGACATCCATGCCGGCCTTAACCGGAACGAGGAGCGGCAGCGCTATCTCGATTTCGGGGGCCGCCTGTTCACCACCAACAGCTACGTGCTGTTCCCGGCCTCCTTTGGCATTCCGGATAATCCTGAAGACCTGACCGGGTTCCGCATTGGCGTCCTCAAGGGCAGCCACGAGGAGGATTTCCTCCGTCGGCTGGTGCCGGGAGCCAACCTGGTTCCGTTCGCATCCATCGACGCCATGTACGACGCCGTGCTGGCGCGAAACATCCGCTTGTTCGCCGACGTGGAACAGACGGCGTTGTACCATCTGGGGAAACGGAAACTAGGGGATCGTTTCCATTTCAACACCCAGGCGCCGCTCGACAGGAATTTCCTCTATGCCGCCGTCGGCAAGGGAAAGCGCGCCCTTCTGGATAAGATCGCTGAAGGACTGCGGCGCATCACTGCCGAGGAGCGCTCGGCAATCAACAGGAGATGGCTGACCGCCATCGGGACGACGAATGTCGAGGCGTTGGTCGTCGCTATCATGCTCAACAACCCGCCCTTGTCCCGAGCCGGTTTCGAGGGGCAGTCGACCGGACTCATCGCCGACATCTGGCGGCTGTGGGCGGAAAAGACGGGCCGCGAGATCGTATTCCGCCAGAGCGACTGGGCCGACACCCTGAATGCTATGAAGGCCAAAGAGGCGGACATCCACTCGGGTCTTTTTTTCAGTCGGGAGAGGGCTGAATGGGTGGATTTCTCCCCCCCCTTCTACGACATTACCAGCCGGCTCTTTTTCCCGAAGACCGTCGACGAGGCGTCCATACCAAAGGACTTGGCCGGCGCCCGGGTAGGGGTCGTCCAAGGGTTCTTGCAGGAATCCTTCCTCAGAAAGAACCATCCCGGCGCCCGGGTCACGACCTTCAAAGACGAGGAAGAGATCATCCGGGCCGCTCAGGCGGGGCGGATCGACGCCTTCCTCAGCGAGGACCCGACGATTGAGGCGATGATCGAAAGATTGGGCCTGCGCGGCGAATTCTCGAGCGGTCGGACACCCTTGATGCGCAATAGACTCCGCGCTGGCGTCAGCAAGGGAAACGTCGACCTCCTGGCCCTGGTGGAAGAGGGGCTAAAGGCCATTTCACTGGAGGAGTTCGCGGAAATCGAACGCCGCTGGATCCACGATCCGGAAATGCGCGTCTTCGCCGCGGTTCGGGGTGGGAGCGAGCTCGAACTGACGCCGGAGGAAAGGGCGTGGCTCGCCGAACATCCCAGAATCCGTATCGGTTTGATGAACGACTGGCCTCCGTTCAGCTTTGTCGACGAGACCGGCGTGGCGCGGGGCATCAGCGCCGATTTCGCACGCGCCGTCGCCCAACGCCTGGGCGGTTCGCTGAAATTGGTTCCCGGGAAATGGAAACAGCACCTGGAAAATCTCAAAGAAGGTGAGCTCGACGCCCTGCTCGACCTGACGCCGACCAAGGCCCGGGAAGAGATCTATGGCTTCACCACTCCCTATCTCACCGTGCCCCACGTCATCGTGGCCAGAAAGGACGGGCCTAATTTCGCCTCCGAAGCCGACCTGGAAGGAAAAACGCTGGCCCTGGAGCGCGGCTTCGGGAGCGTCAAATATTTCCGCGAGAAAGGCCCGGAAATCACGATTCGGGAATACGACAACACCCGAACGGCGCTCGACGCCGTCGCCCGCGGCGAGGCCGACGCCTATGCCGGCAACCGGGCGGTGGCCGCCTATATCATCGAGCGTGAGGTCATCGTTAATCTCAAGATGCATGGCCGCATCGACCGCCCCGGCTCGGTGTTGGCCGTCGGCACGCGCAGGGACTGGCCGGAATTGCGTAATATCCTTGACAAGGCTCTGGCCGACATTGGCCGTAACGAACGCCGGGACATCGTCCGGAAATGGGTGTCCGTGCGGGACGACGATAAGGGAACGGTGAACCTTGATCTGACGCCGGAAGAAAAGGCCTGGATCGAGGTCCACAAGGACACCAAGGTCCGGGTCATGGTCGGCACCTGGCCGCCGTTCCACTACCTGGAGAACGGCAGATCCAAGGGGCTGGCGCTGGATTACGTCAGGACCGTCCTCGGCGGCCTTGGACTGGAACTCGAATTCGTCCCCATCCTGTGGGCCGACGCGCTTGAGGGCATTTCGAAGTTCGAGAAAGTCGACCTGCTGCCGACCATTGCCCGAAGCCCGGAACGCGAGAAGCTGGTCGCCATCAGCGACGACTACCTGTCCTTCCCCTCGGTGATCTTTACCCGCAAGAACGCCGAGCCGGTCAATTCGCTTGTCGACCTTTATGGGCGCACTGTGGCGGTCGAGGAGAACTTCATCGACCACAGGCGGATCGAAAGGGATCACCCCGACATCAAGTTGATACCGGTACGCGCATCGCGCGATGCCGTCGAGGCGGTTTTTCTGGGGACTGCCGACGCCTACGTGGGTAATTTGGCGGTCGGCGCCTATTTGATCGAGAAGTTCGGATACGCCAATGTCACGGTGGCGGCCCGTTCGGGGAATCCCGACAACATCCAGGCCATCGGCGTGCGCCGCGACTGGCCGGAACTGCGCGGCATGATCAACAAGGTTCTGGCGGCAATTCCCGAAAGCCAACATCGGGAGATTCGTCAGCGTTGGATGCCGGGCCTTGGCGCCCCCGGCACCAAGGCGCCCCGCGTCAAGCTGACCGGGGCCGAGCGGCAATGGCTGGCCCAGCATCGCGAGATCAGCCTCGGCGTCGATCCGGTCTGGCCGCCCTTCGAGTTCTTCGACGAGCACGGCAAGTACAGCGGTATCGCTTCGGGCTACGTGAACGCCGTCGCCGAGCGCCTGAAGATAAAGATGGAGCCGGTACGTGATCTGACCTGGTCCGAGACCTACGCGAAAGCGAAGGCGGGCGAGATCGATGTCCTGCCCGCCGTGGTGCCGACCAAGGAGCGCAAGGAGTTCCTGAACTTCACCAAACCTTACGTTTCGTTTCCGATGGTCATCGCCACCCGCCGGGACGCCCCGTTCATCGACAGCCTGAAGGATCTGGCGAGAAAACGGGTGGGCGTGGTGAAGGACTACTTCACCGAAGAATTCCTGCGCCGGGATTTTCCCGAGCTGACCCTGGTTACCCACTCCAGCGTCGTCTCGAGCCTCAAGGCACTCGACGCCGGACGGATCGATGCCTTCGTCGACAACCTGGGTGTGATCACCTTCGAGATCGGGCGCGCCGACCTGGTCAACATCAAGGTCGCGGCGCCCACCCAATACAATTTCAATCTGGCCATGGGCGTGCGCAAGGACTGGCCCGAGCTGGTGGGCATCCTAGACAAGGCCCTCGAGACCATCGACGACAAGGAACGGGCCGCCGTCAAGAACACCTGGATGGCGCTGGAGGTGAAGTTCGGGCTGGACACCAGGACCATCCTGACCTGGGCGATCCCCATCGGCGTCGGTGTTTTGGTGGTGATCCTTTCCTTTGTCTTCTGGAACCGCCGTCTCGGCGCCGAGATCGATGAACGCAAACGCGCCGAGGAGGAACTGACCAAACGGACGAACCTGCTGCAAACGGTCCTCGGCAGCATGACCCAGGGCATCGTTGCGTTCGACAAGGATCTCAAACTGATCTCCTGGAACGATCGATACAAAGAAATTCGCGAGTATCCACCGGAGATGGTGGTTGCAGGGCGGGATTTCTCTGAATTCATGGAATACGATGTCGAGCGCGGCGAGTTCCAATTCGACGATGAGGTTCTCGACGTCCATCACCAAGTCGAACGGGCGAAAGAGTTCGAGCGCCATGAATACGAGCGCCAGCGTCCGAACGGGCAGTTCATCAATGTCCAGGGTGGGCCCATCCCCGGTGGCGGGTTCGTCAGCACCTTCACCGACATCACCGAACGCAAACAGGCCGAAGTCGAACTCAAGGTCGCCAAGTCCAAGGCAGAAGAGGCGACCCGCGCCAAGTCGTCCTTCCTCGCCGCCATGAGCCACGAAATCCGCACGCCCATGAACGGCGTCGTCGGAATGATCGATCTATTGCGGGAGACCAAGCTCGACGATGACCAGCGCCAGATGATGGGGACCGTCCGGGAATCGGCGTTCTCACTGTTGCAGATCATCAACGACATTCTCGACTTTTCCAAGATCGAGGCCGGCAAGATGGAATTCGAGAATATTCCGATATCGATCCGCGACACGGTCGAAGGCGTCGGCGAGACCCTGGCGCCAAATGCGGCGAAGAAAGACATTATCCTGATGACCTACGTCGATCCGGATATCCCGGAATGGGTAACGGGCGATCCGGTACGGCTCCGCCAGATCCTTTTCAATCTCGGCGGGAATGCGGTCAAATTTACCGAAACCACCGCCGGTCTGCGGGGAAAAGTTTACCTTCGAGCCGACCTCGTCGCGGGAGCCGAGGATCACCAAGCAACGGTTCGCTATTCGGTCATCGATAACGGGATCGGAATTCCGAAGGACGTTCAGTCCGAATTGTTTGAAGCCTTCACCCAGGCCGAAAGCTCGACGACACGGCGTTTCGGGGGCACTGGCCTTGGGCTTTCCATCTGCAAGCGTTTGACCGACATGCTTGGCGGCAAGATTGAACTCGAAAGCGAATCTGGACAAGGATCGACGTTCGCGGTCACCCTTACCCATACCGTCAGCGACAAGAAATCGGTGCAGGACGAGCACCAGGATCTGAGCGATGTCCGCGTTCTCGTGGCCACTGGCATCGAAGAAGTTCAGGAGTTCCTGCCTCGCTATCTAAGGCACTGGAAGGCCGATGTCGAAACCACGGATGACATCGCGAAGGTCCGGCCGCTCGCGGCGGAAGCGGCTAAAGCCGGCAATCCGTTCGACGTGGTAGCACTCGCCATCGACTGGGACGGAGAGCAAAAGATTGCTCTTCGTCACGAATTTCGGAAATCCCCGGAGTTGAAAGGGACCCGCTTCGTCTTCCTCGAAAAGGGCCGCCGCCGGTCCGCCCGGCTTACGGACGATGACACCATTTCCGTCGATGCCGCGCCGACGCATCGTGCTTCATTCCTAAGTGCGATCGCAGTCAGCGTTGGGCGCGAGAGCCCAGAAATTAAATTCGAGGAAGTGCGCGAAGATATTCGTGGCGGAAAAGCGCCGACGATCGAAGAAGCCGAACGTTCTGGTCAGCTGATCCTGGTAGCGGAGGATAACGTTACCAATCAGAATGTCATTCGCCGGCAACTCAATCTCCTGGGTTATGCAGCTGATATCGTCGATGACGGGCGGCAGGCGATAGAGGCGCTCGGGGTGAAACGTTATGCGATGCTCCTAACCGACTGCCACATGCCCAACATGGACGGATACGAACTGACCGCGGCGGTCCGTGAAAACGAAGATGAGATGGATGACCGATTTCCCATCGTCGCCATCACCGCCAACGCCTTGCAAGGAGAGGTCGACCGGTGCTTGGCCGCCGGGATGGACGATTACCTCGCCAAGCCTTTGGAAATGGTGCAGCTCAAGCAAACGCTGAAAAAGTGGATGCCGGCGACGCCCGATGTGAACGGTGCTTCGCCCGTCGGGGATCCTGCCGAGATGCCAGCCGAGGCGCCGCCGCCGGCACCGACGGAACCTATGGCCGATGAGATTGATTCTTCTGGCGGCTCCGGTCCCGGAAAATATGGCAATGATGGACCTATCGACCCGGCGGCGCTTAAGGATGTGTTCGGCGACGACGACGAAACCTTCAAGGAAATTCTCCAAGAATTCGTTGCGCCGGCGTCGGCCAATGTCAGGGAAATCGAAGATGCCTACGCCAATCGGTCGCCCGCCGGTGTCGCGGCGGCGGCGCATAAACTCAAATCGTCTTCGCGGGCCGTCGGCGCCCATGAACTCGCCGATCTGTGTTTGGCGCTGGAAACGGCGGGCAAGGAAGAGAATTGGGAAAATATCGATTCATCCGCGCCGCGGCTTGCGGAAACACTGGATGAAGTGGTCCAATATATTAATAAACTCAGGCAGGCGTGAACATTATCTGTTGACGGACACCCTTAGCCAAACTCTTGAGTGGGGCGAACATGGCGGAATTGGATTTTCGGAAATTGCATATACTTTTGATCGATGACGAAGCTTTCATGCGATCGCTGGTCGAGCGGGCCTTGAACGAAATCGGTGTCGAAATAGTGACCTCGGCCGAAAACGGCCGCCAGGGCTTGGAAAAACTAAAGGGTTCGCGTCGTCCGGTGGATTTGGTCATTTGCGATCTGGAAATGCCGGAAATGGATGGCTTGGGATTCGTCAAGGCGATGCGGTCGGACGACCAAATTTCGGTTTCCAAGATTCCGGTGCTCATTCTGACCGGGCATGCTGAGGAAGAGACGGTCTATGACGCCGTGAAGCTGGGGATCAACGGCTACCTCGTCAAACCGATTTCGAAAAATTCGTTGGAAAAAAGACTGATTGCAGCGATCAAAAATCCGACCCTCAACCCTGGAAATTCGGCGTGAAAGAAAAATCCGAATCGCTGTTGGTCGTCGAAGACGAGGCCTTCAACCGCACCTTAATCAAACGCCATCTCGACGCCGAAGGATACGAAAACGTGACCTTCGCCGAAAATGGCCGCGAGGCGTTGGAACTGGTGGACAACAACACCTTCGACCTCATCCTTTTGGATATTGAGATGCCCGAACTGGACGGCTTCGGCGTCTTGAAGGAATTAAAGGCGGACCTCAACCATCGGCACATCCCGGTCATCATGATTTCAGGGGTCGACGATATCGAGAGTATCGTCGCCTGCATCGAGCTTGGCGCCGAAGACTTTCTGCCGAAACCGTTCAATCCGGCTCTGCTGCGCGCCCGCCTCGGGGCGAGCCTCGAAAAGAAACGCCTCAGGGATCAGGAAACATCCTATGTCGATCAAATCAAAACCGAAAAAAAACGCGCCGACGGGCTTTTATCGGTGATTTTGCCGTCCACCGTCGCCAGTGAATTGAAGGCGACCGGCAAGGTCCAACCCCGCAGTTACGACGATGTCGCGCTCCTGTTTTGCGACATTGTGGAGTTTACCGCCTATAGCGTCGCCCATTCGGCCGAAGAGGTCGTCGACAACCTCCAACGCCTGTTCACGAAATTCGAGCAAATTTGTGTGGCCCATGGTCTGGAAAAAATCAAAACCATAGGTGATGAGTTCATGGCTGCCGCGGGGCTGACCCAATCGGACCCCGAGCCCTTACTGACGGCGGTTAAAGGCGGTCTCGACATGTTGCAAGCGGCACCTCAAATAAATCCTGATTGGCAGGTTCGCGTGGGTGTGCATTCGGGTCCGGTCGTTGCCGGAATCGTCGGCGATCAGAAATATCAATTCGATGTCTGGGGTGATACGGTCAATATGGCGGCTCGCATGGCCGGCGCCGGCAATCCTGGCAGTGTGACCATGACCCACGATTCGTGGCTGCATGTGCAGACGGAATGCCAAGGTAAATCGCTTGGCAATATTGCCGTAAAAGGAAAGGGTGATATCGACCTCGTAGAGATTAACGGACTGAAGTGAATGTCCGTTATTGACCGAGGCGAAATGACTAAATAAATTCTCTAAGCCAATTGTCGGCGGATAGTTTGTCGAGCTCCTCGTAATACCTCTCATAGACGCCGGGCACCGGCTTATCGTCGGCGAGAACTTCTTGCAGAAAGTTGGCGAGGACGCTGCCAATCGCATGGATTGCATCATGCCGGTCCAATCCCTCGCCAATCAGACGTTCAAGCGTCGCCCGTACCGGGGTCTCATCAAGCAGGGCAATCTGATTTTCGACAACGGCGTGAATTGTGGCATGGGCCTGCTCGTTTGGTTGCTCTCCACCGGCGCCGCGATGATACTCTAATACAAGAATTATACGCTCCAGTTCATCCAGCGACTGCCAGTCGCCGGGATCTGGTGGGCTAAAGGGATCGTAAGATTTCACGTTTTTACAGCCCGTCTGACGCGCGCTGGTCCCGGTAGACCGCAATGGCCCCGGTCATCGTGGCGGGTATCGATGAATTTATCTGGCATCGCAGTCCTCACCGCCTTCGCCTGCTTAAGCGCGGATATGTTGATTCGGATTTGTTTGTCTGCTGTGGGAAACGCTTATTCGTAAACGTAAATTCCACAAAGAAACAGGCAACCTCTGACCTGAGTATCAATTGTCGTAAGATTGACCAAATTGAGACAGTCCGTCTTCCAGATAGTTCGGTAATAGTGGCATACCCAACAGGTATTCGGCCGTGCGGTCGTTATGCTGTTGCCGGGCCGTGCCCAACGCTTCGGCCCATTCGTCAACGGAGAAATCACCACGGCCGATCCAGGCCAAGGCCACGATCTGACATTGGTCATCATCATTGATGGCGTTGATCCAGGATCTCAATTCTTCATAGGTGGCGTCTTCCTCCCGGTCGTCCTCGGTTACGGTTTCCGACGGGGTATCGATCTGTTCGCGAGATAGATCGTCCCCGTGATCAAATTCCACGGCCACTTCGTGAGTTTCCAATTCACGCGCCTTGGTGATGATGAAACCGATTTTATCTGCATCAATCTCGAACATGTATCTGATCCTCAATCTCTTAACGAGATAATGTAACAATTTAGAGAATTAATTTTTCGGTTATGTATTCATTTCGCTAATTTAGCAGAAATGGGTCAACTCCGGTCATTTCCACAGGCCTCGCTTCGCCTGTTTTGCATCATTCTCTTCAAGCGCGTAACGTTTGGATTGGTCATGCATGGCTTTCGCCATCCCCTGCATTACCATTTCCAGCGCCAGATCACGCCGTCCTGAGATGCAGGTAACAATCGGTAAAGTATCCTTGAACTCGCCATCAATGTGGTAACAACTGATACTGCGTCTCCCGATCATTCTCGCTAAAATGTCCTTGGCCTTCTGCCCACAGCCCCAGACATTCCCATCGGCGCCCGTGCACGTCTCGGTCAATTTCGGAGCAATACTTCCGTGCAGACGCACGTCAATTCCACCCCAACATTTGTGGTCCTTGATTTTGCCCCCGATCTGAATGGTGTTGCCATCAATAACGCAGGGCGGTCCGCTGATGATCGCTTCGGCGCTTACCGGACTCGCGTACAAGACGGCAATGAATAGAATTGCAACGAGTTTTGAAAACCGCCACATGCCCTGGACCTCCTGAATTTTCTTAACCAACATCGGCAAAGCACCATTTTTGGTTAACCCGACGCTTGTATGGGCCATTTTGCGCCGTCCTTCTCCCTTTCCCATAAAATGGGCTTGAACGCAAAGGAAACAGCGTTGATTTATGTTATTGTATTCACGAATTTCATTTCGTATAATACACCACCACAGGATAGTATCCAATGCAAAATGTAAAGCCTCGAAAATCGTCGGTCGCAAACAGGTGGACTTTTATGAGCAACCACGCCCACGTGATTCTCTGCATCGCCGAGAACCCGAAGTCCCGGACGCGAGACTTGGCTACGAAGATAGGGATTACCGAACGGGCGGTGCAGCGCATCATTGCTGAATTGGAAGCGGACGGCTATCTCAGCCACCATCGAGAGGGGCGAAACAACCGCTACACGGTGCACACCGATTTACCGCTGCGTCATCCAGTCGAACAACATTGTGGGGTCTCGGCCTTAATCGAAATGACGCTGATGGGTGGTCGTACCGGTCCGGCGTCCTGAAAGAATTTTGTTGTGGATTAAATGAAGAAAGTTCCGGTCACGGTGTAGCTCTTCATTGCCTTAATATTTTTTATTGGCGTCGTCGTGGCCCTCGGGTGACGGGTAGATCGGGAACCCACGACTGCCGAAAACCGAGACGGTCTGTAGGCGACGGGGCGGTTTCATCAAGTGCCCCTAAATGACCACGGTCGACGAAATAAACAAATTGAATTGCACCATGCTGCAATATCCGCCGTCGAATCCGAGAGCGTTTAGGCTCGCCGGCCCCCCTGTTAGGCCGGCACATTTTCCGCTCATTTCGCCGAGACCTGACCGCCGCCGCCGGCGGCAACGCCGGTCTTCCCGGCTGGCTCGGACAGGCCCGTCAATTCGGCCCGTCCGTCCCATTTTTCGACCTCGATCAGGCACGAATTGTAGGCCGCCGCGTGGGTCATTTCGGTCTCCATCCGTTTTGGCGTCAGTAGGTTGACGCAGCCGCCCCGGTCGGCCGAGTATCCGGGCTCGCCCAAGGGGTCGTAAATGGCCGAAGATTCCCAGGAATGGACGGTTCCCGCGGGCAGGCGTTCGGTCAGCCTTGCTGCGCAGATGACCGCGCCCCGGTCGTTGTGGGCCTTGACCAGGTCGTCGGTTTTGATGCCGCGCGCCGCCGCGTCCTTCGGGTTCAGCCTGATGATCCAGTAATGGTAGCCGTCGATCAGGACCCGGTGGTCGGCGATGTTATTGAGGAAGCTGTCCTTGCCGTCGGCCTGGGTATGGAAGCTGAAGCGCGGATGCGGGGTGATCATCTGCAACGGATAGGTTCGGTAAAGCTCCTTCGCGTGCGGGCCTTCCCAGGACGGTATGTATTTGTTCAGCGGCGGCCGCCCGGGATCCTGGCCGAATTTCTTGAGGCTCGAACATTCGAATTCGATCTTGCCCGATTGGGTCTGCAAACCCTTGCGATACTCTTCCGTATAGTCGGCCGGCAGCGGGTGCATCTCCGGCACGTCCTTTTTGCGGCCGTCGGCGAACCATCTGTAGGCGGCGGGCGTGCGCAGTTCCTCCTTTTCCGGCGGCACCACGTAATAGCCCTTCGAGAGGAACGCCTTCCACGAAATCGCGGCGGCGAGATCGGAAGCGTCGAACTGACGCTTGCACCAATCCAGTTCCGTCATCCCCTCGCTGTAATAGGCGCCGTGACCGAACCGTTTCGCGATCTCCAGGAAAATCTGAAAGTCGGATTTGGATTCGCCTAGGGGCTCGATGCAGGGATGCTGCATGGTGACCACGCGGTGATTCAATTGGGCGTTCCAGTCCTGCCCGTAACCGCTACCGCAGCCGGCCCATTCGCCGATATCCCAGCGCTCGAAATTGGTGCAGGCCGGCAAGATGACATCGGCGAACCTGGCCTCGCCCTCATCCCAGATAGACTGATTGACGACGAATTCCAGCTTGTCGCTGCGGTACATTTTGACATAGCGGTTGCTGTCCGGCGTGGTCCCGAAATAGGAGCCGCCGTAGCGGTACAGCATCTTTACCCGGGAATGGCCGGGCAACGGGTAGACGGCTTTCATGAATTGGCCTTCGATCGATCTCGGGGCATCGCTTCGGTAAACCTCGGCATGGCCCTCGAGTATCGATTCCGGCATCCGCAGCCTGGAAATCACCTGTTTGACCGGGTTCATCGAGAGCAGGTGCGGCATCCGCTGGTAGGTGTGGACGGCGGCGCCCGAGGCTTCCAAATCGCCGCTTATCCCGCCGTCGGCGTAGCCGGGGAAGAAGAAATTGAAATCGAGCGGCGAGCCGATCTGCAGGTTGCCGAAATTGATGCCGGGTTTGCCCAGTCCCTGCATCGCCATCAGGCAGACCATGGCGCGGGCCCATTGCGTGCCGGTGGCCGACCGGCAGGCGCCGCCGAAGGTGTTGCCCATGCCGCCGGCGGCCAGATAGGTCTTCTTGGAGCCCCAGGCACGGGCCAGCGCGCGCACATCCTTGGCCGCCACCCCGGTCTCTTCGGCCTGCCATTCGGGGGATTTGGGGACGCCGTCCTCGTCGCCCAGGATGTAACGCCGCCAGGCATCGAAACCGGTCGTCCGCCGGGCGACGTAATCGGCGTCAAAGAGTTCCTCGGTCATCCACACATAAGCGATGGCGTGGGCCAAGGCCGGCGACGTGGCGGGCCTGGGCGCCAGCCATTTGCCGCCGAGCAGCGCCGCCGTTTCATTGAGATAGGGATCGATGTGAACCATTTCGATGCCGAGCTCCTTGGCCCACTGGCGGCGCACCGAACCTTCGCCGGCGCCGTAAAGACCACTGGTCGCTTCCGGATCGCTGGCCCAGAACACCATCATTTCGCATTCCTTGAGGCAATCCTCGACCAGCCCATAGGGCTCGGCGGCGCCGAGACGCATGCTGTTGCCGTAATGGTGCATGGCGCCCCACATCCAGCCTTCCCAGCTATTCTGGTTGATCATCATCGCGGTGCCGCCGATGATGTTCATGAAGCGCGTCCGGGCGCTTATCCAGTGGCCGATATTGCCCCAGCAATGATGGCCCTGATGGGCGAAAAAGACCGATTCCTTGCCGTGCTCGCGCTTCACCCGCTTGATCTCGCCGGCAACGATATCGAGGGCCTCGTCCCAGCTGATCCGCTCATAGCCCGATACGCCCCGGTTCTCGCAGTTGCGCGCGCCGTGCGGATCGAAATCGACCCGTTTCAGCGGATACAGCAGCCTGTCCTTGGAATAGACCAAGGACTTCCAGACCAAGGCGTGGGAGTTGACGGTGGTCTTGCGCGGCGGCGTGAAACGCCTGCCCCGGGCCTCGATGGTCCAGGGCCCGGCATCGTCGTCGTCGAATTCGATCGGCGTCATGCGGACGATTTTTCCGTCCTTGACGTAGACGAAAACCGGGCCGCCGTTGGTGTTATTGACGTAACGGGTCTCGCCGCCGCCAACCTCGGTCCCATATTTCCAGCCGGCGGTCTGCGCCATCATGATCGTCTGCGTGAACCACGAGGTCAGCTCGTCGGGACCGTCCATGTCGAGCTGGAACGTCTTGATCGCGTTTATCTGTTGCAGATTGTCCAGCGGCGGCGTCAAAAGCTTCGCCGCCAGGGCGGCGGACTTGAAGATCAGGCACATGTCGGGGTCGGGATGAACGCCGCTTTTTGAAATAATTTTGCCGTCCTTGAAGGTGAAATGCCNCCCGACGGACCCGTCCCTGGTTTTCATTTGGGCGGTGAAATTTTTTTCTTTCAGCCGTTTTTTGAAATGCGGATGCCGCCAGGCCGCGTAGCGCAAAAGCCACAACAGGCCAAGCAGCATTATCGAGAATTTCATCGACATCCCCCCCGCAAGACCGGCCCCGCAAGACCGGAACGACCCGCTCTAGCCTCGATGGTTTTCGCGGATCGGATCCCATTCTGCATTGCAGACAATCATGTCCTGGACTAACAGCTCGTCCAATTCATGGTCGCGGTAAACGGCCATTGGTGATCTCCTCCCGATTAATTTCGGGTCCCAAATATTTGAACCAGTGGCTTGCGCGGGTATGATGCCTTCTGGCGTTCAGAATTCAAGGGATTTCAGCGGCGGCGGGTCAATCCGCTCTTACCCCGAAAGCGGACCTTCCGGTGGTTTGCGTTCAATGACCGCTGTTGACTCTACTCCGACATTATCTGGATTACGCAGATCACTTCGTTGCCAACAATAGTCTTAGAATCACATGCCATATCCACGGGTGACCGATAACGATTGACTGTTGTCAATGACAGTTGTCCTGCTTTTCGGTATCGATGTGGACCTAATTTATTACGCGGACGCGGATCAGTTCAACTCGCCGCCGATGGTAGGCGCACACCGAAAGAAACAACCGCCGTTATGAAAAAAATTGCGACTATTACTTACGCCCAATTTGGATACTACGAATTGCCGGTGAAATTCCATTCGTTCATAGACATTCACAATCGGTTCATCGGCCGTTCAAACCAGTGTCAACGGCGTCAGGTAAGTTCCGGATCGCGGTTCTCTGAATATCGATCTGAAATATATGGGGTAAAATATGAACAACAAATTTCTTAGACGGATGAAAAAGTCGGTGGTCCGGAATGCGGAAGATGATGGCATGGGCGGATCGATTCAAGATGACGGAGTTGATTTGGAAAGCGGCACGATCATTATCGATGATGGGCCGGAATTCGACTCGGTTACCACCGGCGAGGTCCTGCGCCAAGGCCATGACCACGAAACGGACGCATTTTTCAAGGGTTTCACCGGCACCGTGTTTGTCCTCGACATAAGTCCCCTATTTGCGGCAATCGGTACCGACAAAAATTCACGCATCGGTCAAAGTTTAATGGATTTCGCCGAGAATTTGTTGTCCCGCATGCTGCGGGGTATTGGCATTTTCAAGACCCGAAACAGCGAGCAGTTTTTTTCCGGCTTAACAAGGATGATGCGGAAGGCTGGGTCATGGCGGCGGAAATCGTCAATGAAATCGGTGAGCATTTCCTGCGCGATAAATTCAAACCCGATGCGATGCTCCAAGACATCCTGTCATCGGTCGATGCATCGGACCTAAAAGGGGAAAATGGCGAATTTACGGTCGATCTGGCGTTAAAAAAACGCACTCCCTTCGGATCCGCAAAAGACGCCGACGAAGGTGAGCCCGAACCCCAATGGGGCGAATTGAGACATGGCGGGATTACCCGTGTCCAGAGCACCGCCTGGGAAGTTCAAAAAGGCGAAACGCGGACAGCCCTGGATCGCGTTAAACGGGGCGCCGACCGCCGCCAGATAAAAAACCCTTATGGCGGTATCGAGCGGCGAAAACAAAACAGCCGCCGCGCCGACGATAGTGCCAACCAGCAGGTTTGGTAGTTATCGAAATCAATATTTTTCAGCAATACCTTTATCAGTGTTTGGATCGGCTCCATTTAATTGGTTTCAAGGTCCGTTTCCGGCTAGGAGCCGCCATTCAGCGGCGGAAAATAGATGTCCGCTTAGCCCCCTAATACCAACCTTCCGGCAGTTTGCGCTAAAGGTCCGGAGTTGGCCCGAAGGAGACGATTATCCTGGTATGAGGTTTTGCCAGGCGGAAAAGGGACTGGATTGGCTTTCGAATGGCCGGTGTCGGCCCAAAGTGGATGCTAAATGTTCAAGACCTAGGGTGAGGGGGATGATCCAGGCCCAATCCATCCATCAGGTTTTTCAGGTATGGAGAATTCTTGCACCTCTCCCCCATCAATATCCATGAGAAAAAATCTCATTTTTCCATTGCGTTCTTTGTCGAAGGCATATGCAATCTTGCGACCGTCCATAGATAATGCGTAACCGGATAGATAAGATTGGGCCCTGGTCAAGCGTCTAATTGTTCCCTTGGAATTAAGTATGTCGCTACTTCCCTCCCACAAAAAGAGATCATAATTAAAATAACCACTTTTTAATTTGCCGCGGTCCATTTCATTACTTCTGGCACTAAATACGACCCGCCTGCCGTCATTAGATATCCTAGGGTTGTTCGCCAAAGGCATTTCACTCAAAACTGTTTCGGATTTTGGTTTTTCGATGTGCTGGGCAATGTTGAATTCGAAGGTATTGGTTTTTTTTGTATCAGGATTTTTTTTACCACCCTTGTAATGAAAAAGTACTTTTTTGCCATCAGACATAAAGGACGGTCTACTGTAGGCGTAAGCGCCGAGGCTGGTGATTTTATTCTCCTGTCCAGTGAGGAGGTCAACAACACATATTTCCTTATCCCGTAGTCTCCGTGTGCTGCCTTTGTATGGAGTCCAATACTTCTCTGTCATACCACCCGCGCATAGATAAGTGAGTTTTTTGCCGTCGTTTGAGAACGCCGGAAGTGTTCTATATCCCTTGCCTTGGGTCACTACCCTTAATCCACTGCCGTCAGAGTTCATGACGGCAATCTGCCGATCGTCACTATCTGGTGTAGCGATGGAAAAAACTAGTTGTCTGCCGTCGGAGGAAAAGTTTGGTCTACTCCAATTTCGTCCAGTAGTGTTGCGGAAGAGTTTGAGTTCACCTGTTTTGAATGTGTACAGGGCAATTGTGCATAGACTCTCTTCGTAACCGCACCAACTAAATGCCAGATTGTTCGCTTCCGGTGATAACGACCAGTAGACAAATCCGCTTTTATTGTACCGACCGCATCCGAGTAACAGCAGGGCGCAGGCGAGTGGGGCAACAATGGAACGCACACGTTTCATTGAGTTGTTTCTTACCGTTTAATGCAACACATAAGTTGGATTAGTGGATAAGTTGCTACAATTTTAAGTAGAAATCAAATGCCGCTAAAGAGCTTGAATGAGCGAAAGGCTAGAAGCAGACCTTCCGGGCGACATGATTCAAGGTCCGTTTTGCCCCCAAAGCGAACTTTCAGAGGCTTGCGGCCAATAGATTGCCGCCCGGCCGGCTGCCGCCGGAATCTCCGGGCCGCGTTTTCGCCGGCGCACGGTTATCTACCGACCGAGCGCCGAAAGGTTTTCAGGGTTTTACTTAATTGGCTGTCTTCGGTCGCCGGAAGCGAACAGATTTGGCCGCGGCAGACATAAGCGGTGGCTTGTCCGTTTATCTGTTCCTTGAATTGGGCGGGATGAGTTTCCGGGAGTTTCGTGCCCGCCGGGATAAGCTGAAAAATGCGGGTCGGCAGGCTGGTTTTCAGGACCCGCCGGGTCAGGGATCTGGCGTCCTCATCCGAGCGGTTGCCGATGATCACCACCTGCAGGGCGGACAGCCAGTCTTCGGCGCCGTTCAAGAACCCGGCATGTTCAAACGACGGATCGGCGGCAACGCCGCCGAAGGTGGAAACGAGTTCCCTGGCCGCTTGCCGCCAGGAGTTTTCCCCGGTCAAATAATAGAGTCGCGCCAACACCCGCAACATCAACGCATTGGCGGAAATGTTGGGATTATCGGTGATCGGTTTTGCATTGATCAGCAGATTGCGCGCCTTTTTCGGGCTGGAAAAAAATCCGCCGGCGCGGCGATCGCCGAACCGGGCGATAACCGTCCGGGCCAGGCCTTCGGCGCGGTGCAGATATTTTTGTTTGCCGGTAAGCTCGAAAAGAACCAGCGCCGCGTCGGCGAGCATGGCGTGGTCCTCGAGAAGGGCGGCGCGGCCCAGCCGGCCACCGGCAGAGGAATGGAACAACCGGCCTTTGGCATCGGTCAGCCGCGCCAAAACCCTATTGAAAACCGCCTCCGCCGTCATCAGCCAATCGGGCTGGTCCATCGCGGCGCCGGCTTCGGCCAGGGCAACCACCGCCAAGCCGTTCCAGCCGGCCAGCAAGGTGTCGTCGCGGCGCGGGCGCGGCCGTTTGTCCCTGATCCGTTTCAAGGTGGCGAGGAGCGGATCGAGACCGGCCGCCAAATGCTTTCCTGTCCGATAGAGAAATCCTTCCTCGGCGTCGCCGTCGATATGCCGTTTCCGCTGCCGCGCCAATGCGAAGGATTCAAAAAACAGAACCGATTGGCCGCCGAGCGCCGATTTCAGATCGGCTTTACGCCAAATATAATAGGCACCCTCCTTTTCGATGCCCGCCGGGGTCAGGCTGTCGGCGTCCAGAGCGGCGGCAAAGCCGCCCTCGGCAAGAGCCATTTCGGTAAGCAGAAAATCAACGCTGCGATAGATGATTTGCGCCAATATTGGATCTTCGGTCTCGCGCCAGACCTCGACCGCCAGGCGCAGCAGAACCCCGTTGACGTCCAGCATTTTCTCGAAATGAGGCATCCGCCATTGCCGGTCAACGGTATAGCGGTAGAAACCGCCGGCGACGTGATCGAACATGCCGCCGAGGCTCATATGCAAAAGGGCTTGATGGACGGCGCCCCGGTATTTCATCTGGCCGCTGCGAATGTAAGCGCGCCACAGGAGGTTCAAGGCTTCCACCTCGGGGAATTTCGGTGCGCCTCTGAAGCCTCCGCTGAAGGGATCGATACCGGTCAGGAAAACCTTGGCTGCCGCATCGATGTGCGGCAATCGCACCTCTCCCGGACGCGGCGCCAGTTCCTTGGCGAGCCGTTCGACGATGGACGCCGCATCGGCGGCAACCTTGCCGCGCCGGTCTTTGTATAAACGGGAAACCAGTTCCAGTATTTCGGTGAAACCCGGATTCCCGCCTTCTCTTTTCGGCGGAAAGTAGCCGCCGCCGAAAAACGGCTTCCGGTCCGGCGTCAAAAACACGGTCAGCGGCCAGCCGTTGGCATTGCCGGCGATGGCCATTGCCCGCTGGTACAGCGCGTCGACCTCGGGCAGTTCATCGCGATCGACCAAAATCGGATAAAAGTCGGCGTTTATGACGGCGGCGACGGCGGGATCGGCAAAACTTTCGCGGCCCATGACGTGGCACCAATGACAGGCAAGATAGCCGCTCGACAGGAAGATCGGACGATCCAGGCGCTTCGCCTCATCCAGATATTTCGGCTTCCAGGGACGCCAATGAACCGGGTCTTTTGCATGCAGCTTCAGATAGGGGCTGGATTCCCGGCCGAGCAGGTTTTTGGCCGACGCATCGGGCGCCCAAAGCGAACCCATCAAAGGCAGCAAAAGTAACAAGAATATTCTGGCTGGGCACATGGCCGTCGATCATCCAAAGCCGCGACGGGGAAAATACAAATTCAATTAACCCATCGCCACTCTACCACCGCAATCCATTTTTCCGTGTAGTTTTCGCCGGCCCACCCGGCTTGGCACCGAAATTGATCGAAATCAATGAACAAGGCGCATCGATTGCAAACAATGGCCAGGGTTTCAAGATAAGGGAGGATTGATTAATGGCCATTCGTAGCATCCAGCATTTCGCCTTGACCGTGCCGGACCTCAATGCGGGCCGGCAGTACTATAACGATATCGGTCTCATCGCCGAGGAACGTGACGGTGCCATCGTGGCTCATTGCGACGGCCGCCAGCAGGACGAGGTGATCCTATTCGAGGGCAATTCCAATCATTATCACCATGTGAGTTTCGGCACCAATGAAGACGGGCTCGGCGAGATAAAACAAAAGCTCGAGGCGGCGGGTACCAAACTCCTGGATCCACCAACTGAATGGCCCGAGGACGGTTTATGGTTTCGCGATCCGGACGACGCCCTGATCCATATCGGCGCCGTCGAACCGGCGCCCTGGCGTGACGACCCGCCATGGCTAACCAATTCGCCGGGCCATTATGACCGCGTCGGCGTCAGGGCTGTTGCGCCGGTGGATATCGAAATCCGTCCGCGCCGTTTCGGCCATATGCTGTTGTTCACAACCGACATCGAGGCAAAGACCGGTTTCTTTACCGATATCCTTGGCATGAAAGTGTCCGACAGTGTCGAGACGTTCATTGATTTTTTCTACGCGAGCAGCGGCTCGGATCACCATATCCTGGCCTTCGGGCTATCCTCGAAACCGGGTTTTCAGCATGCCGGCTTCGAATTGGGGAACGTCGACGAGGTCGGAATGATCGGCAGGAAGTTACGCGAAAAGGGATATATCCATTGCTGGGGCCCTGGCCGCCATGGTCCCGGATCGAATTACTTCCAGTACTTCCGTGACCCGTGGAACAGTATCACCGAGTTCTTCTGCGATATGGACTACATCGCCGCCGATTCAGACTGGCAACCCAAGACCTGGCTCAATTCCGAGGCCGCCGCCGATTGGGGCCCCGATTTGCCGGCCGATTTCCTGACCAACTTCGAAGCCCTCGGTTCGACTTGACGGCTCGAAATTGGTCGACGAACCGGTCGCACGCATAGACCGGCGTCCGCTCCAATGTCCGGTTTGGCTGTGAGCAGCCCCACTGGGTGGTGTGTTTCCATGGCCGCTTCCGGGAGCCGGGCGGAGCTGCGCGGCGCATAAAACCAGGTCATTTGAAAATTGCCGGTCCCGGCGCATAACCGGCGGTTTGTTATCTGGGACAGCCCCATTTCTTGAAACGTATCCGGCGATATTTGGCGCCATCAAAAAATCAGGCCAAGGATCAGGAAGGAACGTCCGGTGAACAGCCAAGAAGTCGAATTCCGCAGCGAAAATCCCGCCGAAATCATTCGCGCCGATCTCTACCCCCCGGATCACGGCGCAGGTCCGTGGCCGGTCGCCGTGATGGGCGGCGGCTGGTGCTACGTCAAGGAACTGGCGATGCCCGAATACGCCAAGTTCATCGTCGAACAAGGGGTGGCGGCGCTGATTTTCGATTACCGCTGTTTGGGCGCCAGCGATGGCGAGCCGCGCCAGCACCTGGACCCTTGGATGCAGATCGCCGACTACCGTTCGGCGATCGACGCGGTCAGCTATTCGGGCGAATTCGAGGGGATCATCGATCCCAAACGCATCGGCGTCTGGGGCATTTCATACAGCGGCGGCCATGCCCTCATCGTCGGCGCCATCGATCCCCGGGTGAAATGCATCGTGTCGCACATCCCGATCATCGACGGCTGGTACAATTCGATGCGCGATCACGGCACCGTCGGCTTTCGGGAATTGACGGCGCTGGTCGAGGAAGAACGGCGGAGCCGCTACCTGACCGGCGAACATGGAACGATCCCGCATTCCGGCGATCCCAAGAAAGAGGTGGTCACTTGGCCGCACCCTGAGACCAAGCCGATTTTCATGAAAATCAAGGAAACGACGGCGCCCAGGCACGAGCATTTCAGTACCATCGCCTCGGTCGAGCATGTCTGGAGCTACAACGTCCTGCCCTATCTGCCCCGCATCCTGAACACGCCGACGCTGATGGTCGTCGCCGAGGGCGATGACCTGACCTGTTGGGAACGGGAAATCCCGGCCTTCAACGAGATCGCGACCACCAAGAAGCGCCTGTTCGTGCAGGGCGAAAGCACGCATATGAGCATGTACGACAATTTGGACCATCTCGGGATCGCGGCCACCGAGGCGGCGAACTGGTATCACCAATGGCTGGTGGCGCCCTACTAGTAGCTAGGCCCGCCGGGCCTTGTCGCTCAGGGCGGCAATGAAATCGGTAATGCCGTCGGCGCGGACGCTCGAATGCTCGATCATCGCCACCGCCGCCTCGGTGCCGTCACCGGCGAGGATCGCCTTGACCACGCGTCCGTGCTCGGCATAAGGAACCCGGACGCCGTGCGGCTGCCTCATATACAGGCGGCGGTAGGGCAGCATGCGGTTGCGGATCGACCGTGCCTGGGATTCGAGAAATTCATTGTGAGAGCCGGCATGAATGCGGCGATGAAAATCCAGGTCCATCTCGAAATAGGTATGCCAGTCATCGGGTTCGACCAAGGCATGCATGTTGTCATGCAGGTCGGAAAGTTCGCTGCGTTCCGCTCGATCCATGCGGCGCGCCGATAAACGCGCGCACAGCCCTTCCAATTCCGCCAGGACCTCGTACATCTCGAAGACCTGTTGCAGGGAAATGGTGGCCACGATGGAGCCTCGCCGGGGGCGTGATTCGACCAGCCCTTCGGCGGCCAACTCGGCGAGGGCTTCACGAACCGGCGTGCGCGATACCTTGAAACGATTGGTCAGCCGGACTTCGTCCAAGCGGTCTCCGGGCGCATAGGCACCCGATAGGATCTCAAATTCCAAGGCGTCGCGCACTTTGGCTGATTGTTTGGGCATCGGTAATAGCAAGGCCTCGAATGTCGATAAAAGTCCTTCGAGCGAGATTATACAATTTCTAAATAAAAATATACAAAAATTCGTATCAATGTCGAAAAAGACTAGCTGGGACTAGCCAAATTTTGTTTAATATGCTAAAGAAATAGAGCATATAGTGTAGATCAGAATTGTATAATATTTGGAATTTCAATTATACAAATTCTATTCATTCTTTTGATAGGCAACCGGATTTAAAAGTAGCCGGCGGCGCCGCAAGGGGAGGGAAATATGACGACAAAGGATAAGCGGGTCTGCGTCGATGTTGGCGGTACCTTTACCGACTGCCTGGTATTGGACGAATCCTCGGGCGAGCTGACCAAGTTCAAATCGCCGACAACGCCCAGCGACCCGTCCGAGGGCCTGTTCGCCGCGATCGCCAAGGCGGCCGATCATCATGGCCGCGAAGTCGGCGAATTTCTCGGCAGTATCGATGTCCTGGTGCATGGAACCACCCTGGCGACCAATGTCCTGCTGACCGGCGCCGGCGCCAAATGCGGGATGCTGACGACCGAGGGTTTCCGGGACATTCTGGAAATCCGACGGGCCATCAAACCGGTCGATATTTCCCTGTTTAACCTTTTCATTCCCCCCAACCGGCCGCTGATACCGCGCTCCCTGCGTCTCGGTGTCGGCGAGCGGACCCTCTACACCGGCGAAATCCTGGCGCCGCTCGACGAAGACCAGGTGGCAGCCGCGGTCGGGACCTTCAAGGACGCCGGCGTCGATGCCGTGGCGGTCTGTTTTCTGCATGCCTACGCCAATCCTAGCAACGAGAAGCGGGCGGCGGAAATGGTCAGGGACTTGGCGCCCGAGATGTATGTGTCGACATCGCACGAGACACTCCACGTCTGGCGCGAGTTCGAGCGTTTCAACACGACGGCGGTCGGCGCCTATGTCGGGCCGGCCACCGCCAATTACCTGACTGGATTGGACGACAAGCTCCGCGCCACCGGGTTCGACGGCACTTTTCTCATGATGTTGGCCAACGGGCTGGTCCAAACCATCGACCAATGCATCAATCAGGCGGCCTATTTCCTGCACTCGGGACCGGCGGCGGCGCCCTCGGCGGCGACCTATCTCGGCGAGTTGCTTGATGACGAAAACCTGCTCTCGGTGGATATGGGGGGAACCAGCTTCGATGTCTGCATGGTCCGCCATCGGGAAATCCCGACGACGACCGAAAGCTGGGTGGCCGATCAACGGGTCGCCATCAAAATGGTGGATATCGAAAGCGTCGGCGCCGGCGGCGGCAGCATCGCCGCCATCGATTCGCTTGGCCTCTTGAAGGTCGGTCCGCAAAGCGCCGGCGCCGATCCGGGTCCGGCCTGCTTCGGGCGCGGCGACCAGCCGACGGTCACCGACGCCGATTTGGTGCTCGGATTGATACCCGGTGATTACTTCCTCGGCGGCGAAATCAATCTCGACCTCGACCGGGCGGTCAAGGCGGTCGAGAGCGTCGGCAAGGATCTTGGCATGGACGCCCTGGAAACGGCGGAATCGATCTTTGCCACGGTTAACGCGACGATGGCCGACCAGATCATCGAGGTTTCCACGAAACGCGGCCATGATGTTCGCGATTGCGCCATGGTGGTCGGCGGCGGCGGCGGCCCGGTGCATGCCGGATTCATCGCCGACCGCTTGGGGATTCGGAAAATCGTCGTGCCGCCGGTGGCCCCGCTCTACAGCGCCTTCGGAATGTTCGCCATGGATCTCGGCGAGAACTATGCGCGCTCGCACGTCACCCGGGTCGCCAACGCAGATCCCGATACCGTCGCCCGGCTGTTCACGGAAATGGAACTCGAAGCCCACGACGCATTCCAGGCCATCGGCGTCGCCAGGGATAAAGTCACGCTACGCCGGTCGGTGGAGCTGCGCTACATAGGCCAGTTCCACGAGGTCGAGGTGGCTATGCAGCCGGGCACGGTGACGACCGAGACGATCGCAGCCGCGGCGCTGGAATTCGGCCGCAAACACGAGGAGCTTTACTCCTTCGCGATGCCTTGGAAGGGCATCGAAATGCTGACCCTGCGCCTCAAGGCGACGACCCCCAACGCGCCTTTCCAACTGCTCGAAGTCGGCCAAGGGGGGGCGGAATCCGACCCCGCGCTCAAACTTCGGCGGCGCTGCCGGATCGGAGGAAAGGACATCGAATGCCCGGTTTACGACGGCGACAAGCTGTTGGCCGGGAATCTCGTCTCCGGTCCCGCGATTATCGAGGAAGTGGCGACCACGGTTGTTATTCCCGAAGCCTATGTGTGCCATGTGGACCAGCATAAGAATTACGTGCTCACGCGCCGCGATCAGGAAAGCTTGGGAGAAAACCAATGACGGATAAAGCGATTGATGCGACGACGGTGTCGACGGTCTGGCATTCGATGCAGACCACCTGCAAGGAAATGCGGCACCTCCTGGATCGTTGCTGCCAGAATTTTCTGATCAGCCAGCTGCATGACGTATCGGTCGGCATCTGGGCCGCCGACGGGCAGACGGTTGCCGTGCCGGTGGGACTGCCGCCGCAATTCCTCGGCGGCCAGTACGCGGTATCCGAATTGGTCGAAAAGTTCGCCGGCAACATCAATCCGGGCGACGTATTCCTGTCCAACGATCCTTATCACGGCGGCCACAGCAGCCACCTTCCCGACTGGGCCTTTTTCCGGCCCATCTTCCATGAAGGCGAGTTGGTCTTTTTCACCATGGTGCGCGCCCATCAGCAGGATACCGGCGGCTCCTTTCCCGGCGGCTACTTCCCCAACGGTTACGACATCCATGCCGAGGGCATCTGCATTCCGCCGACCAAGGTGGTCGACGCGGGGCGCGAACGCACCGACGTGATGGAGCTGGTCTGGAACAATGTGCGCTTTCCGGACGGGGTGCGGATCGACAATTACGCGATGATCGCGGCGACCAAGATGTGCGAGCGGCGGATCCTCGACCTGATCGAATCTTACGGGCGGGACACCGTGCTGGCCTGTGTCGATCAGATGCTGGACCGCACCGAACGGGCGGTGCGCGAAGAAATCCGCAAGATACCGGACGGCGTCTACAAGGCCGAGGCGGCCACCGACGACGACGGCACCGAGCTCGATGTGCCGGTCTGGTGCCGGGTCGACATCACCATCAAGGACGATGAAATGACCGTCGACTTCTCGCGCAGCGACAAGCAGCGCAAGGGGTTCGTCAACAGCGTCTATGCCGCCTCTTACGGCTGCGCCAGCGCCGCCATCGTCATGACCTTCGATCCTGAACTCGGCGATTATCACAACGCCGGCTCGATGCGGCCGATCGAGATCATCGCGCCCCTGGGTTCGGTGATCAACTCTGGGTACCCGGCGACGGTCGGCGCCTCGCCGGTCAACATGGGTGTTCAGATCATGGAGGCGGTGCTCGACGCGCTGTCGCAGGCGCGCCCCGAGCGGGCCATCGCGGCCTGGGGCAAGCACCGCGGCGACTACGTCTT
>NZAK01000070.1 GCA_002687515.1 Rhodospirillaceae bacterium
CCGGGAGCCTTGCAACGCCGCCCTCTGGGTCGCTTTTCCCGTCCCCTCGGGGTGTCGGAAGGGCTTGCCGATGGGTCCGGCATCGCCGGCGCCCTTCCTCCTACCGGGGAAACGGGAAAAGCGATCGTAGGGATGCAAATTAGATGATACAGGCGACTAAATGCGCAAAATCCTGATTACCGGCGCCCTCGGCCAGATCGGATCGGAACTGGTGCCGGCGCTTATTGCCCGTTACGGCGCCGAAAACGTGGTGGCGTCCGATTTGCGCATGCGGCGCATGGAACCGGCGGCGGAAGCCTGGCCGGATACCGAAATGTTCGAGCATCTGGACTGCACCGATGCGGTTGCCATCCATAATCTGGTGCAGCGTTATGATATCGGCGCCATCTACCATATGGCGGCGCTGTTGTCGGCGATCGCCGAGGAAAAGCCGCAAGCCGCCTGGAACCTCAATATGGGCGGGCTGTATGGCGTTTTGGAAGCGGCCCGCCAGCACCGCTGCCAGGTGTTCATGCCCTCCTCGATCGGCGCCTTTGGCCCGGCGACGCCGATGGTGGATACGCCCCAGGTTACGATCCAGCGCCCGACCACCATCTATGGCGTGACCAAGGTCGCCGGCGAATTGCTTTGCGATTATTACCATTCGCGGTTCGGCGTCGATACGCGCGGACTAAGGCTGCCGGGCCTGGTTTCCCACAAGGCGCCGCCCGGCGGCGGCACCACCGATTATGCCGTCGATATGTTCCACCAAGCCATCCGCTACCAGCATTTCAGCTGTTTCCTGGAAGCCGATACACGCCTCGACATGATGTATATGCCGGACGCCATCAAGGCGATGATTGGGCTGATGGAAGCCGATCCGAAGCGCCTTCTCCACCGCAACGCCTTCAACGTGACGGCGATGAACTTCACGCCGGACGAGCTGGCGGCGGAAATCCGCACCCATATTCCGGACTTCGTCATCGAATATGACAATGTCGATCCGGTGTGCCAGGCGATCGCCGATTCATGGCCGCGCTCCATCGACGACAGCGCGGCGCGGGGCGAATGGGATTGGTCGCCCGATTACGGCATCAAGGATATGACCGCCGACATGCTGGACAAAGTCGGGGCCAAACTGCACCAAACGGGATGATTAAGGCCACTAGTCGAGGGTGAACCGATGCCGCAAACGCGTATCGAAGACATATTGACGGCGGAACTGGCGGCGCTGAACGCCGACGGCATGGCCAAGGGCGCCGAGGCGGTGATCGCCGGCGTTAAGCCGCCGGCCGGCGAATTCGGGCCGCGATACCTATTGGAGGGCCAAGGCGACACCGCTTATTTGCGCATGAATTCCAACGGTTATCTGGGCATGGCGCGGCGCCGCGAGGTTATCGAAGCCGAGGAACAGGCGGTCCGCGCTTTCGGCACCGGGCCCGGCGCCGTCCGTTTCATCAGCGGCACCTGGGCACCCCATGTGGCGTTGGAGCGCCGGCTGGCGGAATTCCACGGCCGGCCGGCGGCGATGGTTTTCAGTTCCGCCTACGCCGCCGTGATGGGAGTATTGCCGCCGCTGATCAGCGATCAGACCGCGGTGATCAGCGACGCCCTCAACCATAACAGCATCATCAATGCCCTGCGGCTGGCGGCGCCCAGGGAAAAACGGGTCTATGGCCATCTGGACCTGGGCGATTTGGAACGGAACCTCATTGAGGCCGCCGGCGGCTGCCGGCGCGCCATCATCGTCAGCGACGGCATTTTCTCGATGCGCGGCGATCATGCGCCCTTGGCCGAAATCATCGAGCTGGCGCGGCGCTTCGATGCGGATTTCGCCGAAAACGTCCTGGTGGTGGTGGATGATTCCCACGGCGTCGGCGCTTTTGGGGTGACCGGGCGCGGCACCGAGGAATTTACCGGCGCCGGCGCCGACATTTTGGTCGCCACCCTCGGCAAGGCGTTCGGCGTCAATGGCGGATATGTCGCCGCGGCGCCCTCGATTATCGAATATTTGCGCGAGAAATCGCCCTTCTATGTCTATTCCAACCCGATCACCCCGGCCGAGGCGGCGGCGGCAAGCGCCGCGCTCGATGTGGTCGACAGCCCCGCCGGGCGGGCGCTGCTCGATCACTTGCGGAACATGCGGGCGCGGTTCGCGGCCGGGCTGACGGCGCTCGGCTTCGAGATCATTGAGGGCGCCCATCCGGTGGTGCCGCTGATGGTCCGGGATACCGAGCGGACCTCGGCCCTGGTCAACCATCTCCGCGCCAACCATATCCTCGCCACCGGCCTCAACTTTCCGGTGGTGCCCAAGGGCGACCAGGAAATCCGCTTCCAGATATGCGCCGATCACACCGAGGCCGATATCGACCAGGCGCTGGCCGTGCTGGCGGCGTTCGAAGGGTAGGTAGGGGAGCAGCCCGGCTGGGGATGGCCGGGTTGGCCAGCCGGGCGTCAGGCAAGCTCGGATATATATTACGCGGGCGTCAGGCAGGCGCGGGCCAACCCTAATCGAGACAGGTGCCAAGATCGACGCGCGCGGGCCAACCATGCCAACCCCCGCGCGCTGCGTCCGTTACTCTTCCTCCCCCGGCTGTTTCCCCGGTTCGAAACCGCCGACCTCGTGATAGAGCACCTCGCTGGCCTCTTCGAAGGCGCGGACGGCGGGAATTTCGCCGGGCAGGCCGAGCGCCTGCCAGCGTTCGGCGATACCGTCATAAATTTCCTTGCGCAGGGTGGTGCGCTTGGAAAATACCGGCAGATGGCGATGTTCCTTGCAGGCGTTGATCAGCGCCTTCGAACCATAGGGCCTGTTTTCCGGCGGGTTTTGCGTCGGATCGAGCCAGGTGCTCCAGGTGTTGCGCAGAAAATCGATATCGGCGCCGGGATTGCAGCGGCTGGCCATGGCCCAGATTACCTGGTCGGTATCGGTCGGATCGACGTCCGCGTCGACGGCGATGATCCATTTGGTGAAATAGGCGCCGCCCGGAACCTGGGCCGCCAACGACAGGCACTGGGCGGCGTGGCCGGCATATTGCTGATTGATCGAGATGATGGTCATGCCGAAGCCGCCGGCCGCCGCCGGGTGGCAATAGACGCCTTCGATGCCGGGCACACCCAATTTGTCGAGATCGTCCCAAATTTTCGCCGAGCGTATGATCGAAAAAAATCCGCTCTGCTCGCAGGACGGATAGTCGGCCATCAGCGCGTTGGTGATGATCGGGCTCGAGCGGTAATGCACCGCCGTCACCTCGACCAGCGGGGCGCCGGCTTCGGGCCTTCCGTAATAGCCGGGGAACTCGCCGAACGGTCCCTCCGAGCGCACCGAGCCCGGGCGGATGACGCCTTCGATGACCAGTTCCGCATTGGCGGGGATCAGCAAATCGGTGGTCTTGCCGCGCACCACCGGGATCGCCTGGCCCTTGATGCCGCCGGCATATTCATATTCGGAAACGTTTTTCGCAAAACCCTGCGAGCCGACCAGCATGAACAGGGGATCGATGCCCCAGGCGGCGGCCACCGGCACCTCCTCGCCGCGTTCCCAGGCGCGGGTGATATGCAGGCGCGCATCCTTGCCCGGCGACAGATAGAGCCCGACCTCGTTCTTGCTCTGCTGCATCATGCGGTAGGTGCCGAGATTGAGATAGCCGCTATCGGGATCGCGGGTGATGACCGCATCGCCGGTGCCCCCATAGCGCCCGCCATCCAGGGGCCAGTGCCGGGGGATCGGAAACTTGTCGAGATCGATGTCGTCGCCGGTCACCGTGTTCTCATAAATCGGCGCGTCGGCGGCGTCGATCTCTTGCGGCGGGATGCGCTGTTTCAACTTGTTTTTGGTGCGTTCGATCAGTTCCATGGTCGGCGTGTCGGCGGGCTCTTCCAGGGATATGGCGATACGCCTGATGCTGGGGCCGAGGATGTTCCACAGCATCTTGACATCGATGTCGCTATCATCGAAGCCGTCGGCCTTGTTGAACAAGACCGCCGGCGATGGGCTTTGCTTGGCCAGCAGATAGCCGATGCCGCTCATTTCCTCGTCGCGGTCGACCGGCTCGTCGATCTGCACCAGCTCGCCGAGGGCCTCGACGGCGTCCAGCCATTGGCGTAGATCCTGGATCGGCTCGTTATCAAGTTTCTGGCTCATTCGGGGTTGTGTCCTTACCAGTGGATGATGTTGGCGCTGCGCTTGTTATCGGATACCGGCGGCGCCGAGACAACCCATCTGTAGCTTCGGGAGCAGCCGGATCGGCCGGACCGGTCAGTCGTCCTCGTAACCTTCGGGCAGGCGGTGGGCGATGCCCTTGTGGCATTCGATGCAGGTTTTGCCCTCCTCGATGCCTTGCTGCATCTTGCGCGCCGCGCGCCGCGATTGCTTGTGGAAATCCATCGCCTCATAGATGTGACAGTTGCGGCATTCCCGCGAATCGCTGGCCTTCATCGACGCCCATACATGCTCCGCCAGTTCAAGGCGCTTGGCCTCGAATTTGTCCCGGGTTCCGATGGTTCCCGCCATCCAGTGAAAAAGCTCGTTGGTGGCGCGCATTTTTCGCAATAGCTTGGCGGTCCATTCCTTGGGCACGTGGCAGTCGGAACAGATCACCCTGACGCCCGAGGCGTTCTTGTAATGGACACTCTTCTTATATTCGGCGTAAGGGATGGCTTCCATCTCGTGGCACGAGGTGCAGAACGTCAAGGTATTGCTGAATTCCATGAAGGTGTTGAAGCCACCCCACAGAATAATACCGGCGATACCGCCGATGATGAAAATGGCGCCCAGGGAAAACCGCCGGCTCGGCCGCCAGAACCAGCGCCACAGCCGCCCGATGATGATGTTGTTCATTTGCATCTGCATTCCGCCAACTGGAGGGACAGCAGGGAGGTGCCGGCTCCCAGCCCCTGGCCCGGCAGCCGGCCTCAGCGGCGGCGCTGCAAGGTCTGCATGTAGGCGAGAACGTCAACCTGGTCCTGGACCCTCAACACCTTGAGCGCCACCATGCCGACCCCCGGCTGGCCGTTGCGGATCTTATGCAGCGATTCCCAAGGGTTGTCGCTGGCGATCGAGCCGAGGTAGCCGCGCGCCCCGAAGGCCGCCAATTCGGTTTGCCCCTTGGACACCATTTCGGAACCGTCGAAGCCGTGACAAATGGCGCAGATGGTCTGGAAGAACGAGGCGCCGCGCCGGGGATCGCCGCGGGCGGCGCCGGTCGAACGGTCGATATATTGGTCCATGCCGACCTGCCCCCGGCTGAGGAACAGGGCCAGCTTGGCAAGCGCCCGATCGGGGATCATGCGGCGGCCATAGGCGTGGGTCTTGTTCATGATCAGCTTTTCGATCTCGGCCGGATCCATGCCGACCACCCGGCGCACGCCCTTGATGCCGGTGAAATGCACCCCCCGGCCATAGGCGCCGTCTTCGCCCATATAGTCCCAGCCGTGGCATTCCTTGCAGCGCCAGGTGACCTTGCCCTTGCGCTTGCCGATGGTTGGATAGGCGGGATGGGTGCCGACGGGGGGCTCGGCCTCCAGCGCCGCGATCCAATTGTCGTAAAGCTGGCCGCCGCGGGCAATGTCCCAGATATCAGGGTCCACCGCCGCCGCCGTTCGCCCGCTGGCACCCCCCCTGGCGCCGTCCGCGGCCGACGCCGGCGCCGCCGCAAATGCGGCGGCCAGCACACAGAACGCAAAAACCGGCAAGGCCAGAATGCGGAAAAATCTCGAAGCCCTAGCAATATAGTTCATGGGTCACCTCCTCAGTCGAGCCGACAAACAGACAGGCGCCCGGCAGCCGAGCGCCGGCGCGCCTCCGCAGGCGTTTTGAAGAAGCCCCTCCATATTCAGCCGGATACCCCGGGCCGGTTTCCTTAAGCCTGGTTGTCCGACCGTAATTTCAATCCCTTGCCCTCGAATATGGGCAGGAACCGGCTGATCACGTAATAGGCGATGAACGGCATCGCCAATATTACCAGCCCCGTTAACACGCCTTCCTTGGTAAAGATTTCGAACTCGAAGTCGACGAAACCGCGCTCGGATTTGGAAATCAGCTGGCCGCCGACGACCACGTTGAAACGCATCGCCAAAACCTGCAACACCAGCAACAGGCTGCCGAGATTGGTGAAATAGACCAGCGCCTTGCCGCGCACGTCGAACAGCGACACCACGCCCAGAATCAAAAGCGGGCCGAGGGACAGGAACCCCATCTGTCCGAGGACGTAGCTTTCCCAGAGCGGCCCGGCCAACAGCGGCTTGATCTGCGCCCAGTGGAGGCCGTGTTCGTAACTGACGAAGGCCAGTTCCAGTAATTCCAGCGAGTAGTCCAGAATGAACGCCATCCACAGCGAAATGGCGTACTTTTTGACCAGGAGGTAGTCGTAGTCCTGGCGCCGCCGCCACATGATGAAGGCATACATAAGGAAGATCATGCCCATGCCGCTGACGATGGCCGACGATAGGAAGATAAAGGGCTGCAAGGCCGTCGCCCACCAGGCGACGGCTTTCACCGAGCCGAACACGAAGCCGACATAGCCGTGCAGCAGGCAGGCCCAGGGAATGCCGAGACCGGCCAGGAAGACGGCGATCTTGCGGTCGTATTCTTCCGATTGCGGATGGTAGGTGGTGACCCCCAGGGTCATCAGTGTCCAGAACTGGCGCTCCAGCCCGGTCGATGCGTTGGCGCGTTCGATGAAGTGCCAGCGGTAGACGAACCACACCTCGATCATCAGCAGCATCAGATAGCCTGAATATACATAGCCGAAGATGCTCATCGCCGATGTCGTATGGGGGGTGACGTAGATTTCCCAGGCACGCTGCGGCTGGCCGAGATGGACCAGCAGCGGCAGGCCGGCAAACAGGCCGAAACAGAATGACGCCACCAGGGCGAAATTGGCGATCGGCTTGAATTCCTTGACCTTGAACACGTGGTACATGGAGGAAACGACGAAGGCGCCGGCGATCAGACCGGTGATATAGGGATAGATGACGATCATGATCGACCAGGCGACTTCGGCATTGTTGGGAAAGATGTAGTTGGTCAGCGAATCGGCGGGCAGGCCATAGGGGTTCATCACACCACCTCCCTCGGCAGGCCGATATAAAAGCAGGTCGGATCGGTATGCATCTCGGGCTTCAGCACCATCCAGGTATCTTCGTTGAAGATCTGGGTAACCTCGCTTTCCGGATCCTTAAGATCGCCGAACAGGCGCGCCTTGTTGGGGCAGACCGTGACACAGGCCGGCAGTTTGCCTTTTTTGACCCGGTGATAACACCACGAGCATTTGTCCGATTTGTGGATGTCCTTGTTGATGAAACGGGCGCCATAGGGGCAGGCCTGAACGCAATAGGCGCAGCCCAGGCAGTGCCCGTGATCGACCAGCACGAACCCTTCTTCGGTCTTGAAGGTGGCGCCGACCGGGCAGACCTGGACGCAGGGCGGATCTTCACAATGGTTGCACATCTTGGGCACCGTGAAGGAGCGCTTGGCCGCCGCCCGGATACCGGCGTTGACCGCCTCGAACCCCTTTAAGGCGCCGCCCGGCGATTCGACATAGACCCCCTTGTCGGTGGTGACATAGCGTTCGACCCAGGTTCTGAACTGGGCCGTGGGCACGCTGTTTTCCCGCTTGCAGGCGCGCACGCAGTTGCCGCAGCCGATGCAGTTGTTGATGTTGATGACGTAGGCGAATTGATGCTTGGCGCCGGTATTGGGTCGGCCGCGGCTGGCGAACGAAGTAGCGCCGGGCCCGAAGACCATCAGAACCGTCGCCGTCGCGGTGCCGGTCAGCAAATTGCGCAGAAACTCGCGCCGGCTGTCCCGGTGGCTGTCATTTCCGGCCGCCGGCAGGTCCAAGAGCGACCCCGAGGATTGTTCCAGTTGAAACGGTTTGTTGTCGATTTCGTTCATGCTGGTTCCCCTTAGGGCGTCGGATCATGGGCGTCGTGACATTTGAGGCAGGAGGCCTTGAGACCCTCGTCCCCATGCTTGCGCACCCGTTTTCCGATTTCCCCCTTGACCGAATACATCGGAAATCCCTTTGGCCTGTTGATCTGTTCGGAGTGGCAGTTGAGGCACTGGGGCCGTGTTTTATCGACCACCGCCGCCGCGATTTTCTTTTTTAAGCGGACATGATCAGCCAGCGCCCCGTGGCAGGATTCACAACTCAACGCCCGGTGCGTGAATTTACGCAATTTCTTGATCGCCGCCGGATGGCAGGACTGGCAGGACTGGTTGCCGCCGTAGATGAGCGGTTGCGCCGCCACATCGGTCAGGGCATCGCCGCGGTACCAACCTTGGTAGTTCCAGCTTGCCGGCGCCGCCCATTCCTTGATAGTGATAAAGGCGACTAGAAAAACAATTATGATGAGGAGGAGCCGGTAGAGGTGGGATTTGGGTGTTGTATTCATCGCGGTTCCCTGTTTTCTCCCGATATTTTCGCTTCGACCGGACGTTCAGCCTCTGAATAGATGTTTAATAAATTAACTGCCGGCGCCCGTCCCCCGGATTTCTCCGGGGAGCGGGAACCCGCAAACCGGTCAGCGTTTTTTCGGCAAGGTCCTGAGATGGGCCAGGAGATCCATGGCGATCTGCTCGAAGCCGTTTATCGCCCGCAGCGCCGGCATCGGCTCGCCGGGATGCCCGTTCTGGATCTTGTGCATGACTTCCCACGGATTGCCGGTCTGTTTCCCGAGGGTCTTGTCCATGTCCTTGGGACGGGAGCCGTCCTTACGGTGACAGCCGGCGCAGATGGTGTTGAAGTAGCCTTGGCCGCGCCCGGCGTTGCCCGATAATGGAGCCTTGGTCTTGTAATTGACGACCTTTTTCATATCGAGCATGCCCTTGCTGACGAACAGGGCCAGATCCTGGTAGTCTTGCGCGTCCATTTTGCCGGCGAGGCCATGGGTGTCATCTTTCATGACGGCGATGATCTTGGCCGTGGGCGCGCCCCACATGCCGTTCACGCCCTTGATCCCGGTCTTGTAGGAGCCCTTGGCGTAGGCGCCGTCCTTGCCCATACCGTCCCAGCCATGACAGGATTTGCAGCGCCAGGTGACGTTGCCCTTTTTCTTGGTGTTGGAAGCCGGCCAAGCCTTGTGGGTGGCCTTCGGCGTTTCGGCGCCGATCAGCTTGAACCATTTATCGTAAAGCTTGCCGCCGCGGGCCATCGACCCAGGATCGTCACTGGCCGAAACCGGTGAAATTAGAACCCCAAGGGAAAAGGCGCCGGCTAGAACTGCCAACATTAAATTGCGTTTCATATTTATCTCCTTCATCAAGCAAAACCGTTGAACGTCACGTTGAGCCGCGCAGGCCCTCGTTGCCCCCCATTTTCCACCTGATTTTTATACTTGAGGTCACCTGAACCCAGGATGAATGGGATCCGGCGGCGCTGTTTACCTGCAATCTGGAAGTTTCTTGCTTTTGACTTAGGTCATGGCGCGATCGATCGGGACGTTTTACGGTCATTTCAAACTTTCCGCCCGCGTGGCCTCGAATTGGGCCGGAATCCAGGCACATGACGGCGGCCGCGAACAAATGGAAAACAACCCTGTTGGCAGAGGTGGATTGCGATGCGCGTTCTTGTCGTCGAGAACGATATCGGCTTAGCCGAGCAACTGGTTGCGGCCTTCGAGACGGCGGGATATTGCGTCGACGTGGCGTTCGACGGTGAGGAAGGGCAGTTCCTCGGCGAGACCGAGCCCTATGACGCCGTCATCCTCGATATCGGACTACCCAAGGTGGATGGCCTCACGGTGCTCGGCCATTGGCGCCGGAACGGCCAAACGATGCCGGTTCTGGTCCTTACCGCACGTCGCATGTGGTCGGAAAAGGTCGCCGGTTTCGACGCCGGCTGCGACGATTACCTAACCAAACCATTCCACATAGAGGAAATGCTGGCGCGGGTTCGTTGTTTGATCCGCCGCGCCGAAGGACATGCCAAACCGGTACTCGAATGTGGCCCGATGCGCTTCGATACGCGGACCAGCCGGGTCAGTGCTGCCGGTAAACCGGTGGAATTGACCGCCAATGAATTGAAGGTGTTTTCTTATCTCATCCACCACCAGAATCAGGTGGTATCCCGCAGCGAATTGATCGAGCACATCTACGCGCAAGACTTCGACCGCGATTCCAATACCATAGAGGTGTTTGTCGCCCGTCTGCGCAAGAAACTCGGCGCCGATCTAATCCAAACTCGCAAGGGCCTGGGATATTGCCTGTCGGTGCCGGAAAGTGCTGCGTAGTTCCATCGGCCTGCGCCTGATCCTTGGCGCGTGTTTGTGGATCACCGCCGCCCTTGCCGCCACGGCCTTCTTGTTGACCGGGATGTTCCGCGGCTACGCCGAACAGACCATGCAAGCCGAATTGCGCGACCACGCCGAGGAACTGGTGGAATTGAGCGGTATCAACGACCGCGGCGCCGTTTACCTCGTCCGCCACCCCATAGACCCGCGATTCAACCGATCTGGATCCGGCTGGTATTGGAAGGTTTCAATCGATGGCGAAAAAGAGGAAAGGTCGGCATCCCTGGACGGACAGGACTTCCCGGCGCCCGCCGGCCGACCCGACCAAGCCGGCCTGATGTATGCCGCCGCCGGACCCGGTAACCAACCACTACAGGTATTCGCGCAGAACCTAGGATCACCAAAGTCCGTGGGGGGCGCTTTGATCCTCGTCGCGGGCCCCACCGCCGCGATCGAAAAATCGGTGCGCTCCTTCAATAAAACGCTGGCCGCTAGCCTTGCTCTGTTGGGCCTGGGGCTGGTCGGCGCCGTCGCTTTGCAGGTTCGGTTCGGATTGCAGCCGTTGCGCCGAATCAGACGCACCCTTTCTGAAATCCGGGCTGGCCGCGCCGACCGGCTGGACGGCCAATTCCCGTCCGAAATCAAACCATTGGCGCACGAACTCAACGCCCTACTCGATCACAACACGGCGGTGATCGAGCGGGCACGGGTTCAGACCGGAAACCTGGCCCACGCCTTGAAGACGCCACTTGCTGTTCTGGCCAACGAGGCCGACCGGCCCGATGGCGGCAACACCGAAGTGGTCCAACAACAGACGGCGCTGATGGCGCATTCGATCGATCGCTATCTGTCGCGCGCCCGGGCCGCCGGGTCGCGCGAGATCCTCGGCGCCCGTGCCGAGGTGGATAGTGTCGTAGCTGGGCTCAGCCGAACACTGGAGAGTCTCTACAAGGAACGTGNGATCGTCATTACCGCCGAGGGCACGGACCATCTGGTGTTTCGGGGCGAACGTCAGGANCTCGAGGAAATGCTGGGAAATCTAATGGACAATGCTTGCAAGTGGGCGCGCTCGAAGGTGCGGGTGCGGGGCGAGCGTATGGATGGGACGGTGCGCCTAACCATCGAGGACAACGGGCCGGGAATCGACGATCGGCAACTCGAAGAAGTCCTCAGGCGCGGACGGCAGTTGGACGAATCCTCGCCGGGTAGCGGGCTTGGTCTGCACATCGTGCATGACCTCATCGGACTCTATGCTGGCTCCCTGATCTTGACCCGATCACCACTCGGCGGGCTTTCGGCAACGCTTGAGATTCCCTCCGCCTGAATTCGTCTCGCCTTGATCGCTTTAGGCAACCGCCGCGGCAGATTTGCCGCCGGCGGCATTGACATTGGTCAATGACATGGGCAATGAATGATTTGAGAGTAGCCGCGTTCTCAATGCGAGTGGTCATGGCAAGCCAAAAAAAGGCGAAAAGCAGTAAAGATGTGCCGGAACCGGGATTGCCTGGGCCGAGCCCCAATTCCAATTCCAGTATCCTGGCCGATCCCAATATCAAGAAAAAGAAGCGCAATGCATTTTATGAAAAGGAAATGCGCCGCCTGCATATCGAGCTGATCAAGCTGCAGGAATGGATCAAGGCAGACGGCCAGAAGGTGGTGGTCATCTTCGAGGGCCGCGACGCCGCCGGCAAGGGCGGCGTCATCAAACGCATCGTCGAGCCGCTCAATCCGCGTATCTGCCGCGTCGTGGCGCTGGGCACGCCGACCGAACGGCAAAAGACGCAATGGTATTTCCAGCGCTATGCGGCCGAATTGCCGGCCGCCGGCGAAATGGTGCTGTTCGACCGCTCCTGGTACAACCGCGCCGGCGTCGAGCGGGTCATGGGCTTTTGCAGCGACGAGGAATATTGGGAATTCATGCGCTCCTGCCCCGAATTCGAACGCATGCTGGTGCGTTCCGGCATCACCTTGTTGAAATACTGGTTTTCGGTCAGTGACGAGGAACAGGAGCGGCGCTTCGAATCCCGGGTCGACGATCCGACCAAGCGCTGGAAACTGTCGCCGATGGATTTGGAATCGCGCAACCGCTGGCAGGACTATTCGCGCGCCAAGGACGACATGCTATCGCATACCGATATCAAGCAGGCACCGTGGTTCGTGGTCAATTCGGACAATAAGAAACGCGCCCGCCTGAACTGTATTTCACATCTGTTGAGCCGGCTTGCCTATAACGATGCGACGCCCAAAAAGATCAAGCTGCCGGCGCGCACGCCTGAAAAACGTGACGGTTATGTGCGCCCGCCGCTGGATGACCAGAACTTCGTGCCCGAAATTTTTTAGGGAACCGTAGCCCGTGCCCGCAAAATTGCCCATGTTCAACGTGATCGTGAATGCCGCCGGCGTCAGTATCGCGAAGGTTCCGCCGGCAAGCCCGAATTACGCCAAGGCCAGCGAGGGCATGATCCTCCGCGACCGTGATGCCATCCTGCGTTTCAACGAATTAAACGCACGCCGCAAGCGGCTTACCGGCTGTTTCAGCTTCCAGCACCTGGATACCGCCCGCACCTTCGCCATGCTCTGCCTGGAAGATAGGCAACAGGGTATGGCGGATAATATCGACCGGGTGCTGGCCTACGACGGCAGCGGCCCATCAAGCAACGGATAGGTTTAGGGTGCGGGGAGCCAAATAAGAAAAACAAGTGCTGAGTTCGACGCCCGCATGGCCAAGCATACTCCGCCGAAGCTGCCGCTTTGGCTGCGCAGGCCGGGCCCGGCCACGCCTTAGCGGGCTGCGCGCCTGTCAGTCGAGCGGAACAACCTGGCGCAGGGTGGCGCCGATTTCGTCGTTGATGACCAGGTCGGCGGTGTCGTCCATTTCCGTCGGATCGCGGTTGAGGATCACCAGCCGGGCGCC
>NZAK01000071.1 GCA_002687515.1 Rhodospirillaceae bacterium
AGGTTGACACAATCATGGAGGAGATCCGTGGTCCGGCCGGGCGCACCATGTGGGACAAGCTGGGCAATGTGAACGAGCAGGGGCTGGCCAATTACCTGAAGAACGAATACCCGCAGACGGTTGCCGTTGTGTTGTCGAAGATCAAGCCCGATCACGCGTCGCGTGTTCTGTCGGTTTTGCCGGAGAACTTCGCGCTGGAAGTGATCATGCGGCTGTTGCGCATGGAGACGGTGCAAAAGGAGATTCTGGACGGTCTCGAGAAGACCTTGCGCAACGAGTTCATGTCGAACCTTGCGGCCACCCAGCGCCAGGACAGCCACGAGCAGATGGCCGANATNTTCAACAATCTCGACCGCTCGACCGAGAACCGCTTCATGGGCGCCTTGGAAGAGCGCAACCGGGANAGCGCCGAGCGCATCAAGGGCTTGATGTTCACCTTCGAGGATNTGNNGCGGNTCGATCCGGCGGGCATCCANGTNNTGNTGCGCCAGGTCGAGAAGGACCAGCTTGCGATGGCCCTGAAGGGCGGCTCCGANGATATTCAAGGANCTGTTCTTCAAGAACATGTCGGAACGCGCNTCNAAGATGATGCAGGAAGACATGGAGGCGATGGGNCCGGTNCGCNTGAANGAGGTCGANGAGGCCCAGNGCAATGTNGTNCAGACCGCNAANNNCCTCGCCGATGCCGGCGAAATCNTCATCTCCGGCGGCGGCGAGGAAGACGAACTCGTCTTCTAGATTTTAGGATAACCATGGAAGCGGGCGACAAATTCTTATTTGATCGGGATTTCGACGATCTTGCGATTCTCGAGGAAATTTCCGAGCAGGAAAAGCAGGATACTGAGGAAGACGCCGAAACCGAAGAGGTTGAACCGGAAGAAGAGGTAATCACGTTCAGCGAAGAAGAGCTGAATACGCAACGTCAATTGGCATTCGAAGACGGAAAACAGCAAGGCATATCCGAAACCCTTGGCGGCATCGAAAATAGGATTTCGGACCTTCTGGGCAAAATTGAAGAAACGGTTTCGGGCCTTTTTCGAATTCAGGAAGACGAAACCGAGCGCACACGCAGGGAAGCGATTTCCGTGGCCTCGGCAATTGTCGAGAAGTTGTATCCAAATCTCGACCGCGAGCATGGTTTCGATGAGATCGTCAAGTTGACGGAGGAGACTTTGGAAAGTCTGCTGTTTGAGCCAAAGATAGTCATAAATGTCCATGATGCTCTCGCGAAACCGATGGAAGAGCGCCTTAAGGAATTTATCGACCGCCACGAATTTCGGGGTGAAGTGAATGTGGCTGGCGATTCTTCCTTGGAGGAAGGTGATTGCCGGATCGAGTGGTCGAACGGAGAAACCGAGCGTTCGTCACGGGCATTGTTGAACGCCGCCCAAGACGTGGTCGCTCATAACCTCGAATCGACACCCATGCCGTCAGATGATTCGCCGCCCTCTGAAGAGATACCCGAACCAGAAGCGTTCGCGCCGGAAGTGACGGAACCCACGGAAAGTGTGGACTTGGACGAACCGTCGGCAGAAGTGAAAGCGGACGAAATCGATGAAGGTGATATAAGTGTCAATTCACTCGATCAACAGCCCGAGGAAGATGACGACGCGCAAACCTCCGATCCAGTGGTGGAAGAGGAACTCGAGAGCAATGATATCCCGGAGGTGATCGACGCGGTGGAAGAACCGGTCGAAACAGCGGCTTCAGAAACGGGCGAGGCAATGGATCCCTTGGCCGCCCAAATGGAAGAAGCGGCACCGCTGCCCGACGAGACGCCAGCGGATGGCGATCAATCTTCGAATTAGGAGCAGAGCATGGCCGATGACAATTTAGAACTTTCGGAGCTTGAAGAAAGTGCGCCTGCAGCGCCTGAAAACGGGATCGCCGCGCAAGACGATCAGATGCCCGAAATTCCCGACGTGCCACATAGCGCTCAGGATTTGGAGGCGGTTTACGACATTCCGGTTCAGGTTTCGGCGGTTTTGGGTAAATCCACCATGGAAGTTCAAAAACTGCTGAAACTTGGACGCGGCGCGGTTGTCGAACTGGATCGCAAAGTTGGCGAAGCCATCGATATTTACGTTAATAATCGCCTGGTCGCCCGTGGTGAGGTCGTGGTCCTCGAAGACCGGCTGGGCATAACAATGACCGAAATCATCAAAACCGACCGTACCTAGGTCTTACCGATGGCGGACGACGAAGTCAGGATTGTTCCCGTCAGACAATCGCCGGATTTTGCAACAATTCTTGGGTTGCTTGCGGCTTTCGGGCTGATTGTGGCAGCGATCATATTGGGTGGCTCGCCCGGCTCGTTTTTCAATATACCGGCGATCTTGATTGTTATCGGCGGCACCTTCGCCGTAACCACGATTTGCTTTTCCATCGGCGAGGTCGGCAAGACGGTCAATGTAATTTCGAAGACTATTTTCCACACCATCCGCGAGCCGTCCGAAGCGGCCAGCCATGTTATGCAGATTTCCCAAATGGCGCGTAAAAACGGTGTCTTATCGCTTCAAAGTGTTCTCGAATCGCTCAAGCATGAGCCCTTTTTGCATAAGGCTGTTTCTCTTGTCGTTGATGGCGTACCCAGCGGCGAGGNCGAAAATATTCTCCGCCGCGAAATGAATTCCATGGCTCGGCGCCACGCCAAAAGCGCGAGCATCTTGCGCCGCGCCGCGGAATTTTCCCCTGCGATGGGATTAATCGGCACACTGATCGGCTTGGTCCAAATGCTTGGTAATCTAGATGATCCGACGACCATCGGGCCAAGCATGGCGGTTGCCCTGTTGACCACGTTTTATGGCGCGGTCCTCGCTAATCTCGTTTTCGTTCCGTTGGCATCAAAGCTCGAACGCAATTCCAGCCTCGAAGAGGTGTTGAACAGCGTTTACGTGACCGGTGCCGTTTCCATCGGCAGGCAGGAAAATCCGAGAAGGCTTGAAATGCTTCTGAACAGCACCATGCCACCATCAGAACGAATTCGTTTTTTCGATTAATTAACCTTCTTCGGAGACAATAAGAATATGCGTTTACTAATTATAGGCGCCATGGGTGGGCAGATCGGCGCGGCAAGCCAGATTGCCGTTGCGCGCGGCGCGAAAGTCTCGCAGGCGGACGACATCGAAAGCGGCCTTGGCGCGTTGCGCAAGGGCCAGGGCGCGGACGTGGTTATGATCGATACAGCGCTCGACATTGCCTCGCTCACCAGCGCGCTTAGCTCCGAACGGATCAGCGTCCCGGTTGTCGCCTGCGGCGTCGGGGATGACGCCCAGGCCGCCGTCAAGGCCATAAGATCGGGTGCCCAGGAATATATTCCTCTGCCGCCCGATTCCGATCTCATTGCCGCCGTCTTGGAAGCGGTTGCCGAGGATACCAACAGAATAATCCACGGCGATCCGGCGATGGAAAAGGCGCTCAAACTTGCCAGGCAAGTGGCTAAGTCCAGCGCCAGCATCCTGATCGTCGGCGAATCGGGGACCGGCAAGGAATTGATGGCTCAGCTTATTCATCAAAGAAGCCCGCGCTCCAATGCGCCTTTCATCGCCGTGAACTGCGCGGCAATTCCAGAAAATCTTTTGGAATCGGAGCTGTTCGGATATGAAAAAGGCGCCTTCACCGGCGCCGTATCGCGTCGTATCGGCAAGTTCGAGGAAGCCGATGGCGGCACGCTGCTACTTGACGAAATCAGCGAAATGGATCTCCGGCTGCAGGCCAAACTCCTACGCGCCATCCAGGAAAAGGAAATCGACCGGATTGGCGGCAAAAAGCCGGTTCCGGTGGACGTCCGTATTCTGGCCACAAGCAACCAGAATTTGGAACGTCTGGTTGCCGACGGCAATTTCCGCGAGGATCTGTATTTCCGTTTGAATGTTGTGACCGTTACCATCCCGCGCTTGGCCGATCGTCCCGGAGACATCGAGCCGCTGGCCAGCCATTTTGTGGAAAAATACGCGGAAGCAAATGGATTAGACCCGCTAACCCTTGCACCCGAGGTCCTGGAATCGCTGAAATCCCATGCCTGGCCCGGTAACGTGCGTGAATTGGAAAATACCATTCACCGGGGCGTTCTTCTGTCCGAAGATGGCCTGATCGGACCGGATGCCATTCAGATTCAGACCGCCAATATGTCGCCGGCTGGCGCTGCCGGTGGCATCAACCTGGTTGGCCGGACAGTGGCCGACGTGGAAAAGGATCTGATAATCGACACCCTGGACCACTGCCTCGGGAATCGAACCCATGCGGCCAAAATCCTCGGTATATCGATCCGAACGCTTCGCAATAAGCTTAGACAGTACAACGACAATGGCATCGCCGTTCCGATGCCGAACGAAGGCATTCAGCGTCCCAGTGCCTAAACGATGCAGTTAGCTCGAGACCGTAGCGAATATGGCTGAAGCGACACCTGAACTGGAACCCGCACCCGCGGGAGGCGTGCCCGCGGAAGTTATCAGCGACGAGCCGGATCAAAACCCGGTCCTCGACGCTGTCTTCCAGACGGCTCCGCCGAGCGCGGCCGAGGTCGCAATCGGCGAAATCGGCAAGAATCTGCTCGAACGCATACTCGGCGCACGCCGCAGGGGTGATATCGCTCTTGCCCTCGGCATTATGGCGATTCTGGTCGTGCTGATCCTACCGGTGCCGAAATGGCTGATGGATATCATGTTATCGTTTTCCATTACGTTCTCGGTGCTGATCCTCATGACCGTGATATTTCTGGAAAAACCCCTGGAATTCAGCGCCTTTCCAACGATATTGCTGATGGCCACCATGACCCGGCTGTCGTTGAACCTTGCCTCGACGCGTCTGATTTTGGCCAACGGCCACGAAGGTACAGGCGCCGCCGGACAGGTGATCGAGGCCTTCGCCGGTTTCGTCATGGGCGGTAACTTCGTTATCGGCATCATCATTTTCGGCATTCTGGTCATCGTCAATTTCGTGGTCATCACCAAGGGTTCGAGCCGCATCGCCGAGGTCGCCGCGCGCTTCACCCTGGACGCCATGCCGGGCAAGCAGATGGCCATCGACGCCGACCTATCCTCCGGCCTGATCGATGAAACGGAGGCCAAAGAGCGGCGCAAGGAATTGGAAGACGAAAGCAGCTTTTTCGGTGCCATGGACGGCGCCGCCAAATTCGTGCGCGGCGACGCCATTGCCGGACTGTTGATCACCTTCATCAATATTATCGGCGGCATCATCATCGGCGTCGCGCAACGTGATATGGCCCTCGTGGACGCCGCTGATTCATTTACCCGCCTAACCGTCGGCGACGGCTTGGTTTCGCAGATACCCGCTCTGATCGTCTCGACAGCCGCCGGCATGCTGGTCACCAAGGGCGGCGCCGCGGGTCCGATGGAAAAAGCCGTGTTCGGCCAACTGGGCGGCAAATCCAAGACCCTGGGCATGGTCTCGTTTCTTTTGGTCGCGCTTGCGGTAGTACCCGGTATTCCCGCCGTTCCGTTCGTGATCCTGGCGGCCACCACCGGATCGATCGGTTTCTTGGCCAACCGGCGCGAGGCCCGGAAGTTGGCCGAATTGAAAGAACGCGAAGCCGCCCAGGAAGCCGAGGCCATCCCGGTGGCCGAGGAGCCGATTTCGCAGGTGCTGAAAATCGATCTGCTTCGGCTGGAGCTTGGATATGGGCTTTTGTCGCTGATCAATGAAGGTGCGGAAGGCCAGCGCCTGACCGACCAGATCAAGGCGCTGCGCCGGCAGCTGGCCGTGGAAATGGGCTTTGTTATGCCGGCCGTGCGTATCCAGGATAATATGCAGCTTTCGGCCAACAACTATGTCATCCGCGCCAAGGAAATCGATACCGGAAACGGTGATCTGCGCCCGAACATGCTGCTGGTCATGGATCCGCGCGGCGAGGACATCACCATTTCCGGCGAGGCGACCACCGAGCCCACTTTCGGTCTGCCCGCGATGTGGATCGAGGAAACGGCCAGGGAAGAAGCGCTGTTCCGCGGCTATACCGTCGTCGACGCGGCAACCGTGATCACGACGCACCTGACCGAGGTTATCAAGGATAGTATGGCCGACCTTTTATCCTATGCGGAAACGCAAAAGCTCCTCGACGATCTCGATAAGGATCATCAAAAGCTTATCAGCGATATTACGCCCGGTCAGATATCCATTGGCGGAATTCAGCGCGTGCTTCAGAATCTTCTACAAGAGCGTATTTCCATCCGCGATTTGCCGACAATTCTCGAAGGCGTATCCGAAGCTTGTGCCCAGTCGCGCAACGTGATGATGATCACCGAACATGTGCGGACGAGATTGGCGCGGCAGATCAGCGACGCCAACACCAGCGCCGATGGGATCATACAATTGGTCACCCTATCGCCAGAATGGGAGCAAACATTTGCCGAGTCGCTTGTTGGAACCGGTGATGAACGCCAACTTTCAATGTCGCCGAGCAACTTGCAGGAGTTTATTTCCGGGGTGCGCCAGACTTTCGAACGCCATGCCATGATGGGCGATATGCCGGTCCTGCTGTCGAGCCCTAATATCCGGCCATTTGTTCGGTCGATTGTCGAAAGGTTCCGTCCGACGACGGCGGTTATGTCCCAGAACGAAATTCATCCGCGCGCGAAAATTAAAACAGTCGGACAGATTTAGCCGACGGCAGCCATAACTCCCCTTGACCTTCGCGTCCAGTTGGGCCGGAATATAGCAAATTCGGCTTTTAGGGATACACAGGAGCAACAAATGGCCATTGCGCCAACCAGCGCAGCACAGGCAAGCACCAAGGCCAAGGGTCCCAAGATGATCGCCGTCGCCTCCGGAAAGGGCGGGGTAGGCAAAACCTGGTTTGCCATAACGCTATCCCATGCGTTGGCCAAGGCGGGACGTAAGATCTTGCTATTCGACGGCGATCTCGGCCTCGCCAATGTGGACATCCAGCTCGGACTAATGCCGAGGCATGATCTCGGCGCCGTGGTGTCGGGCCGTATGCCGATCAATCAGGCAACAACGACTTTCGAAGACGGTGGGTTCGATATTGTCGCGGGGCGCTCGGGGTCCGGTAGCTTGGCCAACGTATCGGCCAAAAGCCTAAATACCTTGGGCGATGAACTGGTTTTGTTGTCTTCCGCATACGACCAGGTGGTTTTGGATTTAGGGGCGGGCGTCGAACGAACCGTTCGTAATTTGACCACTAGCGTCGATACGGTGCTCGTCGTCACCACCGACGAACCCACCGCGTTGACCGACGCTTATGCTTTTATCAAGGTTTCGCACATGGAACTCCCGGGCCTGGATATTAGGGTTGTTGTAAACATGGCCAACTCGACCCGCGAAGGGGAGCGCACCTACAACACGATCCTGAAAGCATGCCAGGGGTTTCTAAAATTTTCGCCGCCTTTGGCGGGTGTGATACGGCGCGATACCAAGGTACGCGAATCCATCCGAAATCAGACATCCATTCTCGTCCGCCACCCAAACACGGAGGCGGCGAACGACGTTGGAACTATCGCAAAAGCTCTTTTGAGTTAACCGATGCCAACCGTTGCTCCTCCTCCACCAACACCCGCACCGGTACCGGTATCCGCTACAACGGCAGCGGTTTCATCAAACCCGCCAGCATCTCTCTCGCAACTTCCCACGGGAAGCATCCTCAATGCGCAAGTCATCAACCTGTTGTCGCGCGGTGTTGCTCAGATACAGACCAGCCAAGGAACTTTTGATATTAGAACGGCGCTTACTCTTGCCGTTGGCGCCAAACTCGATTTGCAGCTACAGCGCGTCGGACAGCAGGCGCAGTTTCTGATACGAAATGCCGACGGCATATCGATGCCGAACCAGCATGGCGGACAGTCCACGATGTCGCGCGCAAGCGCACAGGGCTCATTGGCCGCCGGACCCCACTCACCCGGCGGCGTCGCCCTTACCGGCGCTTCGGCCGATGGAAACGCTGTGCAGAAAACCGTAACATCGCTGCAGAAACTGCGCGTCGGCACAACAATCCGCGCCAGCGTTATAGCGTCAACGGGCAAGGCGACGCCGGCAAAGGCTCCGCCGGCACGGCATGGTGCCGCGAAACCCATCGCGCGGCCGGCAATCCCGGCATCGATTCGATCCGCGCCTGACACCGGCAACCAGCTCTTCGCGGCAAGGCAGGGCAAGTCCGGAGAGACGCCCAAAACGGAGCGGCCGGCGAATGTCACAACCGCCAAAGCAAAATCCCGGCTGAAGGTGGGGGCGGCGGTTCACGCCAAGATACTGAACATTACCAAACCAGGTGAACCGGCGCGGTCGAATTCACCCCAGACGCTGCAAGATTCCCGGGCCGCCATCGCCGGAACCGTCACGGGAGCCGGCCCGGCGGGCACTCCCCAGGTGCAAACACCGGTCGGCACTTTATCGATGAACGGCGTCGCGCGGCTTCCACTGGGAACCAACCTAGTGCTGGATATCACGCCGGCGCCCACATCCGGCAAATCAATTTTACCGCAAAATGCTTCCGCGGCATTCGCCCAGGTGCGCGAGTGGCCCAGTCTGGAGCAGGCGATAAACCAGTTGCGCGCGGCACCGACAGATATGGCGCAAACGTTCAATCGAGGCCAGCTTCCGCAAGCAAACAATCGGCTTGCGGCCAATATCTTGTTTTACCTCGGTGCTCTGCGCGGCGGCGATATTCAAGGCTGGATGGGCAATTCGATAAATCTGCTGGACCAATCTCAGCCGGATTTGGCGGGGCGAGTCCGAGAGGACTTCGCGCTATTGGCCCGCACCTTCAACGAAAGCCCGCAGAACGATTGGCGCACGCTGATCATCCCATTTATCAATGGCTATAGTCTTGAACCTGTGCAGATGCATATGCGCGGACAGTCGGCGAACGCCGATGGCAACGGTTCGGAAGAAGCGTCGCGATTCTTAGTCGATATCAATCTTAGCCGCCTTGGCCGGATTCAAATGGATGGATTGGTTAAATCCAAAGGCAGGAAATTCGATTTGATCTTCAGGACCGAAACTCCCCTGCCGGCAAGAATGCGCATCGATATCAGTCGAATATTTCATGAATTCGCAGAGATCGCTGGAATTCGCGGTGGCGTGACATTCCAAGCCAATGCGCGCTTTATCGAAGTGCCGATAGCTTCCCTTGATGGACGCCGCGAACTGGGCTTGATCGTTTAGGCCAAGTTTGATTTTAGGAATGTGCGCATGGATATCCTGACCCGCCGTAGCCATATCGAAACCACCCGCAATCCTGATGAGCGTCTCGATTACCTGGTGACATTGAACGGCACGTTACAAATGGGCAAAGGGGCATCGGTCTGCCATGTCGTCATCCGCTATATTCCGGATCAACACATCCTTTCGCCTGAATCGTTTGCCCGGTATCTGAAGGCGCTTGGCGGCATCGAGTGGTCGCATCTCGAGGAAGCCGCGGCGGCAATTCTCGAGGACATGGGCAACGAGGTGGTGGCGCGTTGGATACAGGTCAATGCGTCGACGGGTTCCGAGGATCCAACTTCGGTGCCGGGCCACCAAGTCGTGCTGGAAGACAAGCAGCCACAATGGGAAAATCCTGGGCTTTTGGCCCGTCTCGGCATGATATAGGGCGGATCAATCGGCACCAAAGGTTCTATTTTTTGGATTTTTTCCGGCGCCGGTAACTTTCCTGGCCAAGCTCATCGAGCACAGCCTGATCTTCACGGGCGCTTTCCAGTTCATCGGTTTCATCCCTTGTTTCCTGGGCAATCTCAAAAACCTTGAGGTCTTTGTATTCCGAGCGCATTTCCTCCTGTGCGATAGCGATCTTTTCTTCGACTTCCGCAGTCGTCTCCTGAAATTCGTGGCGCCGGCTTATGGCCGCCGCCGCATAGGGCCCGTAAATAAACCCGGCCTCCTCGGGTGACGCCTGGGCCACCTGTTGCTCGTTTACGATTTCTACTTCCAGGTTTTCAGCCTTCTGTTCAAGTTCGCGGACCTCGCCCAGCAGTCCGCCCAATTCTCGCCGTTTTTCATCGACGATAAATTTGTGCAGCCTGATGACCGCATGCAGATCCTTGTCCATGGCTTACGCCTCCGCCGCATAGTTCATGTCGAGGATACCGGCAAGGGCGCTATAACATTCTTCCAGGCTGCTTCGTTCACTCTTGGTTTGGCGCAGGAAATCCTCGATTGCAGAATTGTAGTGGATGGCTTCGTCCACATGATGGTCTGAGCCTTGCCGGTAAGCGCCAAGGCGGATCAGCTCCGCCATGTCGTCGTAAGTCGAAACAAGCTGGCTGGCGCGATCGATGATGGCGTTCTGAGCCTCGGTGTTACAGTCCGGCATAGTTCTGGAAACGCTGCGCAGGATGTTTACCGCCGGGTAGCGGCCACGCTCGGCAATGGCCCGGTCAAGCACCACATGGCCGTCCAATATACCGCGGACGGCATCGGCCACCGGCTCGTTATGGTCATCGCCCTCGACCAGCACGGTGAACAGCCCGGTGATGCTTCCCTGCCCGGAAATTCCCGGTCCCGCGCGCTCGAGCAGCCGGGGAAGTTCGGAAAACACGGCGGGGGTATAGCCTCGGGTCGCTGGTGGTTCACCTGCCGACAGGCTGATTTCACGCTGCGCCGTGGCAAATCGGGTTACGCTGTCCATCAAGCAAAGCACATCACGGTTCAGATCCCTGAAATATTCGGCGACGGCCATTGTCAAGTACGCCGCTTGTCGCCTGACCAGAGGCGGTTCGTCGGAAGTGGCTACAACCACGACGCTACGCCTCAGCCCCTCCTCGCCAAGGTCGTCTTCGATAAATTCCCGGGCCTCGCGTCCACGTTCACCGATCAAACCGATAACGCTGATATCCGCGTTTGTATGGCGCGCCATCATCGAAAGCATGGTCGACTTGCCGACGCCCGACCCGGAAAAGATACCCATGCGCTGGCCCTTGCAGACGGTTAGGAAAGCGTTCATGGCGCGGACACCAAGATCGACCTTACCGCCGACGCGCGTGCGCTTATGGGCCGGCGGCGGATTGTTCTGAACGCGATAGGGCAGCGACCCCATGGGTAACGGACCTTTGTTATCCAAAGGCCGGCCGAAGGCATCGATCACGCGGCCGAGCCAACCGGCTTCCGGATAGATAACCGGCTCGGAAGTTCCAGTCTCGACCCGGCAGCCAAGTCCAATTCCTTCGAGCGTGCCGAATGGCATCACCAACGCGCTGGTTTCGCTAAAGCCGACCACCTCGCAAAGGACGTTTCGCCCATTGCGCGCTTCGATAGCACAATGGTCACCGATCGATAAGCGCCCCTCGACGCCATTTATCTCGACCAACATGCCAAGAATGGATGTCACCCGACCATAAATGTGTTGGTCCGGCAGTCTTTTGATTTCATTGATAATATTGTCGACGATGTTAGACATTATCGTTTTTCGGCCACGGCCCACCAAATCGCTGCGTCGTTGATTCCAATTTGCGCCGTGACCATTTAAGGATTGGTTACTGGCGCAGGTTTAATTGGATAGCACCAATCGAACTCTATCCGGGAAACAATGTTCCCCATCCTTAATTTCCCGATTCCTAAAAAAAGCTAATATGCACAATATAATGCGTTTTTCATTGTACACAATAAACCCGTACTGTATCGTCCCTCGGCTATCGGCGGTCTTATTATCGGCTTGGATATTTTTCCGCCCAAATAACGAAATAGTCTTGGATAAATTTACGTTGGGAGAATCGATATGCGTTTTATTAAGCTAATGCTCTTGCCTGTGGCGGCGATGATGCTGTTTGTCGGGCAAGTACAGACCGCCGATGCCGGTCCGCGTTACAGTAAACAGAAAGTGGTGTACCACATCAATTATCCGGGTGGCCCCAAAGACAAGAAATATGCTGGCGCCATGCGCAACATTCAGAACCACATCAACGCTGTTGGCGCCAAAAATTTGGATATCAAGGTCGTTATCCATGGCAATGGCATTGGACTTCTAACATCGGCCAAGAAAGCCGGCAAACTGCAATCGGCGGTCGCCAACTTGAAGTCTCAGAACATCAATTTTCAAGTCTGCGCGAACACGCTCAAGGGCAAAAAGATTGGCTTGGACCAGCTTTACGAAGTCTTTAAGGAAGACATCGTGCCGTCGGGCGTAGCCGAATTGGCGCATCTGCAGGCGCAAGGCTATACCTATATCAAGCCGTAACCGCGTCAGCCTGTCAACAAGCGCAGTATGAGTTTGGGATGAACCACCGGTTTCGGTAGATTTGCCGGATCCGGTGGTTCGTTTCTTTTTTGGATGCTGGAAACGATGTATGGTGGACATAGGAATAGATAGGCATAGATAAGAATCTCGGTGCGCATAAAGGAGAAATTTCATGCAGATCAATAAGGCCACGTCCCAAAAAACCGATCTGGACATGCGCAGGCGTGATTTCCTTAAATTGGTAAGCACCGGGGCCGCGATAACCGTGTCAATGATCCCATTGGCGGCAACCGCAACACCGGAAAGCGCGCTGAAGGCAATAGAACGGATCATCGGCAGCAAAGCGCCAAAAGACGGAAAAATCAAAATCAACATGGTCGATATCGCCGAAAACGGCAGTACCGTGCCGCTGACGGTGATGGTTGACAGCCCGATGACGCCTGACGACCACGTCAAGGCACTGCACCTGTTCAATGATGGGAACCCGCTTTCGGACGTCGCCAGCTATCATCTAGGCCCGCACAACGGCAAGGCTCAGATATCACTGCGCATGCGCCTGATTAAAACCCAGAATGTCATCGCCGTTGCTGAAATGAGCGATGGCGAAACCTATATCATCCGCCGGCGGATTAAAGTCACGATCGGTGGATGCGGCGGCTGAGAAAGGAATAATTATGGCAAAAAAAAATGTAAAGCCGCGTGTGCGTGTTCCGAGCAAACTGAAAAAGGGTCAGGTGTTCGAAGTGAAGACGCTTGTCACCCATCCAATGGAAACCGGTCAAAGAGTCATTAAGAAAACCGGCAAGAAATTACCCCGTGACATCATCAACAGACTTGTAGTGACTTACAACGGCAAGAAAGTACTGGACGCCAAGTGGCATCCATCGGTTTCGGCAAATCCTTATACGTCGTTTTTTCTGGTCGCCGAGAAAAGCGGTCCATTGATCTTTACTTGGACCGATGATAACGGCGATACCTATACGAAAAAGACCGCGGTGACAGTCGCCTAACGTAGATTTGGTGCTTATCGGCGAATTTCAGTTCGCCTTACCCAAGTAACTGACCGCGAATTCGTTCAAAGGCGTGGACAAAATTATCGCATCAATCGGCCTGCACGCGATTACGTCGGTGGGAATGGGTGATCGTTTAAATCCCTGTTACCAAATTTCGGTTATATTTTTGCCCGTTGGCACGGATTCGGGTCCGGCAACCACGAATCAAAGAACGCAAAAAAACATTCAAACCCGGCCATAAAATCACGAATTGTCGCGATTGTGTTTCATAACCTATTGAAATCTCACGATTGAATACGCACATTGAAGAAAGTTCTAGAAAACTTGCAACAATTAACCAAGGCTCTTATGTTAACGAATTCGTTAACAGGGGCCCCAGTCTAGAGAAAGTGAAGCCATGCGTGTCCTTCTCGTAGAAGACGATCCCACCACCTCGCAAAGCATCGAGATGATGTTGTCATCGGCCAGTATGGTGATCGATGTCACCGACCTGGGTGAAGATGGGTTGGAAATCGGTAAGCTATATGATTACGACATTATCATATTGGATCTCATGCTGCCCGACATCGACGGCTATGAGGTTTTACGGCGCCTGCGAGATTCGAAAGTCGAGACGCCTGTACTTATTTTGTCGGGACTAACCGAATCCGAAAACAAGGTTAGGGGGCTGGGCACCGGCGCCGACGACTACCTGACCAAGCCGTTCAATAAGGACGAGTTGATCGCGCGCATTCATGCCATCGTGCGGCGATCCAAGGGGCATTCGGATTCGATCATTCGCTGCGGCAAACTTGCCGTCAACCTGGACGCGCATACGGTCGAGGTCGATGATAAACCTGTCCACCTGACCGGCAAGGAGTATGGAATTCTTGAATTGTTGAGCCTTCGCAAGGGCACTACCCTAACGAAGGAGATGTTCCTCAATCATCTTTACAACGGCATCGACGAACCGGAACTGAAAATTATCGACGTTTTCGTTTGCAAACTCCGGAAAAAGCTAGCCAAGGCGTGCGACGATGAGATTTATATCCATACGGTTTGGGGCCGGGGCTACGTGTTGAGAGAGCCGGAAGAGGTTTCGGAAAAACCGAAAAAACAGGCGCGCGAACGGGCAACTGCTTGAGCCTGAAGCCGGTCAATACTCCGATTTAATTAGGCGCCGCCGACCTCATCGCACGGATGCCTAGTGGCCTGGATCATCTAATTTGCACCCCTACGACGACGTTGCAAGGTTTCCGGCGAGGAGCGCGCCGCACCGTGGTGCCAATCCACCACAAGTGGCGCGCCCACGGACATTTGGGATGTCCGGGAGCCTTGCAACGCCGC
>NZAK01000072.1 GCA_002687515.1 Rhodospirillaceae bacterium
CGGTCGCTCCTTGGGATCGCCGGGGACACGACCGCGCCGACCAGGGCGGGGGTATATTCGGGAGAGTGGCAGCATCCTACATGTTGTGGGTATGGGCGTTAAGCGGATAGGCACGATTCGTTCAAGCGATTATAGTTGCGCCGCGTTTTCCCGGCCGCCAACTTGCGGTAGAATAGAGGCGGCGAAAATTTTGGGGCGAAAACAAAATGCAGGCCGATACCGGCAAAGCGGCGAAAATTACCCTACCCGATGGCATCGATTCCATTCTAGCGTCGGTATTACAACGGCGGTTGAAGGCGATCACCGAGGAAATGGGCCTGACCTTGCTCCGCACCACCCATTCGCCGATCCTCAACGAGGCCCGCGATTTCGTCACCGGGCTCTATGACGCCGAGGGCCGCATGCTGGAACAGACCGAATATATCCCGGTCCTGGCCTTCGCATTGCAGCCGGTTTGCCGCATTATCATCGACGCCTTCGCCGGCGATATCCACGAAGGCGATGTGTTCCTGCACAATGATGTTTTCAGCGGCGGCAATCAGAACAACGATGTCGCCGTCTTCCGCCCCATATTTTTCGGGGGCGAACTGGCCGCCTGGGCCGCCTGCAAGGGCCACCAGGCGGATATCGGCGGCGGCGTCCGGGGCGGCTACAACCCCGGCGCGCGCGAAGTCTGGCAGGAAGCCTTTCGCATCCCGCCGGTCAAGGTCTATGCGGTCGGCAAGCGCCTGGATGATGTCTGGAACCTGATCTTCGCCAACGTGCGGCTGTCCATCGTCGAGGACGATATCAACGCCCAGATCGGCGGCACAACCGTTGGCGAGCGCGGTCTGAAAGCGGTCCTGGAACGTTATGGCCGGCGCTGCTTCGATGACCATATGGAGCATCTGTTCGCCGCCACCGAACGCATGGTTTGCGCCGAGATCACGGCCATCCCCGACGGCATCTACGAAGGCGAAAGCGAAGCCTTCTATGACGGCTTTCACGACGGGTCCAGAATGAAGATCAAGCTGGCGGCGACGGTCGCGGGCGGGCGGCTCAGCTTCGATTTCGCCGGCACTTCGCCGGAGACAGAGGGCTTCGTCAACGCCCCCCTGGCGGCGACCTCCTCCGCCGTCCTCCTAACCTTCCTGATGCTGATCAATCCCGATATTCCGCATAATGACGGCCTGACCCGCCCGGTGGATATCGCGGTGCCGGCCGGATCCTTCCTCAATGCCGGCTATCCGGCGGCCACCACCTTCGGCAATACCCTGACCGGTCCCATATCCGACGCCATCTTCCGCGCCTTTGCGCCGGTGTTGCCGGGCCGCGTCACGGCGGGCTGGAACCGCATGCTGGGGGTTGCCCTCTCGGGCACCGATCCCGGCAAGGACGATAGCGATTTCGTCGATATCCTGTTCCTGTCGCTGAAGGGCGGATCGGGCGCCGCCCGGGATGTTGACGGCTACGATCATATCGGCCTGATCAACTGCGCCGGCGGCATCCTGGCCCAGGATTACGAGATGTTCGAGCTGCAAAATCCAGTGCAGTTGCGCCACCACGAATACGCCCCGGACACCGCCGGCCCAGGCAAGTGGCGCGGCGGCTATGGGGTGGAGACCGAGATCGTCCTCGGCGGCGAGGACATGTCCGCCGTTGTCTTCGGCGACGGCGTCGAGGAAGAGGCGCGCGCCTTTGGCCTCTACGGCGGCGGCGCCGGCGCCTTGAACACGCTGAGCTTTACCTACCCCGATGGCAAAATCCATGCGCCCAAATCCAAGGAAATCGTCGGCGCCATTCCTACCGGTACGGTTTTAACCCAGCGGGCCGGCGGCGGCGGCGGATACGGCGATCCGCTTGAACGGTCGCCATCGGCGGTCGCCGAGGAGGTGGCGGGCGGGTTGCTGTCGGAGGCGCGGGCGCGTGCTGATTATGGCCTCGATATCCGTTCGGATGCATCGGCAAAGCCGAGAGGAGCCCCCAAATGACCGTGCCGCGCATCGATCACATCGGCATCATCGTCGCCGATCTGGATGCGGCCACCGCCATGTTCGCCCGCATGCTGCCGGGCGCGCCGGTCGAGACCAAGGACATGCCGGAGGTCGGCCTCCGCATCGCCTTCTTGGAGGCGGCCAATATCAGCATCGAGCTGATCCAGTACATGGATGGCGGCGAAGACTTAGCCGGGCGAGTCATGGGCGCGGCCACCGGCCTCAACCATTTTTCCGTCGAGGTGGCCGATCTAAGCCGCGCGGCGGCCGAACTGGAGGCGGCCGGATTCAAAATGATGGAGGGTTTCCCGCGCCCCGGGGCGCACGGCCGCGTCGCCTTTTTCGAGCGTGAGACGGCGACGAACATTCTGTTCGAAATTTGCGAAAAAGAAGCGTGAGCGCCGGCGAAACGCGGCGCCTCCGGCCTTGTCCATGACCAAACCGTTGGTTACATGGATGCGCAACCGGCGGCTTCACATGGCGGAAAATCATGCTCGGCGTTCTTTTCGGAATTCTGGCGGCGGCCAGTTTCGGCTTCAACAGTGCCAGCGCGCGGCGCGGCGTTCTCGGCGGCACGCCGTTGCAGGCGATGGCCATCTCGATGCCGCTCGGCCTGATCCTGTTCCTGGTTCTGGCGGGGGTGACCGGCCAATGGGCCGATTATTCGCGCCTTGGCCCGGGTGCCGTCGGCTTCCTGGCGGCGGCGGGCTTCATGCATTTCGTCTGGGGCCGTTATTTCAACGTGCGTTCGCTGGCCGCGGTGGGCGCCAATCTGGCGGCGCCGGTGCAGCAGTTTCAGCTTTTGCTGGCTCTGACATTGGCCATTGTGTTCCTGGACGAAACCCTGACGCCGCTTAAGGTGCTCGGCATTGTCCTCGTCGTGTCGGCGCCGATGTACATCCTGTCGCGCCGCGGCAAGGAAAAGGCGCCGGAAAATCCATCGGAAAAACCCGCCGATGAGCCGCCCGCAAAGCGCGAGTTCAGGCCACGCATGGCCGAGGGCTATACCTGCGCCTTTCTCGCCGGGGTCGGCTTCGGGTCCTCGCCGGTGCTGATCAAGGCGGGCATCGGCGACAGCGGGCTGAGCCTGATCGGCGGTGTCGTTTCCTACGTTGCGGCGACATTGGCCGTGGCGCTGGTGCTGTTGGCGCCGAGCATGTTGGCCGAGATGCGCGGCACCACGCGCGCATCGTTGAAATGGTTTATTTATTCGGGCGTCGGCGTTTCCATGTCGCAACTGTTCCGCTATCTCGCCCTAGGTTTGGCGCCGGTCACCATTGTCCAGCCCTTGCAAAGTCTTTCGGTTATCTTCCGCATGGTTTTCGGTTATTTCATCAACCGTGAACACGAAGCCTTCGACCGTTATGTGATCGTCGGCATCCTGTTGTCTTTTTTGGGCGCGCTGTCGCTGACCTTGTCGGCGGAGATCATGACCGATCATTGGGACCTGCCCGGCTGGCTCGCCGATATCGTCGCCTGGCAATGGCCATAATCATGCCTGCTTGCATCCCGGTTTCCGCTGGTGCAAATGAATGCATCAAACTGCCATCACGCAACCTAGACCCTATTCCATGAAAGCAAAAAAATCGGTACCGACGCGCCACGGCTACACCTCACAGCGGCTGCAGCTGAGCTATGTGGATTGGGGCAATGACGGCGCGCCGCCGCTGATCATGATCCATGGCGGGCGCGACCACGCGCGCAGTTGGGACTGGGTGGCGGCCGAACTGGCCGGCGACTACCACATCCTGGCGGTCGATCTGCGGGGACACGGCGATTCCGAGTGGACCAACAGCGCCACTTATATGGTCGACGAGTTCGTCTATGACGTGGCCGAGCTGATCCATCAGAAAGACTTGGCGCCGGTGACCATCATCGCCCATTCCCTGGGCGGCATCATCGGCCTGAGGTACGCCGGCATTTACCCCGACAAGGTGACCAAAGTCGTCGCCATCGAGGGTCTGGGTCTCGGCCGGCCGCGCGGCAAGCTGGTCGACGAAAAGCCGGTGCCCGAACGCTACCGGAACTGGATCAGGGAATTGCGCGACATCACCACCTGGGAGGAACGCCGCTACGAGACACTGGACGGCGCCACCCGGCGCATGGCCGAGGCCAATGCCCATTTAAGCCCGGAGCAGGTCCGCCACCTCACCGAACACGGCACCAAGCGCAACGACGATGGCAGCTATAGCTGGAAGTTCGATCATTATTTCTTCACCCGCTTCGCGGCGCCCGTCGGCATTGCCCCGGGCGAAGCGCACGAAATGTGGTCCAACATCGATTGTCCGGCGCTTTTGATGCGGGGCGCCGAAAGCTGGGCATCGGACCCGGAAGAGGATGGCAACGCGGCCTACTTCAAGGATTGCACCTCGGTCACTGTCGACAATGCCGCCCATTGGGTGCACCACGACCAGCTCGAGGTGTTCCTCGGCCACGTGCGGAATTTTCTAGCAGATTAGCAATCCGGCGGCCTCGCCAGCAGTTCCTCGACACTGGCGATAAGTTCTGCATTGGAAAAAGGTTTTTCCAGGCCCTTGTCGGCGCCCAGCTTTTGTGCCTGCACCAGATATTCGGTGTTGCCGGTGCGGCCGCCGCCCGAAATGGCGATGATTTTCACGTCCGGATTACTCCGCTTCAACTGGATAATGGTTTCGATCCCTTCCATATCCGGCATGACGATATCGGTAATGACGAGATCACAAGGGATTTCGTTTTGCCGCGCCACCCCCTTCCTGCCATTGGCCGCCTCGATCACCTCGTGACCCTCCCCTTCGAGCAAAATACGAAGAACTGCCCGGACCAATTCCTCGTCATCAATAAGTAGGATTCGCGCCATGCTTCTGTTCACTTTCCGAAATTGATTGCGGGCCGGCCGCGACCGCCACTTCCGCCGCGCCGGGTGCGGCCAGCGGGAAATAGATATGCACCTTGGTGCCCTTGCCGGGCGCGCTTTCCACATCCAGCGCGCCGCCATAGTCGGTGACTATACCATAGACCATGGACAGCCCCATGCCGGTGCCCTTGCCGACATCCTTGGTGGTGAAAAACGGATCGAAGATGCGCTCCCGGACCTCTGGCGTCATGCCTTTGCCGGTGTCGGAGACCGTTAAGCGCGCATAGCTTCCTGGTAATAGCGTACCCATGGCATGCGCGCGCAAGGCGCCCGGGTCTAAGTTCACACCGGCCAGCGAAATGGACAATTTTCCTGGCTGGCTCTCCATGGCATGGGTGGCATTGGAAACCAGGTTCAAGAGGATGCTCGCCACTTGCCCGCCATTGGCGTGGATACAACCGGCGTCTGGGTCCAAGTCATCGACGATGGCAATAGTCGAGGGCACGGTTGAGCGCAGCAGATCCAGGTTTATCCGGATTATTTCATAAATGTCCAATTTCTCCCGGCCGGCCGATTCCTGCCGGCTGAAGGCAAGCACCTTGCGGACCAGGCTCTTCACCCGCTCCGCTGCCGTGACCACAACGCTCAAGTTGCTTCTTTCGGGCGCATCCGCGGGCAGGGTTTCGATCGACGCGATGGTAAGGTTGATAATCGGCAGCAGCATGTTGTTGATGTCGTGGGCCATGCCGCCGGCCAGGCTGCCGAGGCTTTCCATTTTCTGGGTCTGCAGGATTTTTTCCTCGGCGCGCTTCAGATCGGTGATGTCGTAGACGGTTCCGGCCATAATTTCCGGCTCGCCGGAGAGCGTGCCGCTGAACTCGCCCTGGGCATGGATATACCGAACCTCGCCATCGGGACGAATGATGCGGTATTCGCAGTTATAGGGCGCCTTGCCGCTCAGGGCATCGTTGACAACCCCGACGACGCGTGTCCGGTCTTCCGGGTGCAGGAGTTCCTGGAACATCGCGAAGCTGGTTTCGGTTTCCGACAGATCAAGTCCGTATATGCGGAATTGTTCATCGGACCATTTGGTTTTTCCGGATGGAACGTGCAAGGTCCAACTGCCTAAATGGGCAATTTCCTGAGCCCTGGCCAAGAATCGCTCGCTCTCGCGCAGCTCCTGGGTGCGTTCCTCGACCAGCTTTTCCAGATCGTGGGTAAGTTGATGAAGCCTCTCTTCGGCGGCCTTGCGTCCGCTGATGTCGCGAGCCACGCCGGTAAAATGCAGTTTGCCGTTGGCTTCCATGCGGGAGATCGAGAGATCCATGGGGAATTGAGAGCCGTCCTTGCGCAAACCTGTCACCTCGCGGCCCGATCCGATGATCTGTCCACTTCCGGTTGTTTTATAGGCATCGATGTAACCATCATGCTGGTCGTGATCGGCTTTCGGCATCAGCATCTTGACGTTCCGGCCCGCCGCTTCGCCGGCGGTATACCCGAACAGCCTTTCGGCCGCCGGGTTGAGGGTTCTGATAACGCCATGTTCATCAATCGTAATGATCCCGTCGGCGACCGTTTCGACAATCGCCCGCACCCGTTCTTCGCGATCTCCCAGTTGCGACAGCAGGTTGGATTTTTCGTGATTGGCGGCTTCGGCGGATTTCAGGGCGCTGTTCAGTTCCCGGTCAGCCTGGCGGCGAAAGGCGAGAAAGGACCGGAACTTCAAAACAATTCCCAACGAGAGACCGATGACAAACAGGACGGCGACGAAATCGGCGAGCAAGGCGGCATGCCGCATACCTTCGAAGCGCTCCTGCCGCGCCGTCAGCAGACCAGCTTCCTCGGCCTTCATATCTTCGATAACAACGCGAATTTTCTGCATAAGCCTTTGGCCCAGATCGGTTCGAACCACGGTGACGGCGGCGTCCATGCCTTGGCTGCGTCTGAGGGCAATGGTTTGCCTGAGCTCCCTGATCTTTTCCGCAATCGGCGCCTTGAGGTTGGCGATCCGGCGCTGTTGGCTGGGGTTGTCGGCGGTTGTGAGCGCGAGTCGCGAGATCGATGTGTTGATCCCCCGGACGGCCAGGTCAAACGGCGCCAGATATTCCTTTTTGCCGGTCAGCAGGTAACCGCGCTGGCCGGTTTCGGCGTCCTGCAACATCGATTTCAGATCACCCAACTTGGCCTGCACCTTGTGGGTTTGCGCAATCCATTGCGACGCCTCTTCGGTTACGCGCGTGATCCAGATGTTGATGCCCAAAATTGTCAAAAGTACAACAAACGAGGCGATGGGCCCGACGATGCCGACAACCTTGAACGGGTTCACGGTTAGCTCGGCCCACCCGTCCGTTGTTTCGGCGGGGATGCTTTCCGCCGTTTCGGTGCGAACCTTCGCCAGATACAGCAGATAGCCGGTCGCGACGATGGCGAACAGCGCCAAGCCCCGGTTCACCAAGACAATCCAGGCAATCCCGCCGGCGGGTGATAATAGATATCCGAGACCGGTTAGCGCGCAGGCCAGAGCCGTGATGAAGAATATCTGAAACCGGGACGGAAACCAAAATCCCAGCAGGATGGCGGCGACATAAGGAATCCCGCCGGCGACCCCCAGCGGCAGCGCCAGGTCGAGCGCGAATATGGCCAGCGACAGCGCCACCGCCGCGGCCAACATGGCGATTTTGTTCAATTGCCCGATTAAGCCCATAGACCGGCCATACTGACGTATCTCCCATCCCGCAACTGTTGATATGTGGGGACGAGGCACCCGTTGCGCAACAGATTTTCCGGCGGCGGTTATTGATGGTTCGGATGGGCCTCAATCCGGTATCCAAGGCCGGCTTTCCCCGCTAAACTGCGTCCAAATGTAATGATTTCAGGGAGGCTTTGATGATCGATCTTTATTTCTGGATTACCGACAACGGCTACAAGGCCCGGCAAATGATCGAGGAAACCGGGCTCGCGCACAATTTGAAGCCGGTCGAACTGCCCAAGCGCGAGCAGTTTTCCCCCGAATTCATGAAAATCAGCCCCGGCCATAAGATCCCGGCGCTGGTCGACGACGACGGGCCTGGCGGAGCCGCGGTGACCCTGTTCGAATCGGGCGCCATCCTCAAATACCTGGCGGAAAAATCGGGCGGCGGGCTCTATCCGGATGATCCGGCTGAGCGCGTCATCGTCGATCAATGGCTGTTTTACGGCTCGGCGACCTTCACCACCCACGCCCAGCAATTGGGCCTCTTTACCCTGCGTTTCCCCGAGGACGTGCCGCAGGCCAAGAAGCATTACGCCGATCAATACCGGGATATGTGCGGCATCTTCGATAGGCGTTTGGCCGACAGCGAATATTTGGCCGGCGATGAATACACCATCGCCGACATCGCCGTTTACCCCGATGTGCATGTCCATAAAAGCTACGGCATCGGCATCGACGAATGGACCAACCTCAGGCGCTGGCATGACGCCATCCGGGCCAGGCCCGCCGCCCTGCGCGCCTGGGGGCCATACTGAGAACGCCAGGCGAATTGGCAGGGGAACGCTTAATGACCACCGATATTCAGGAATTCACCAGCCAGGACTTCACCTATGTCCGGCATGGCGAGCGTGTGATGAATCTAAGGCTGGTCCGGCCCGCCGGCGGCGGGCCATTTCCGGCGGTGATCGACATACATGGCGGCGCCTGGAACAACAGCGGGCCTGAATCCTGCCAGGAAAGGGGCGAAGTGCTGGCGGCGTCCGGCATCGCGGCGGCGGCATTGGAATTCCGTCATGGCCCCGAGCGCTACCCATCGTCGCTTCAGGATATCAATTATGCGGTGCGTTGGATGAAGGCGAACGCGCATGAATTGGACATCGATGCCGCGCGCATCGGCCTTACCGGCCAGTCTAGCGGCGGCCACCTGGCGATGCTGGCGGCGATGCGGCCCGCCGACCCACGCTATGCGGAAATAGCCCTGGAGAGCGGCGCCGAAGGCATCGACGCCGGTGTCCAATGCGTCGGCATGCTATGGCCGGTGATCAACCCACTGTCCCGCTATCGTTACGCCCGCCGCCTCAACGCCGGCGCCAATCCGCCGAAATGGAGCGGCCATATTCCCGAATGCCACGACACCTATTGGCTGACCGAGGAGGCCATGGCCGAAGGCAATCCGATGCTGGCGCTGGAGCGGGGCGAAGCGGTGGAAACGCCGCCGGCCATCTGGATTCAGGGGCAGCCCGACGACGTGCACGATTACGTGGATACGGATTCAGGCCAGGAGCAGACCGAACCGGAACGCTTCGCCGCCAACTACCGCGAGGCGGGCGGCGAGATCGAAGTCCTGTATATAGACAACGACACCCGTTCGTCGCAGTCGACGTTTCAGGCGCTGGCGGACTTCTTGCGCAAACATTTGGCTTAAGCTCGATTGATCCTTTTGCTCCAGACCCTTTGATGCTTATCAAGGTTTGCCGGTGGCAGGTCTGTTAACTCGATCCTAATTGAAATCAAACCCGAAGGGTTTTGTTCGGGGAGGGATGGAATGATGCCGCCGACCGAACCCAGGACCTTGTTTGAAAAAATCTGGACCGAGCACACGGTCCTGTCCCTGGAAGGCGGCGAGAGCCTGATTTACGTGGACCGTTGCCTGATCCATGAAGGTTCCAGGCCCGGCTTTCACGCCTTGGACCAGGCCGGCAAGCAATTGCGCCGGCCGGCCCAAGTGCTGGCCTGCGCCGACCATTACATTCCGTCCCACGACCGCCAGCGCGGCCTGGACGCGATCCCCGAAGCCGAAACCCGGAAAATCGTCGAGGATCTGGAAGCCAATGCCAAGCGCCACGGCTGCCGGCTGTTCGGCCTGATGGACGAGCGCCAGGGTATCTTGCATGTGGTGGCGCCGGAACTGGGCATCATCCAGCCGGGCATGGTGATTGTCGGCGGCGATTCGCACACTTCGACCCATGGCGCCTTCGGGGCGCTGGCCTTCGGTATCGGCGCATCAGAAGTGATGCTGGCGATGGCCACCCAGGCTTTGTGGCAGCCGGCGCAGAAGACCATGCGCATAACCTGCGATGGCGGCCTGGCCGGCGGCGTCCACGCCAAGGATCTGATCCTCGCGGTCATTGGAAAAATCGGCACCGGCGGCGCCATCGGTTACGTCATCGAATATTCGGGGCCGGCGATCCGCGCCCTTTCCATGGAAGGCCGCATGACGGTCTGCAACATGTCTTCGGAAGCCGGCGCGCGGGCCGGGCTGGTGCCCGCCGATGAGACGACTTTCGCCTATTTGGAAAACCGCTCGGACGGGCCGGCGGACGACAGTTGGGATGATGCGTTCGCCTATTGGCGGACCCTCCGCTCCGATGACGGCGCCGCCTTCGATGCGGAAGTCAGCATCGACGCCGCGGCGGTGAAGCCGATGAGCACCTGGGGCACCAGCCCGGAACACTGCGCGGCCCTCGACGGAGATGTCCCGGACCCCGCCGATGCCGCCGATGCGGCGGGCCGTGAAGCCCAGGCAAAGGCGCTCGAATATATGGATTTGAAGCCGGGCCAGGCGATCAGCGATATCCAATTGGATCATGTCTTTATCGGTTCCTGCACCAACGGCCGGATCGAGGATTTGCGCGCCGCCGCGGCGGTGCTGGATGGCCGCCGGGCCCGGCTGCCGGGCATCGTGGTTCCGGGATCGAGCGCGGTGAAGCGGCAGGCCGAGACGGAAGGGCTGGACCGGGTGTTTGCCGCCGCCGGGCTCGAATGGCGCGAGGCGGCATGTTCGCTGTGCACCGCCGTCAACGGCACCGATGTGCTGGCGCCGGGGAGCCGTTCCGCCGCCACCTCGAACCGCAATTTTCCTGGCCGGCAAGGGGTCGGTGTCCGCACCCACTTGATGAGCCCGGCTTCGGCCGCCGCCTCCGCCGTCAGCGGACGGATCACCGCCGAAGACGCGCTATAGGGAGGCGGCGATGGAGAAATTCAAAACCCTGACCGCGATTGCCGCGCCGATGGACGAAGCCAACATCGATACCGACCAGATCTGTCCGGCCCGCTTCATCAAGACCCTGACCACGCCGAACAACGACAAGGCCCTGTTCCACGACCGCCGGTTCGCCGATGACGGCGCCCCGAAACCCGATTTCATCCTCAACGACGCCGACTATGCGGACGCCCAGATCATCGTCGCGGAGCGCAATTTCGGCGTCGGATCGTCGCGCCAGGCGGCCGTTTTCGCACTGCAGGCGGCGGGCATCCGCGCCGTCATCGCCGAAAGCTTCGGCGATATCTTTTACAACAACGCGCTCAAGGCGGGCCTCCTTACGGTCCGCCTCGATCCCGGCGAAACGAAGGCTTTGCGGGACAGCCTGCCGAGCCACAATGGAAGTCCCTGCGTGATCGATCTTGCCGGGCAGGCGATCACCGGCCCCGATGGCCGGTCTTACGATTTCGAGATAGGCGCGCTCCGCAAACGCTGTCTGTTAGAGGGTTTGGACGATCTGACCCTGACCGAAGGCTATCTTCCGAAAATCGAGAGCTTCGAGGAAAATTACCGGGCGGCGCGTCCCTGGCTGTTTTGACCAATCACTTGCGGAGGTAAATGAATGAACGATGCCAACCTGGAAACCGATGTCATCGTCGTCGGCGCCGGTAACGCCGCCGCCTGCGCCGCCCTGTCGGCGCGCGAAAACGGCGCCGAGGTGATCATGCTTGAGGCGTCGCCGAAGGAGCTTCGCGGCGGCAATTCCACCTTCACCGGCGGCATGCTGCGCTTCGTCTATAACGGCATGGAAGACTTGATCCCGCTCTTAGGCGAATTGACCGAGACCGAGCGCAACGATATCGAGATGGACACCTATACCGAAGAGCAGTTCTTCGACGATATGGGCCGCCTGACCCAATACCGTTGCGATCCGGACCTGACCGAGGTGATGATCAAGAACAGTTACGAGACCGCCGAATGGATGCGGTCGAAAGGGGTTAAGCTGCAACTCACCCTCGGCCAGCATGCCTTTAAGGTGGATGGCAAGTTCAAGTTCTGGGGCGGGCTCGCGGTGCAGATATGGGGCGGCGGCAAGGGCCTGATCGAGGCGCTGCACACACGCGTCGAACAAGAGGGCATTAGCGTCTATTACGAGACGCCGGCGCTGGATCTGTTGCATGACGACTTGGGCGTTAGCGGCGTCCGCGCCCGCCATGAGGGACGCACCATCGAGCTGCGCGCCAAGGCGGTGATCCTGGCCTGCGGCGGTTTCGAATCCAACACCGAGATGCGCACCCGTTATCTGGGCCCCAACTGGGATTTGGCCAAGGTCCGGGGAACGCGCTTCAACACCGGCGCCGGTATCCAGATGGCGCTCGATCTCGGCGCCCGGGCCACCGGCCACTGGTCGGGGGCGCACGCCGTCGCCTGGGACGTCAACGCGCCGCCGTTCGGCGATTTGGATGTCGGCGACAGCTTCCAAAAACACAACTATCCCTACTGCATCTATATCAATGCCGACGGCGAACGTTTCATCGACGAGGGCGCCAATTTCCACACCTACACCTATGCCAAATACGGCCGCGAGGTGCTGGCCCAGCCGGGACATTTCGCCTGGCAGGTGTTCGATCAAAAGGTCAGCCACCTGTTGCGCGAAGACTACCGCATCCGCCAGATCACCAAGGCGGAAGCGGACACCTTCGAAGAGTTGGCGGCGAAACTGGAAGGCGTCGATGGAGCCCGATTCTTGGAAACCGTTCGCGAATACAACGACGCGCCCCGGCCCGACACGCCCTTCGATCCCAATATCCTGGATGGACTTCGCACCCAGGGGCTGGCCATCGACAAGACCAATTGGGCGACCAAGCTGGATACGCCGCCCTACCATGCCTACTGCGTCACATGCGGCGTCACCTTCACCTTCGGCGGATTGCAGATCACCACCGGCGCGGAGGTGGTGGACACCATCGGCAAGCCGATCCAGGGCCTCTATGCGGCGGGCGAGCTAGTCGGCGGGCTTTATTTCCACGCCTATGCCAGCGGCAGCGGCCTGACATCGGGCGCCGTCTTCGGACGCATCGCCGGGCGCAACGCGGCCCGGCTGGCGCGAGAAACATAAAATATGAAAACTTAAATCCGGGGCCGGAACGGGACTAATCCGCTTCGCCGATATCAACCGGCACCCCGGGCTCGTTTTTTGACGGCCGGATGCTGAGCGCCGATTTCACATGGCTGACATTGGGCGCGGCGGTCAGCTTTTCGGTGACGAAGTGCTGATAGGTTTCCCAATCCTCGGCGACGATCTTCAACAGGAAATCGGTTTCACCGGCCAGCATGTGGCATTCGCGCACTTCCGGCCAGCCGCGCACCAGCGTCTCGAAGGCGACCAGGTCCGGCTCGGCCTGGCTGTCGAGGCCGACCTGGGCGAACACGGTGACGTTGAAACCCAGCGCCATGGGGTCAAGTTCGGCATGATAGCCGCGTATATAGCCCGCCTCTTCCAGCGCCCGCACGCGGCGCAGGCACGGCGGCGCCGAGATACCGACGCGGCGCGCCAATTCGACGTTGGTGATGCGGCCTTGATCCTGCAGATCGCGCAAAATATTGCGGTCGATATGATCCAGCTTGACCCGGTTCATCGGCGTCCGCTCCCTCCCCTGGTGTGCCCACGGTCGCTTCTATTCGTTGCGGCCGCGGGGCGATCGGTCTCAATAGGAATTACAATACTAATAACTGGAGCAATTTTGCGCAATAATATTTCAAAATTGCAAAATATTATTTCGCCAGTCCATACGGCCATGTTCACCGAAACTTGTGGCGCCGGCGGCTCTTGGCGCCGCCAAGTCTGCTTGCGCCGCGCCGGCGGCGGACCTATTTTAAACCCCGACCATTTGCTGAATTGGAACCGCACCGCACCATGGCCAAGCATCACTCGAAGGTTTTGATCCTGGGTTCCGGCGCCGCCGGCCTGACCGCCGCCATCTATACCGCCCGCGCCGGCTTGGAACCGACGCTGATCCATGGCATGCAGCCCGGCGGACAGATGACGATCACCACCGATGTCGAGAATTATCCCGGTTTTGCCGAAGTGATCCAGGGCCCCTGGCTGATGGAACAGATGCAGGCACAGGCCGAAAAAGTCGGCACAAAAATGATTTCCGACCTGATCGTCGAGGCCGATCTCGGCTCGCGCCCGATCCGCTTGAAGGGCGATCAAGGCGACGAATATACGGCCGACGCGCTGATCATCTGTACCGGCGCCGAGGCCAAATGGCTGGGCCTGGAAAGCGAGCAGACCTATCAGGGCTTCGGTGTTTCCGCCTGCGCCACCTGCGACGGCTTCTTTTACCGGGGCCGCGAGGTGGCGGTGATCGGCGGTGGCAATACGGCGGTCGAGGAAGCGCTTTACCTGACCAACCACGCCGACAAGGTTACCTTGGTCCACCGGCGAGACGAACTGCGCGCCGAAAAAATGCTGCAAGGCCGGCTCCTTAAACACGATAAGATAGAAGTGATGTGGGATTCGGTCCTGGACGAGGTGATCGGCAAAGACGACGGACCGATGCCCGAAGTTACCGGCATCAAGGTGAAGAATGTGAAGACCGGCGAGGTGACCGAGGTGCCGCTTTCCGGCGTTTTTATCGCCATCGGCCATAAGCCCAATACCGATCTGTTCGTCGGCCAGTTGGAGATGGACGATGAAGGCTATCTGATCACCAATCCGGACAGCACCGGCACCAAGTTACCCGCCGTGTTCGCCGCCGGCGATGTCCAGGACAACAAGTTCCGCCAGGCCGTCACCGCCGCCGGCACCGGCTGCATGGCGGCGCTTGAGGTGGAAAAATACTTGGCCGAGCAGGAAGCCGGAGACATGGAAGCCGCCGAATAAGGCGCAATTCGGACTAACTTTCAACAAATTCGGGCATAGAGCTACCAACTGGTTCCTGTCTTGCGCTATATTGCCCGGATAGGGGCGGTTCGGCGAGGCGGAAATGGATTGGGATAAGCTAAGAATTTTTCATGCGGTTGCCGAGGCCGGCAGCTTCACCCATGCCGGCGAGACCCTTAACCTCAGCCAGTCGGCGATCAGCCGCCAGATCAGTTCCCTGGAACAAAGCATCGGCGTCAGCCTGTTTCACCGCCACGCGCGCGGCCTGATCCTGACCGAACAGGGCGAAGGTCTGTACCTTACCGCGCACAACATATTTCATCAGTTGGCGATGGCCGAGGCGCGCCTCACCGATAGCCGCGAACGCCCGCAGGGACCCTTAAAAATTACCACCACGGTCGGCTTCGGCTCGGTCTGGCTGACCCCGCGCATCAAGGAATTCCTGGACCTTTATCCCGAGATCGACGTGTCCATCGTGCTCGTCTATGACGATCTCGACCTATCCATGCGTGAGGCCGATGTCGCCATCCGGCTGACGCCGCCGCGCCAGCCCGACCTGATCCAGCGCCACGTGATGAGCATCCAGCACAATGTCTATGCATCGCCCGAATACCTCAAGGAACACGGCATGCCGCAAAAGCCGGAGGATTTGGACAACCACAAAATCATCACCTTCGGCGAGGAGGTCGGCGATCAGCTTGATCTGATCCCGGCGCTCAACTTCCTGGTCTATTCCGGCCGCGAAAAAGACGATCCCCGCAAACCGGTGCTGAAGGTGAACAATGTCTACGGCATTTACCGCGCCGTGCTTTCGGGCCTCGGCCTTGGTGCGCTGCCCGATTATTTCCAGGTCGGCGCCACGTCGCTGGTGCGGGTTCTGCCCGAACTGCAAAGCCCGCCCACCGAGGTTTATTTCGTCTACCCCGAGGAATTGCGCCATTCGGCCCGGATCGAGGTGTTCCGCGATTTCCTGGTACGCAAGGTACTTGAATCGCGCGGCTGATCCCGCCATCACGCTAGATTCTTAAAGTGAGTGGCCCGATTCACACTAAATTCGCTATTGCGAATTTCGCGATCGGGACACTACAGCTCCCCAAATGCACGAACTTGTGGGTTTCCACGCCCTGATCGCGTATTTTAATGATTATAATTCGCAAATAAAAAATTTATTTTTTAACGATATCCGCATAACCTATTGTAAAATAATATTAATTCTAGGTATGCAAAATTTGCATATTTGAGCTTCCGGAATGACATTTGATTTTTTGCCTGAAAATGCCTATTTAACAGTCACGCGGCGTTGAATGTTTTTTCCGTCGCGGTTCCGGGCGCAAGGCCTGGAACAAGGGGTCTTCGGACCCTACGTCTCCCAGACGTGAAGCCTCCCTGTTAAACTTGCAGGAAAACTCCGGTTTTCCTGCTTTTTTTTTGAAAAAATTGAAATTGGGGTCACACGGGGGTCACAATAATCAATGAAATATCGATAGATCTTTCAGGTAAAATATCTTCTGCTATCCTTCAAGATGCATTAAAGGATGGCGCTAATCAGCTCAATCTTTATGTAGATACAACGAACTATACGCCAGCTACTAGTGTTTACGACAGTACTAGCTCTTCGCCTGTCTTTGATTCTGAATGGCAGCCACTTA
>NZAK01000073.1 GCA_002687515.1 Rhodospirillaceae bacterium
CCAGCCGAGGAAGCGCCAGCCGAGGAAGCGCCAGCCGAGGAAGCGCCAGCCGAGGAAGCGCCAGCCGAGGAAGCGCCAGCCGAGGAAGCGCCGACGGAAGAGGCCGCCGCCGAAGCGCCGGCGGAAGAGGCCGCCGCCGAGGCAGCGCCGGCGGAGGGTGATGCGGCGGAAGAGGAGGCCAAGGACTAGGCGGCGGCCAGGGACAAGGCAAGGACATGGCCGCGCCCAAACGGATTTGCCTGGGTGTAATTACCGGTGCCCACGGTGTCCAGGGCGCCGTCAGGATTAAAAGCTTCACCCAGGTCGCCGAGGACATCGGCGCCTATGGGCGCTTAAGCGACGCGGCCGGCGGCCGCCAGTTCGAGCTTCGGGTGGAGCGGGCGACGGCCAAGGGCTTGATCGCCAAAATCGGCGGCATCAATGACCGCACCGCCGCCGAGGCGCTGAAGGGCACGGAGCTGTATGTTGAACGCGGCCAACTGCCGGCCCTGAATGAGGATGTGGGCGAAGACGATGACGAGGATGAGTTTTATTTTACCGACTTGATCGGCTTGCCGGTCGAACGGTCCGACGGAAGCAAACTGGGTACTGTGAAGTGGATGAACAATTTCGGCGCCGGCGATGTGATGGAAATCGAGTTGGACGCGGGCGGATTGGTGGTGATCCCGTTCACCAAATCGGCGGTGCCGCTTGTCGATCTGGCGGCGGGGCGCATCGTCGCCGATCCGCCGCCGGGTCTGATGCCAAATTCGGCATCGGACGGCGCCGAAGATAAAGAGGATGAGCAAGTTTCGAAATGACAGCTGAAACCGCAAAATGGAGGGCCACGGTGCTCACCCTGTTCCCGGAGATGTTTCCGGGGCCGCTCGGCCATAGCCTCGCCGGCAAGGCACTGGCGCGTGGATTGTGGGAGCTGAATTGCCATGACATCCGCGCCTCGGCCGCCGACAAGCACGCCACCGTCGATGACACGCCGTTCGGTGGCGGGCCGGGCATGGTGATGCGTCCCGATGTCATCGACGCGGCGCTTGGGCAAGCCGGCGTCGGCGCGCCGGGCGGTAAATCGGGCGCGGCGAAATTGCCGGTTATTTACCTGACGCCGCGCGGCCGCCCCTTGACCCAAACCCGGATCGGCGATTTGGCCGCTGGACCGGGCGTCGCCTTGCTCTGTGGCCGTTATGAAGGCATCGACGAACGTGTCGTCGAAGCCTGGAACATGGAAGAAATCAGCCTCGGCGATTTCGTTTTGTCCGGCGGCGAGCCGGCGGCGATGGCGCTGATCGACGCAGCTGTGCGCTTGCTGCCCGGCGTTCTCGGCAGCGAGGCGTCGCACCAGGAGGAAAGTTTCGAGGGGGGATTGCTGGAATATCCCCATTACACCCGGCCGCGCATCTGGCGCCAACGGGAAGTGCCCGAGGTTCTGTTGTCCGGGCATCATGAAAAGGTAAGCGCCTGGCGCAAGGCCCAGGCCGAGAAGGTAACTCAGGAGCGGCGGCCCGATTTATGGAACCGGTACGCGGCAAAGAATCAATGATCGGGGAATTGAACCATGGATACGATACAACAACTTGAACAAGAACAGATCGCCAAGCTGACCGCCGATAAGGATATCCCGGCATTCACGGCTGGCGACACCATCCGCGTCAGCGTCAAGGTGGTCGAGGGATCGCGGGAAAGGGTGCAGGCGTTCGAGGGCGTCTGCATCGCGCGCAAGAACGACGGGCTCAATTCGGCGTTCACCGTGCGCAAGCTGTCCTACGGCGAGGGCGTCGAGCGGATTTTCCAGCTTTATTCGCCGAACGTTTCCAATATCGAGGTGATACGCCGGGGCGATGTGCGCCGTGCCAAGCTGTATTACCTGCGCGGCCTGCAGGGCAAGCGCGCCCGTATCGCCGAACGCACCGACGGTTTCGCCGCCAAGCTGTCGGCGGAGGAACGGGAATTGGCCGCCGAGGAAAAGGCGACCCAACTGACCGCCGCGCGGAGATCTAAGGACGAGCCCGCCGAGGACGAAGCCGCCGAGGCCGCCGTGCCGGAAGAAGAGGCCGCCGAAACGCCAATGGAAACGCCAACGGAAGCTCCGGCGGAAGACGATGCCCCGGCCGAGGATGACGGCGAAAAGAGCGAAAGCTGATCGCACCAATAAATTGGCAGAAGCGGGGAACGTAGTATGAGCGACGCCAAAACACTGTTCGATAAGATCTGGGACGCGCATGTGGTCGACGAACAGGATGACGGCACCTGCGTAATCTATATCGACCGCCATCTGGTGCACGAGGTTACCAGCCCGCAAGCCTTCGAGGGATTGCGGGGTTCCGGGCGCGCCGTCCGCCGGCCCGACCTGACCCTGGCGGTCGCCGACCATAACGTGCCGACCACCGACCGCAGCCAGGGCATCGACGATGAGGAATCGCGCATCCAGGTCGAGGCGCTGGAGAAGAACTGCAAGGACTTCGGCATCGAACTATACGGCATGGACGATATCCGCCAGGGCATCTGCCATGTGGTCGGCCCCGAGCAGGGCTTCACCGTGCCGGGAACGACGTTGGTTTGCGGCGATTCCCATACCGCCACCCATGGCGCCCTGGGCGCGCTGGCCTTCGGCATCGGCACCTCGGAGGTCGAGCATGTGCTGGCGACGCAAACCATGATCCAGACCAAGGCCAAGAACATGCGGGTTTCGGTAGACGGCGAATTGCCCGCCGGCATCACCGCCAAGGACATGATCCTCGCCATTATCGGCAAGATCGGTACCGCCGGCGGCACCGGTTCGGCCATCGAGTTCGCCGGTGATGCGGTGCGCGCCCTATCGATGGAAGGGCGCATGACGGTCTGCAACATGACCATCGAGGCGGGCGCCCGCGCCGGCCTGGTGGCGCCCGACGATGTTACCTTCGAATATGTCATGGGCCGGCCGATGGCGCCCAAGGCGGGGGCGTTTGAAACGGCGGTCGAATATTGGAAAAGCCTGCACACCGACGATGGCGCCAAGTTCGACACCGAGGTGAGCCTCAAGGCCGCCGACATCCCGCCGATGGTCACCTGGGGCACCAGCCCCGAGGATGTCGCCGCCATCACCGGTTCGGTTCCCAACCCCGAAAACGAAGCCGACGAAGGCCGCCGCAACAAAATGCGGCGCTCCTTGGAATATATGGGCCTCGAGGCCGGCACGCCGATGAACGAGATCAGGATCGATACCATGTTCATCGGTTCCTGCACAAACAGCCGCATCGAAGACCTGCGCGCCGCCGCCGAAGTGGCCAGGGGACGGCGCGTCGCCGATCACGTGCAGGCGCTGGTGGTGCCGGGATCGGGCCTGATCAAGGAACTGGCGGAAGCGGAGGGCCTTGATAAGATTTTCACCGAGGCCGGTTTCCAATGGCGCGAAGCGGGCTGCTCCATGTGCCTGGCGATGAACGCCGATAAATTAAAGCCGGGCGAGCGCTCGGCCTCGACCTCGAACCGCAATTTCGAAGGCCGCCAGGGACCCGGCGGGCGCACCCATCTGGTCAGCCCGGCGATGGCCGCCGCCGCCGCCATCGCCGGTCATCTGGTGGATGTGCGCGACTTGGCCTAGTGGGATATAGATTACGGGAGACCGAAGATGGATAAATTCACCACCCTCACCGGCGTCGCCGCGCCGCTGCCGCTGATCAATGTCGACACCGACATGATCATCCCGGCGCGCTTCTTGAAATCGATCAAGCGCACCGGTTTCGGCAAGGACCTGTTCTATACCCTGCGTTACGACGAAAGCGGTAACGAGCGCGCCGATTTCGTCCTCAACAAGGCGGCCTACCGGGGTGCCGAGGTTCTCGTCGCCGGCAACAATTTCGGCTGCGGCTCGTCGCGCGAGCATGCCCCCTGGGCGCTGATGGATTTCGGCATCAAATGCGTCATCGCGCCCGATTTCGCCGACATCTTCTACAACAACTCCTTCAAAAACGGCATGCTGCTGATCAAGCTGCCCCAGGCCGAGGTCGACCAGTTGATGGAGGACGCCGAAAACGGTGCCAATGCCACCGTGACGGTCGATCTGGAGGCCCAGGAAATCCGCCGCCCGGACGGCCAGATGATCAAATTCGACATCGATCCCTTCAAAAAACACTGCCTCTTGAACGGCCTCGACGATATCGGCCTGACCCTGAAAAAAGAAGACAAGCTTGCCGATTTCGAGGAAAAACGAAAAGCCCAGCCTTGGCTGTAGGGATGCGATCCCGCCGCGGCTATCATTCGGTAATCTGATTTTAATTTAAAGGTGAGGTATCGACGTGCCTGCAAACAAAAAACTCCTATTCCTGCCCGGTGACGGCATTGGCCCCGAGGTGATGACCCAGGTGCGGCGGGTGATCGACTGGATGGACGCCAAGCGCCAGGTCAGCTTCGACATTACCGAAGGCCTGATCGGCGGCGCCGCCATCGATGCCACCGGCGCCTCCCTGCCCGACGAAACCTTGGAGTACGCCAAAAGCGTGGATGCGGTCCTGATGGGCGCCGTCGGCGGGCCGAAATGGGAAAGCCTGCCGTTCGAGCAACAGCCCGAGCGCGGCCTCCTCGGCATCCGCAAGGAATTGGGCCTGTTCGCGAACCTGCGCCCGGCCATTGTCTTCGATGCCCTCGCCGACGCCTCCTCTTTGAAATTGGACCTGGTCAAGGGCCTCGATATCATGATCGTCCGCGAGCTGACCGGCGGCATCTATTTCGGCGAGCCGCGCGGCATCGAGGAATTGCCGGACGGCACGCGCCGTGGCGTCAACACCCTCACCTATACGTCCGGCGAGGTCGAGCGCATCGGCCGCGTCGCCTTCGATCTGGCGCAAAAACGGGGCGGCAAGGTCTGTTCCATCGACAAGGCCAATGTTCTGGAAACCACCGTCATGTGGCGCGAAGTGATGGAAAGCATCAAGGGCGATTATCCGGATGTGGAACTGAGCCACATGTATGTGGACAACGCCGCCATGCAGCTGGTGCGCAACCCGAAACAGTTCGACGTGGTGGTGACCACCAACATGTTCGGCGATATCCTGTCCGATTGCGCCGCCATGCTGACCGGGTCGTTGGGGATGCTGCCCTCGGCGTCGCTCGGCGAAGCCGACGCATCAGGCCGCCGCGCGGCTTTATATGAGCCGGTGCACGGCTCGGCCCCCGATATCGCCGGCGAGGGCATCGCCAATCCGCTGGCGACGATCCTCTCGTTCTCCATGGCTCTCCGCTATTCCTTCGACATGGGCGACGACGCCGACATGATCGAGAAGGCGGCCGAGAACGTGCTCGCCGGGGGCCTCCGCACCGCCGACATCATGGAAGACGGCAAGGCCCGCGTTTCCACCGAAACCATGGGCGAAGCGATCATCGCCGAATTGGATAAGCTGGCCGGGTAAACCCGGAACCGCACCCCGGGTCTTGCCTTAAATCCATATCGGGCGTAAACGAACGCCCGCCCTAGCAAATGAGATAATTGGAGTTACCCGATGGGCATTCGCTATGCCGTCGTCGGCGCCACCGGCAATGTGGGCCGCGAGATAATGCAGATTTTGGCCGAACGCGAAGTGCCGGCGTCCGACGTGACCGCCTTGGCGTCGGCGCGCTCGGTCGGCGCCCAGGTGTCTTACGGCGAGGACGATGTGCTCGAGGTTGCCGAACTGGCAACCTTCGAATTCGAGGGCACCGATATCGTGCTCTCCAGCCCCGGATCGCAAGTCTCCGCCGAACACTCGCCGCGCGCCGCCGCCGCCGGCGCCGTGGTCATCGACAATACGTCGTGTTTCCGCATGGACCCGGACGTGCCCCTGGTGGTGCCCGAGGTCAACGCCGACGCCCTGGCCGATTGGCGCAACCGCAATATCATCGCCAATCCCAACTGTTCCACCATCCAGATGGTGGTGGCCTTAAAACCGTTGCACGATCTGGCGACCATCAACCGGGTGGTGGTGGCCACTTATCAGTCGGTGTCGGGCGCCGGAAAATCGGCGATGGACGAATTGTTCAATCAGACCCGCGGCATCTACATGAACCAGCCGGAAGAGAAGTTCCGCGATAACTTCACCAAGCCCATCGCCTTCAACGTGATTCCCCATATCGATGCGTTCATGGAGGACGGATCGACCAAGGAGGAATGGAAGATGGTGGTGGAGACCAAAAAAATCCTCGACCCGGCGATCCGGGTGACGGCGACCTGCGTGCGCGTGCCGGTCTTCATCGGCCATGCCGAGGCCATCAATCTCGAGTTCGAGCATCCGATCAGCGCCGATGAGGCACGCGCCGCCCTGCGCGAGGCGCCCGGCGTGGTCCTTCTCGACCATGCCGCCGATGAAGGCTACGTGACGCCCAGCGAATGCGCCGGCGAGGATCCGGTCTATGTCAGCCGCGTGCGCGAGGATCCGACCATCGAAAACGGCCTCAGCCTGTGGGTGGTGGCCGACAACCTGCGCAAGGGCGCCGCCTTGAATGCGGTGCAGATCGCCGAGGTGCTGTGCCGCGATTACATGGACCGCGCCGCTTAATTTATTGCTGAATTTGGATCAGGCGTCTTCGGGGCCGTCGATATAGGCGATTTCCTGTTCCGCGTCGGCGCGGCGCTCGGGCCCGGTGTATCTGGGATCATCCCGCCGCCGCCGGTCAGGCCCGAAATAATCCCGCGATTCGACATATTGCCGGGGCCGTTCGATAACCGATCGAATGCGTTGATATAGGCTGACCGCGGACACCGGTTTGATCAGTATTTCGTTGATTCCGGCATCGCGCGCTTCGGTCACCCGTGCCTGCTCGGAATGGCCGGTCACCATGATCATCGGAATAAAGCGGTCGGGGCTGTCATCGGCGGTGCGCACCAATTTGACGAAATCGATGCCGCTCACCGGCGCCATTTCCCAATCCACCAGGATGATGTCCGGATGGAATGTGTGCAGGATGTTATAGGCTTGCGAGCCATCATTGGCCTCGCGTATGTTGCGGACGCCGAAGGCGCGCAGCAATTGTTTTAAAATTGCCTGCATGAATGGGTTGTCTTCAGCGATTAGGAAATTGACGTTGCTGATGTCCAGTTCGGCCACGGGAGTTCCTCAAGATAGTCCAATTTCGAATGACGCTTACCAGGCATCTTTTCCTATAGCCGGTCATTTTTTTCTATAATTTGCGTTCTCGGCGTGGATAACAAGGTTAATCAAGGCGGGACCCATAATTTTTTACAATCGAAAGCGGAAAATACCCAGGCCGGAGCGGAACAGCTATCCCGAATCTCTAATTTTCATGCGTCAAAATTTGTTGCAAAAAAATAGGAGGCGTCAGGCATGCGGGACCTGGGACCCCCACACGACGCATCGCGGCGGCGATGCTCCTGACGCCTCTTAGAGCCGGCCAGGCTCTAAATACGCGAAAGCGGTTCCGCCCTGGCCGAGATTGCCGCGGGGCACCCCTGGGAAAGAGACCACCGTGGCATTCCGGCCTACGGAACCCACCTCCGCTCGCCCGAAACCGGACGCGACGGAAGTTATCTCCGCAGAGGCGGCCCGGCCCTAGTTTTCGACGCCGGGGCGATCGGGGTCCCGAACCGGTAATTCCTTGGTCAGGCCACCAAAGTACGACCGGAACGCTCCGCCGTGATTTTCGCCTGCACGAAAACCACCTGCGGGCCGACCGCCCGCCACGCCAGGGAGACGAGACAGGCCACCAACAGCCACATTCACCGCCGGAATTCCGCAAACACCCATGAAAGGTGTCCTTGAAGCGAAGACCCCGAGGAGTCCTCTCCCGGCCAGCAACGCAACCGCCGCTCTGGACAATCCCGGAACCGGAGCCCCGCAACCGTCCTGAACCGCTTTTTCCTGTTGTCCCGACCGGCCCGGAAGGCCGATCCCAACTAACAAGAATTCGCGGCGAGACGCTTTCGCGTACCATAGTATTGTGAAAAGCGCGCTATCGCCGATCAATAAAAAAATAGTAAAAAAGCAAAGAATTCTGTGCATAAATTATCTTTATTTACACAATTAGTTCACAAATTATCCACAATCCTATTCACATTAAAATTGAAGTCATTGATTTTGCTTGATTCTGCGATTCGCCACCCAATGTAAGGCCAAGGTGAGGATTGGCTGCCCATCTCGGCGGCAAACTCCGCCCCAATATTCGCCGGGTTTTCGACAGGCGGGCGCCGGGTTCCCTGGGCACGTTGACTTGGCTCTTTCGAAGGTCTAAACCGGATGCCGTTGCAAATCAGAATACGTTTTGGGGATTTCACCGAAATTCACAACGAGGCCTAGGCGATGACAACGGGCAGCAGACCGCTTTCCCCCCATTTACAGGTGTATCGGCCGCAGATTACTTCGATACTTTCGGTTACCCACCGGGCCACCGGATTGGGCCTTGCCGCCGCCGCGCTGGTGCTGACTTACTGGCTGAACGCGGCCGCCTACGGTGCCGATGCCTTTGCCCGCGCGCAGGCTTTATTGGGCTCGGTGATCGGCGTGATCCTGCTGATCGGATTTACATTCGCGCTGTTCTACCATTTGTGCAACGGCATCCGGCATCTGTTTTGGGACACCGGCCGCGGCTTCGAAATGTCGCAGCTGCGTGCGTCCGGCTGGGCGGTGGTTTTGGTTTCGGTGGCGTTGACCGCCGTCACCTGGATCGTCGTTCTCGGCGCTTGAGGGGGGCGATATGGATCTTCGCAGCGATCTCGCCCGCGCCCGCGGCCTTGGCTCCACCAAGGATGGAACCGGCCACTGGTGGGCGCAGCGCCTAACCGCGGTGGCGTTGGTGCCTCTTGGCCTCTGGTTCGTTTATGCCGCGGTTTCATTGGGCGGCGCCGATTTGGCCGGCTACAAGGCGTGGCTCAATGGGCCCGGAAATTTGCTCTTGATGGTGCTGTTCGTCGGCACCCTTTTCTACCACATGCAGCTCGGCATCCAGGTTGTGGTCGAGGATTATGTCCATGGCGAGGCGGCCAAGATCAGCTGTTTGATGATCAACAAATTGGCGTCGGTCTTTCTCGGCGTGTCCTCGATTATCGCGCTGTTCAGGGTCGCGTTCGGAGGCTGATGCCCGATGTCCAAAGCTTACGAAATCATCGACCATGAGCATGACGTCATCGTCGTCGGCGCCGGCGGGGCGGGCCTGCGCGCCAGCCTCGGCATGGGCGCCGCCGGGCTCAAGACGGCCTGCATCTCCAAGGTCTTTCCGACCCGCAGCCATACGGTCGCGGCGCAGGGCGGCGTCGGCGCGGCGATGGGCAATATGCAGGAAGATAATTGGCAATGGCACATGTACGACACCGTCAAGGGCGCCGATTGGCTGGGCGACCAGGACGCCATCGAATATATGTGCCGCGAGGCGGTTTCCGCCGTCTACGAATTGGAGCATTTCGGGGTTCCGTTTTCCAGAACCGAAGATGGCAAAATCTACCAGCGTCCGTTCGGCGGGCACATGCGCAATTATGGCGAGGCGCCGGTCGAACGCGCCTGCGCCGCCGCCGACCGTACCGGCCATGCCATCCTGCATACCCTTTATCAGCAATGCCTCAAGCACAACGCCGAATTTTTCGTCGAATACATGGTCATCGACTTGATCATGGGCGACGACGGCGCCTGCCGGGGGGTGATGGCCTGGAACCTGGCCGACGGCACCATCCACCGGTTTCTCGGCCACATGACGGTGCTTGCCACCGGCGGTTACGGACGCAGTTATTTTTCCTGCACCTCGGCGCACACCTGCACCGGCGATGGCGCCGGCATGGTGGCGCGCGCCGGGCTGCCGTTGCAGGATATGGAATTCGTGCAGTTCCACCCCACTGGTGTGCATGGCTCGGGCGTGTTGATTACCGAGGGGGCGCGCGGCGAAGGCGGGTATCTTACCAATTCCGAGGGCGAGGCCTTCATGGAACGCTATGCGCCGACCGCCAAGGACCTGGCGTCGCGTGATGTGGTCAGCCGCTCGATGACCATCGAAATCCGCGAGGGCCGGGGCGTCGGCCCGGACAGCGACTATATCTTCCTGCATCTGGAACATCTCGGCGCCGACGTGCTGCAGCAACGGTTGCCGGGGATCACCGAATCGGCGCGCATTTTTGCGGGCGTCGATGCGACCCGTGAGCCGATCCCGGTTTTGCCGACGGTGCATTACAATATGGGCGGCATTCCGACCAATTATCGGGGCGAAGTGCTGAACCCCACCAATGATGATCCCGACGCGGTTTGCCCGGGCCTGATGGCCATCGGCGAGGCCGCCTGCGTTTCGGTGCATGGCGCCAATCGGTTGGGCACCAATTCGCTGCTCGACCTTATCGTGTTCGGGCGCGCCGCGGCGATGCGTGCCGCCGAAATCATCAAAGCCGGCGCCCCGGTCCAGCCGGCAGGCGTGACCACCGGCGAAGCCGCGATCCAGCACCTAGATGCGCTGCGCCACGCCGATGGCGGCCGCGCCACGGCCGACATCCGGCTGGAAATGCAGCAAGTGATGCAAAGCAATGCCGCTGTTTTCCGAACCCAGGAGATACTGGCCGAGGGCTGCAAATTAATCGATCGGACGGCGGCGGCGATGGACGATATCAAGGTCGCCGACAAATCGATGGTCTGGAATTCGGATTTGGTGGAAACCCTGGAACTGGCCAACTTGATGGCCTGTTCATTCACCACCATATATTCGGCGGAAGCCAGGAAAGAATCCCGCGGCGCCCACGCGCGCGAGGATTTTCCCGACCGCGAGGACGCCTGGATGAAACACAGCCTGGCCTGGGTCGATGAAGACTGGAAAGTGCGCCTGGATTACCGGCCGGTGCACACCTATACCCTGACCGACGAGGTTGAATATATAGCGCCCCAGGCGCGGGTTTACTAAGAAGGATAAGCGCCAATGGTGGAATTTAACCTGCCCGCCAATTCCAAGGTCAAGAAGGGCAAGACCCATAAGGCCCCCGAGGGCGCCAAGAATATCCGCCGTTTCAAGGTCTACCGCTATGACCAGGATACCGGCGAAAACCCGCGCCTCGATACCTATGAGGTCGACATGGACGGTTGCGGGCCGATGGTTCTCGATGCGCTGATCAAGATCAAGGATGAGATGGACGCGACCCTCACCTTCCGGCGTTCCTGCCGCGAGGGCGTGTGCGGATCCTGCGCCATGAATGTGGACGGCACCAACGAGCTCGCCTGCATCAAGGATTTGAGCGAGATCAAGGGCGACGTGAAGATTTATCCGTTGCCGCACATGCCGGTGATCAAGGATCTGGTGCCCGATTTGTCGGTGCCCTACGCCCAATATCAATCAATCCAGCCCTGGATCCAGGCCGATACGCCGGCGCCCGGCAAGGAGCGGCTGCAAAGCCCCGAGGAACGGGAAAAGCTGGATGGTTTGTGGGAATGTGTGATGTGTTTCTCATGCGCCGCAAGCTGCCCCAGCTATTGGTGGAACAGCGAACGCTATCTGGGCCCGGCGGTTCTGTTGCAGGCCTTTCGTTGGATTGCCGATTCGCGCGATGAACATACCGGCGAGCGGCTCGATAACCTGGAAGACCCGTTCCGCCTCTATCGCTGCCATACCATTATGAACTGCACCAGCACCTGCCCGAAATCGCTCAACCCGGGCAGGGCGATCGCCGAGACCAAGAAATTGTTAGCCCAGCGGCGCTAGAAAACGGCTTAATTCTGCCGTTTTGCCGTGGAATATCAGCCTCCGTATATCGCCAATATAAGTATTTTCCTTTAGATTTGGATTGGGCCTTCTGTCGCCCGGGCCGCGCCGTTAACACTTTGTTAATGCGGTGCGCGGCACAAGGGCTTCATGCTAGGGAGCCTCAGGAAAAAGCGCGCGCAAGCCGCAAATTCGAGGACGCTGCCGGAACCGAATGACATCGATGGCGATGTCGATTTGGAAAACGGCATCATTGTCGTCGACGACAGCGCTCCGGAAGAAACCGTCGCGACATCCGAGATATTCCGCGAAGCGCCCGATGGCAGCGACGTTCCCGACAAAACCAAGGCCGGTTCGGGCAAAGTCTTCATTTTGGACATGGGTCCCATATTCAAAGCCCTGGGCGTCGCGCGGAAAGACCGCATCGGTCACAGTCTGGTCCGCTTCTGCGACAACCTTATGGCCCGCGCGGTCGCCGGCAACGGCACCTATGACAGCCAGGGATCGGACATGTTCTTCTTCAAACTGAATATGAGCGATGACGATGCGCTGCGCGCCGCAGTCAATATCGTGAACCAGGCCGGCACCCATTTCCTGCGCGGCGGTTTCAAGGCTGAAGATTTAATCCCGCAGATGATCGATGCCGTGAACGAGGCCGAGGCGATGGGCGCCGATGGCGGCATCGATCCAAAGCGTGCGTTGGGCGCGCAAGCGCGGCGCCGGCGCACGGCCGAAGATGAGCGGCTGGCCAAGGCGGCCCGTGTGCTGATGCCCGAAACCAAGGCGCCGGAACATGATCCCGAATGGGAGGTCAATTCCCAGACCGCCCGCCCGGCGGGCATGCGCGTCAAGCGTGGCCCCCAACGCCGAAGCAGCCAACCAATTCCCTTTACCGGCACCGACCGCCGAACGGTACCGTACGGCCGCCGCCAGTCCGATAATCCGAAGATCCAATCCTGGTAGACGCGCCCCGCCGCCGGTCCCGATCTGATCACTGACAACTGATTCCTGAATCCCTGTTCCCCTGCATCGAAGGGGGTGCTATCATTTTTTCGGGACAACTGCGGTCAAAACGAATTGAGGTGCCGGAGGCGGATATGTCGGGCTTTCTTGCGGCGTTGAAGGAATCTTACATCGCGCAGATGGAACGCCACCATAACAAGCCGTTCCTGGATGCGACCATGGCGGCCTGTGCGCTGGTGGCGACCGCCGACGGGCGGGTCACCTTTTCCGAAACCGTGCGTGTCGATCAGATCGTCGAAATCCTTGAGCAATTGAAAGCGTTCGACCCGGTCGAAGCCGCCGATTTGTTCCGCGATTACTGTGATATGGTGCTTGATAATCCCCGGGAAGGCCACGAGAAACTGGTGGCGCTGCTGGAATCGGTGCGCGGCGATCAGGAAACAGCCGAGCTTTTGATCCGCATCTGTCTCGCCGTCGCCGAAGCGGGCGGTAAAACCAGCCTGGTCGATCAAATCGAAATCGTCACCCTGTGCAGCTTACTGGAGTTGGATCCCGCCCATTTCGGCCTGTACAAAGGTCAATTGATCGAGGAACTGCACCGGGATGGCGCGTCGGCGCCGTAATTGGTTGCGCGAAATCTGCTAAACTGGCGTCTTTACAACGGTTGGGGCGATGCCTAAGTAGCGGTAATCCGGCAACCCGATAAGGCACCCACCCACCCGAAATGCCCGAAGGACCTCTATTCGAATACCGCGCGCGCGTGGCCGATGGGGCGTTGAAGCCCGACCCGGCACAGGAGCTGTTGGCCGAAAAGCTGCAGAGCCTGCATCGGGCGCTCAACGGCTATATGCCATCGGCGGGGCAGGCCGGCTGGAAGGAACGTTTCGGGCTGCCCTGCCGCCGCGAGGAGCCGCCCCTGGGGCTCTATATCTATGGTGGTGTCGGTGGCGGCAAATCGATGCTGATGGACCTGTTTTTCGAAAGCGCCCCGGTTGCCCATAAACGCCGCGCCCATTTCCACGAATTTCTGCAAGACGTGCACAACCGGTTCAACCGCTTCCGGGCTGAAAAATCCGAGGACCAGGGCGATCCGATCCCGGCGGTTGCCGATCAGCTGGCGGACGAAGCCTGGCTCTTATGCTTCGATGAGCTGCAGGTCGCCAACATCGTCGATGCGATGATCTTGGGGCGCCTGTTCGAAGCCCTGTTTGAGCGCGGCGTGGTGATGGTCGCCACCTCCAACCGGCCGCCCCATGATCTTTACAAGGACGGGCTGCAGCGCGATAAGTTCGTTCCCTTTATCGAGCTGATATCGGCGAAACTGGATATCCTGCAACTGGCCAGCGGCGGCGATTACCGGCTCGAGCGGATGCGCGACATGCGCGTTTACCAGCAGCCCGCGGACAATGCCGCGGCGCGCGCCCTCGGCGCCTATTTTTCCGACCTTACCGGCGGCCGGGCGCCGGCGGTGGAAATTATCGAGGTCAAGGGCCGCAGCCTGAAAGTTCCGGCGGCCGGCGGCGTCGCCCGCCTGGAATTCGCGGATTTGTGCCAGAAGGCGCTGGGGGCGGCCGATTACCTGGAATTGGCGGAACGCTATCATACCGTGATCCTTGACCGAATCCCAGAAATGGGCGAAGCCGAAGCCGCCGCCGCGCGCCGCTTCGTGACCCTGATCGACGCCCTTTACGAAAACCGCGTGAAGCTTATCTGTTCCGCCGCCGCGCCGCCCGAGCGGCTCTATGTCAACGGCGAGGGCGCCTTCGAATTCGAACGCCTGGTCTCGCGCCTGATGGAAATGCAGTCGCTGGACTATCTCGGCCTGGCGCACGGGCGCGCGGAATAACCCTGCGGCTGGCATGCGGCCATTGAAATCCCGCCCTTTCGTTATCATCTAGGTATAATCTTGAGGGATCGAGGTGGTATGGATTTATCCAATGATCAAAGGCGCTTAGGGGCCTCGGCTCTTGCCCTCGTTAACGAATTGCGCTACGTAGCGGCAAATGGTGGGCCGGTGCACGTTTAGCGCATCGATGCGCGCGCGCCTGCGGTGCCTTAAATTAATCAATCCGTTCGAAAGGGAAAACCATGGCGAGGAACAAAATCGCGCTGATCGGCGCGGGGAACATCGGCGGAACGCTGGCCCATCTGGCGGGGCTCAAGGAACTTGGCGACCTGGTCCTGTTTGATGTTGTCAAGGACATGCCCCAGGGCAAGTCCCTGGATTTACTGCAGTCTTCGCCGATCGAAGGATTCGATGCCCAGGTCAAGGGCGCCAACTCTTATGCCGGTATCCGCGGCGCCGATGTCATCATCGTCACCGCCGGCGTCCCACGCAAGCCGGGCATGAGCCGCGACGATCTGATCGGCATCAATACCGGTGTCATGAAGGCGGTCGGCGAGGGCATCAAGAAATACGCGCCCGGCGCCTTCGTCATCTGCATCACCAATCCCCTGGATGTCATGGTCGGCGTCTTGCGCGATGCGTGCGGCCTGCCCCACAACCGCGTCGTCGGCATGGCCGGGGTCCTGGATTCGGCCCGCTTCCGCACCTTCCTGGCCGATGAAATGAAGGTTTCGGTGGAAGACGTCACCGCCTTCGTGCTCGGCGGGCACGGCGATACCATGGTGCCGCTGGCGCGCTATTCGACGGTCGCCGGCATCCCGCTGCCCGACCTGGTGCGGATGAAATGGATCAGCCAGAAGAAACTGGATGAAATCATCCAGCGCACCCGCGACGGCGGCGCCGAAATCGTCGGTCTCTTGAAAACCGGCTCGGCTTTTTACGCGCCGGCCAGCGCCGCCATCCAGATGGCGGAAGCCTATCTCAAGGACAAAAAGCGGGTGCTGCCCTGCGCCGCCTATTTGCGCGGCGAATACGGGGTCAAGGGCCTCTATGTCGGGGTGCCCGTGGTGATCGGTGCCCGTGGCGTTGAGCGCGTCGTCGAGATCAAGCTGGATCCTGCGGAAAAGGCGGCGTTCAATAGATCGGTGCGCGCCGTCAAGAAGATGATCAATGAGAGCAAGAACATCCTGAAAAAGGCCGAAGCGGCGGCGGGCAAGAAGAAATAGGGACAGATAACAAATATTCTCCGGCAAGGGCCATTTTTCTGACAAAGGAATGGGAGTCCGATGAACATTCACGAGTATCAGGCGAAGCAGTTGCTGGCCCAGTATGGCGTCGCCGTGGTCAAGGGCGGTGTCGCCTACACGGCGCCCGAAGCCGAAAATGTCGCCAAGGATTTGGGCGGCCCGATCTGGGTGGTCAAATCGCAAATCCACGCCGGCGGCCGCGGCAAGGGCAAGTTCAAGGAATCCTCGGCCGGCGAAGGCGGCGGCGTGCGTATTGTCGAAACCGTCGAAGACGCCCGTGACGCCGCCGATCAGATGCTCGGCGCGACCCTGGTCACGCACCAGACCGGCGCGGCCGGCAAGGAGGTCAAGCGCGTCTATATCGAGGACGGCTGCGACATCGCGCGCGAACTTTACCTGAGCCTGCTGGTCGATCGCGAAACCTCGCGGGTTACCGTCATCGCCTCTTCCGAGGGCGGCATGGATATCGAAGAGGTCGCCGCATCGAGCCCGGAAAAGATTCTAACCGTCGATATCGATCCCTTGACCGGCATGCAGGGTTTTCACGCGCGGCGCATCGCCTTCGGCCTCGGCCTCGAGGGCGATCAGGTGCGCTCGGCGATCAGTTTCCTGACCTCGATGTACCGGGCCTTCACCGAAATGGACGCCAGCCTGATCGAGATCAATCCGATGGTGGTGACCGGCGCCGGCGAGGTTGTCGCCCTCGACGCCAAGATGAATTTCGACGACAACGCCCTCTACCGCCACAAGGATGTGGAGGAAATGCGCGACGAGGACGAGCAGGACCCGGCCGAGTTGGAGGCCGACCGCCACGACCTCAACTATATCAAGCTGGACGGCAATATCGGCTGCATGGTCAACGGCGCCGGACTGGCCATGGCGACCATGGATATCATCAAGCTGCATGGCGGCGATCCGGCCAATTTCCTGGATGTCGGCGGCGGCGCCACCAAGGAGCGGGTAACCACCGCCTTCAAGCTGATCCTGTCGGATGCCAATGTCGAGGGCATCCTGGTCAACATCTTCGGCGGCATCATGCGTTGCGATGTTATCGCCGAGGGGGTCGTCGCGGCGGCCCGCGAAGTGTCGTTGAACGTGCCGCTGGTGGTGCGCCTGGAAGGCACCAATGTGGATCTCGGCAAGGAAATTCTCGCTGGTTCCGGCCTGCCCATCGTCTCCGCCGACGATCTGGGCGACGCCGCCGAAAAAATCGTCGTTGCGGTCAGGGAGGCCGGTTGAGATGTCCGTTCTCGTCGATAAGAACACCCGTGTCATCTGTCAGGGATTTACCGGCAGCCAAGGCACCTTCCATTCCGAGCAAGCCATCGCCTACGGCACGCAGATGGTCGGCGGCGTAACGCCGGGCAAGGGCGGATCGATCCATCTCGATCTGCCGGTTTTCGACACGGTCGCCGACGCCGTCGAAAAAACCGGCGCCAATGCATCCGTCATCTATGTGCCGCCGCCCTTTGCCGCCGAAGCGATCCTGGAAGCCATCGACGCCGAGGTCGAGCTTGTCGTCTGCATCACCGAGGGCATTCCGGTCCTCGACATGGTGCGCGTCAAAAGCGCGCTCGGATGCTCGGCGACGCGATTGGTCGGTCCCAACTGCCCGGGCGTCATCACGCCGGGCGAATGCAAGATCGGCATCATGCCCGGCCATATCCATCAGCGCGGGCGCATCGGCGTGGTCTCGCGCTCCGGCACGCTGACCTACGAAGCGGTCGGCCAGACCACCAAGGCGGGCCTCGGCCAGACCACCTGCATCGGCATCGGCGGCGATCCGGTCAACGGCACCGATTTCATCGATTGCCTGGAAATGTTCTTAAGCGACGAGGAAACCGAAGGCATCATCATGATCGGCGAAATCGGCGGCTCGGCCGAGGAAGACGCCACCGCCTTCTACAAATCGTCCAAGGTGCAAAAACCGATGGTTGGTTTCATCGCCGGCGTCACCGCGCCGCCGGGCCGGCGCATGGGCCATGCCGGGGCGATTATCGCCGGCGGCAAGGGCGGCGCCGCCGACAAGATGGAAGCCCTGCGTTCGGCCGGCATCGAAGTTTCCGATTCGCCGGCCGCATTGGGTGAAACCATGCTCAAGGCGATGAACGGCTGAACCCGGATTTTGCGCGGACGCCGGGTGGCAATTCCGGCGAGCCGGCACCAGAACGGACCAAAGCGGACAAAGTCATGGCAAATTCCAGCGATTCCATATTTACCGGCGCCAACGCCGCCTTCATCGCTGAATTGTATGAGCGCTTTCTCGACGATCCGGCCTCGGTCGACGCCTCCTGGACCGAGATTTTCGGCGAGCTGGACGACAATGCCGGGTCGGTCAAATCAGAGGTTGCCGGCGCCAGCTGGGCGCGCTCCAGGACGCGGGTGATCGGCAAGGACGGCGGCGAAACCGACACCGGCAACGGCGCCGGCCCAGCCGCCATCCAGGTGCCGGCGGACGGCGATTTTACCAAGGCCGCCCGCGATTCGGTGCGCGCCCGCATCCTGATCCGGTCCTACCGGGTGCGCGGCCATCTCAATGCCGCCTTCGATCCCCTGGGGCTGATCGGGTCCGGTTCGCACAAGGACCTGGATTACAAGACCTATGGCTTCACCGAGGACGATCTCGACCGCCAGATTTACCTCGATAGCTACACCTCGATGGCGGGGCGCGAAACCGCCAGTTTGCGAGAAATCCTGGAGATCATGCGCGACAGTTATTGTTCCTCCATCGGCGTCGAATATATGCATATCCAGGAGATCGAGGAGCGCGCCTGGATCCAGGCCGAGGTCGAGGGCGTCGATTACCGCGCCAACTATTCCAACGAATTGAAAAAAGCCATCTACAAGGACATGGTCGAGGCCGAGGGCTTCGAAAGCTACCTGCAAACCAAGCATACCGGCACCAAGCGCTTCGGCCTCGACGGTGGCGAAAGCATGATCCCATGCATCGAACGCATGCTGCGCACCGCCGCCTATGTCGGCATCGAGGAGGTGGTCATCGGCATGCCCCACCGCGGCCGCCTGAACGTGTTGGCGCGCACCATGGGCAAGCCCTATGTGGCCATCTTTTCCGAGTTTCAGGGCACCTCCGCGCATCCCGAGGATGTGCAGGGTTCCGGCGACGTCAAATACCATCTCGGCGCCTCTGCGGAGCGCCAGTTTACCGAAGGCGACATGCATTTGTCGCTGACCGCCAACCCGTCGCATCTGGAATGTGTCAACCCGGTGGTGCTCGGCAAGGTGCGTGCCAAACAGAACCAGCGCGGCGACGAGGCCCGGGAAAAGGTGATGGGCCTTTTGATGCATGGCGATGCCGCCTTCGCCGGCCAGGGCATCGTGCCCGAATCACTGGATCTGTCGCAATTGCGCGGTTACCGCACCGGCGGCTCGATCCATATCGTCGTCAACAACCAGATCGGTTTCACCACCAACCCGGCGCATTCGCGCTCGACCCCGTACCCCACCGATATCGCCAAGGGACCGCAGGCGCCGATTTTCCACGTCAACGGCGACGATCCGATCGCCGTCGCGCGGGTCGCCGACCTTGCCGTCCAGTTCCGCCAGAAATTCAAGCGCGACGTGGTTATCGATCTGTTCTGCTATCGCCGGCACGGGCATAACGAAGGCGACGAGCCGATGTTCACCCAGCCGATCATGTATAAGGCGATCGCCAAGCACCCGACCACGCGCCAGCTATTACGGGGCGAGCTGATCGCCGACGGCGTCATGACCGACGCCGAGGCCGACCGTGTGGAGGCTGATTTCAAGGCCCACCTGGACGCCGAATTCGAGGCCGCGTCCAGCTACAAGCCGAATGTGGCCGACTGGCTGGAAGGCGTATGGGACGGCCTCACCCAGCTTCAGGGCGAAGAGGAAAAGCACGACGATCCGACCGGCGTCGATATTGACCTGTTGAAGGAGATTGGAACCTCGCTGGCGCGCGTGCCCGAACATATCAAGGTCAATTCCAAATTGGTGCGCCAGCTCAAGGCCCGCCACAAGATGATGGAATCGGGTGATGCCATCGACTGGGCGACGGGCGAGGCGTTGGCCTATGGCTCGCTGTTGGTCGAGGGTACCCAGGTGCGCCTGTCGGGCCAGGATTCCGGGCGCGGCACCTTTTCCCACCGCCATTGTGTGATCGTCGATCAGGACAGCGAACAGCGTTACTACCCGTTGAGCGAAATCCGCGAGGGTCAGGCGGCGTTCGAGGTGATGGACAGTCCGTTGTCCGAATTTGCGGTGGCCGGCTTCGAATACGGCTATTCGCTGGCCGACCCCCACACCCTGACCTTGTGGGAGGCCCAGTTCGGCGATTTCGCCAACACCGCGCAGGTCATCTTCGATCAGTTCCTGTCGTCGGGCGAATCGAAATGGCTGCGCATGTCGGGCCTGGTGATGCTGTTGCCGCACGGCATGGAAGGCCAGGGTCCGGAACATTCATCGGCGCGGCCGGAACGGTTCCTGCAGCTTTGCGCCGAGGATAATATGCAGGTGGTCAACATCACCACGCCGGCCAATTTTTTCCACGCGCTCAGGCGCCAGACGCACCGCAATTTCCGTAAGCCCCTGGTCGTCATGTCGCCGAAATCCCTGTTGCGCCACAAGCTCAATGTTTCGGCGCTGCAAGATATCGGTCCCGGCACCCATTTCCGCCGCGTGCTGCGCGAAACCGACGATCTGGTGTCCGATGCCAAGGTCAAGCGCCTCGTTCTCTGTTCGGGCAAGGTCTATTACGACCTCCTCGAAGCCCGGCGCGAACGCGGCATCGACGATGTCGCCATATTGCGCATCGAACAGCTCTATCCCTGGCCGCGCGATAACCTGACCCGGCAATTGGCCGGCTATACCAATGCCGAGGTGGTGTGGTGCCAGGAGGAGCCGGCCAATATGGGCGCCTGGAATTTCGTCATGCGGCGGCTCGAATATGTTCTTGAAGACCTGGCCAAGGGCGACAGGGCGCCGCGCCGGCCGATTTATGTGGGCCGCGCCGCATCGGCGTCGCCGGCGACCGGCTCGCTCAAGGTGCATAACGCCGAACAGGCGCTTTTGGTCGATCAGGCCTTGTCCCATAAGGCCAAGGATTTATTGCAGCCCTTCAAACGCATCGACGAAGATGTCGAGACCGCGGTGCGCGCCACCGATGCATGAGGCCAAAGTATGAGGCCAAAGTATGACGAGTGAGGAATCCGATCATGGCAACTGAAATAACCGTCCCGACCCTCGGTGAATCGCTAAGCGAAGCGACCGTCGCCACCTGGCTTAAATCGGTGGGCGATGCCGTCCAGGCGGACGAGCCCCTGTTGGAGCTGGAAACCGACAAGGTGACCATCGAGGTAAATGCCCCGGCGGCGGGAACCCTGACCCAGATCGCCGCCGAGGAAGGCGCCGAAGTGGAAGTCGGCGCATTGCTCGGCGTTATCGGCGAGGGCGCCGTGGATGCCGCTCCCGCCGCCGCGCCTGCACCTGCCGCAGAAACCGCCGCGCCCGCCGCGGCCCCGGCCCCCGCACAAGAGGCGGGCCCCGCCGTATCTCCGTCTGTTTTTCCGGCGGTGCGCAAACTGATCGAGGAAAACAATCTCGATGCCGCCGCCATAGCGGGCACCGGCAAGGATGGCCGCGTCACCAAGGGCGACGTGCTCGCCTATCTCAAGAACCCGCCTGAAACCTCAGTCTCAGCCGCGCCGGTCGCGGCCGCGGCTCCGGTCGAGGCTTCGGATGCCGAAAAAACGCAAATCCCGTCGCGTCCCGCCGGCCCGCGCGAGGAACGGGTGAAGATGACCCGCCTGCGCCAGCGCATCGCCGAGCGCCTGAAGACCGCCCAGAACACGGCGGCCATGCTGACCACCTTCAACGAAGTTGATATGACGGCGGTGATGCAGACCCGCGCCGCCTATCGCGATGCGTTCGAGAAAGCCCACGGCGTGCGCCTCGGCTTCATGAGCTATTTCGTCAAGGCGTCGATCGTCGCGCTCAAGGATTTCCCCGCCGTCAACGCCGAAATCGACGGCACCGATCTGGTCTACAAGAACCATTACGATGTCGGCGTCGCCGTCGGTACGCCGCAGGGGCTGGTGGTGCCGGTGTTGCGCGACGCCGACCAGATGAGCTTCGCCGATGTCGAAAAAACGATCCGCGATTTCGGCGGCCGCGCCCGCGACGGGAAACTGACCATCGACGAGATGACCGGCGGCACGTTTACGATAACCAATGGCGGTATCTATGGCTCGATGCTGTCGACGCCGATCCTCAACGCCCCGCAATCGGGCATCCTCGGCATGCACAATATCGTCGAACGGGCCATGGTGGTCGATGGCGAGGTCGCCGTCCGTCCGATCATGTATCTGGCGCTCAGCTACGATCACCGCATCGTCGACGGCCGCGAAGCGGTCAGCTTCCTGGTGCGCATCAAGGAATGCATCGAAGACCCGCAGCGCATCATGCTGGACATGTAGGGCGCATCTGAATAGTCAACGAAAGGATAAGGCCATGGCCGGCAATAATTTCGACGTTACCGTGATCGGCGGCGGGCCGGGCGGCTATGTGGCCGCCATCCGCGCGGCGCAGTTGGGGCTCAACGTCGCCCTTGTGGAGAAACGCGAGACCTTGGGCGGCACCTGCCTCAATGTGGGTTGCATCCCTTCGAAGGCGCTTTTGCATTCGTCGCACTTGTATGAGGCCGCCGGCCACGAATTCGCCGCTCACGGGGTCAAGGCGGGCAAGGTCGATCTCGATCTTAAAGTCATGATGGCGCATAAGGACGGCGTCGTCGGCAATACCATCAAGGGCGTCGATTTCCTGATGAAAAAGAACAAGATCACCCGCATTGTCGGCGCCGGCATCATTACCAAGCCGGGCGAGGTTCAGGTCACCCCCGTGAAGGGCAAGGCCGAAACCATTACCTCCAAAAACATCATCATCGCCACCGGTTCCGACGTGGCGCCGCTGGCCGGCGTCGATATCGATGAAAAACAGATCATTTCCTCGACCGGCGCGCTCGAATTGTCCAAAGTGCCGAAGAAAATGATCGTCGTCGGCGCCGGGGTCATCGGCTTGGAACTGGGATCGGTCTGGCGGCGGCTCGGCGCCGAGGTGACGGTGGTTGAATTCCTCGATACCATCCTGCCCGGCATGGACGGCGAGGTGTGCAAGACCATGCAGCGCCTGCTCAAGGGCCAGGGCATGGACATACGCCTGAAAAGCAAAGTGACCGGCGCCAAAGCCGCCAAGACCGGCGTCAGTTTGACGGTCGAGCCGGTCGACGGCGGCGCTGCCGAAACAATGAAGGCCGATGTGGTGCTGGTGGCCATCGGCCGGCGGCCCTATACCGACGGCCTCGGCCTTGAAAATGCCGGCATTGAGCTGGATCGCGGCTTCATCCCGGTCGATGGGCATTTGCAGACCAAGGCCAAGGGCGTCTATGCCATCGGCGATGTGATCGGCGGCCTGATGCTCGCCCACAAGGCCGAGGAAGAAGGCGTCGCAGTCGCCGAAACGCTGGCCGGCCAGGCCGGCCACGTCAATTACGACGCCATCCCCGGTATCGTCTATACAAGCCCCGAGGTCGCCGGCCTCGGCAAGACCGAAGAGCAATTGAAGGACGCCGGCATCGCCTACAACGCCGGCAAGTTCCCGTTCATGGCCAATGCCCGCGCCCGCGCCATCGGCGAAACCGACGGCTTCGTCAAAATCCTCGCCGACAAGGAGACGGATGAGGTGCTGGGCGTCCATATCGTCGGCCCGGCGGCCGGCGATCTGATCCAGGAATGCGTGGTCGCCATGGAATTCGGCGGCTCGGCGGAAGATATCGCGCGCAGCTGCCACGGCCATCCGGGGCTTTCCGAAGTGGTCAAGGAAGCCGCCCTGGCGGTCGCCGGCCGCGCCCTTCATATGTAACAACGTAGCGTTTCGCCATGTTTATACTTCTCCCCGAAAGTTCGGGCGATCTCGTTTGCCTGAAAGCAGCGGGCAAGCTCACCGACGAAGACTATCAGAATTTGATGCCGCGCCTGGAAGCGGTCATCGCCGAGCATGGCTGCTTGCGCTTGCTAGCCGATCTGACCGAGTTCGAGGGTTGGCAATGGCGGGCGGCCTGGGACGATCTGGCCTTCGGCATCAAGCATTGGAACCAGGTCAGCAAAATCGCCCTCGTCGGCGATGCCAGCTGGGAACACCTGGCCGCCAAGATCGCCGACAAGCTGATGCCCGCCGAGGTGCGCAGTTTTCCCGCCGATCAGGCGGGTGCGGCGCTGGATTGGATCAAAGCGGATTAAATCAGGAAACCAGCCGTTCCGGCTTCTTCTTCGGGGTCAGGCAGCCCCAGCCCTTGGTCGCCTCCGGGGTGACGCCGAGATGGCGCGCGATGGCGGCTTCGTTGAGCCGCTCGATATGGCGCATCACCTTTTTCTCGGGCAGGACACGGCGCGATTTCAAATCGGACTTATAGGCCGCTTCGGCACCCTTGCAGCCACGGTAGGATTTCAGCAATAGCCGCCATTCCTTGGCGCCGCCTTTCTCATAGCCTTGCATCAGGCAATCCACATAGGCGCCGTGGGCAACCGATTGGAACTTTTTATCGGCAAACGGCGCGTTGTCGCCGAGCAGCAAAACCGCCACGCCGATGCCGAGCACCGCGCCGCCCAGGTTAATCAGGGTGGTTTTTTTCATGGCTTATTTCTTCGAGGTTGGGCGAATGGTAAACCTGTTCGCGATTGGCGGCAACTGAAAAGCCTAGTACGCCCTCATTCCCTGGCCCTCGGATGGGCGTCGCGGTAGACCTCGGTCAGGCGCGCCGCGTCAACCTCGGTATAGCGCTGGGTTGAGCTCAGCGAGGCGTGGCCCAAGAGTTCCTGGATGGTGCGCAGATCACCGCCGCCGGCCAACAGGTGGGTGGCGAAACTGTGCCTGAGGGCGTGCGGCGTCGCCGTTTCCGGCAGGCCTAGGAGGGCCCGGACCCGGCGCATCTGGCGCTGCACCACGCCGGCATTGAGGCGCCCGCCGCGCAACCCGACGAACAGTGGATCCTTGGGCCCGAGCCGGTGCGGGCATTGCGTGAGGTAAATGCCGATGCGCTCGGCAATCACCGGCAGCACCGGCAGCACGCGCTGCTTGTTGCCCTTGCCGGTGATCATGATGGCGCCGCTGTCGCCGCTGTCCGGGCTGTCCGCTTTCGGCGCATCGCCCACATTCAGGCCGAGCGCCTCCGAGATGCGCAGCCCGCAGCCATAGATCAGGGTCAACAGCGCCCGGTCGCGGGCCGCCAGCCAGGGCTCCTCGTGGGTGTCGAACACGGCTTCCAGCGCTTCCAGCGCCTCGGCCTCGGACAACGGCTTGGGAACGCTTGCCGGCAGCTTCGGTGTCTTCACCGATTTGATGGCGGCGTTGCTGGCCAGCCCGCGGGCCTCGAGGAAGCGGAAAAAACTGCGCAACGATGACAGCGCCCGCGCCGTCGATGTGCGCGACACGCCCTGGCTGGCGCGGCGCGCCAAATAGCCCCGGAAATCGGATGTCGCGAGGCCGGCGAAGTCGGTCAGGCCCGGCAGATGGCCGAGATGTTCGGCCAGGTATGCGCAGAATGCGGCGAGGTCGCGGCCATAGCCGTCGATGGTGTGCGCCGAACAGTTGCGCTCCACCTCGAGCCAGCGTTGCCAGTCGCCGATGGCCCGAGCGAGGGCCGGTTCGGCGCTATATGCGATGGCGGCGGCCATCGGACCCAAGCCTCAGCCGGCCGGCAGCCAGCGGCGCAGGCTCAATTCGGCGACCCGCGCCAGGAAATTCAGGAGATCGGACCCTTGCCCGGGATGGAAGGCGCCGCGCTCGCGCGAGCCCAGCGCCAACAGCCCCGCCGCGATGCCGCCGCCCGGGCTGACGCGCGCATAGGCGGCCGAGCAAACCAGGCCCGAGGCCTCGCCGAACACGGCGCCGTCGTCGCTGGTTTCCTCTAGGAGGGCGAATTGCTGATCTAGCCCAAGCAGTGCGTCGACCGAGCCCGGCGCCAGCCACTGGATTTCGCTGCCGCCCAATGCCGTCGATCCGGTGTCGCCGGTTTCCAGGCACAAGGAAGCGGCATCGACGTCCAGGAGCAGCGGCAGATCGAAACGAATGACGTGCAAGATACGCTCGAAGCTGTCGGCGCCCAAAAGCGCCATGACGCCGGCATGGGTGCGCGTCTGGATCATGATGTTCGAGCGCGTGGTCGAGATCAGAAGGTTGGCGGCGTCGCGCAGGTCGCGCGATTCTTCCCGCAAATTATCGAGCATCACGCTTTGCAGATCGACGATCGATCCGCCGTCAAAACGGGACGGCGGCGTCAGTTCCCGCAAAAGCTCCGGCCGGTCGGTCAGGAAACTGGGATGATCGCGCAAATACTGGGCGATCTCCTCGGGGTCCCGATCGGCCAGGGGGCCGGGCTCCGCGTCCCTCAGTTCGAGATCGTCGCCGGTTCCAGTCATGTTACGTCGCCTTTCCCAATTGAATATTCAATCAATCAACCAATTCGCCCAACTGTTCAACGAGAAATAATACGCCCAGGTTAAAGAATCGTTTGCCCGGTTTTTTCCCAATCGGCGAGGAAGGCGGCCAGGCCCTTGTCGGTCAAGGGATGGTTATAGAGCTGGCGCAGTATTTTGGGCGGGATGGTGACCACCTCGGCGCCGATGCGCGCGGCCTCGATAACATGCATCGGATGGCGGACGGACGCCACCAGGACCTCGGTCCCGAACTCGGGATAATTGGCGTAAATTTCGCAAATGTCCGAGATCAGCTCCATGCCGTCGCTGCCGATATCGTCGAGCCGGCCGACGAAGGGCGAGACGAAGGTGGCCCCCGCCTTGGCCGCCAAAATCGCCTGCGCGGCCGAGAAACAGAGGGTCACGTTGACCATCGTGCCGGCGTCCGACAGCGCCTTGCAGGCGCGAAGCCCGTCCGGGGTCAGCGGCACCTTGATCGCCACATTGCCCGCGATGGCCGCCAGTTTCCGCCCCTCTTCGATCATCCCCTCGGCCTCGGTGGCGGTCACTTCGGCGCTGATCGGGCCGGGCACGATGGCGCAAATCTCGGCGATCACCTCGGTAAAGGCGCGCCCCGTTTTGGCGACCAGCGACGGATTGGTGGTGACGCCGTCGATCATGCCGGTTTCGGCAAGGGCGCTTATGTCGTCTATATCGGCGGTGTCGATAAAAAATTTCATTGGCAAAACTCTCCTACTTCATAGCAAGTATCGCCCATGGCATGCATGGGCCGAAACCTGTCTTCCATCCTGGTGGGTTGGCCGGCGGAGATCAATTGGTGCCGGGGGATTTTTAATCCCGCTCCGTTGCCGCCAGTGGTCTATATCATCTAATTTGCACCCCTACGATCGCTTTTCCCGTTTCCTCGGTAGGAGAAAGGGCGCAGGCGATGCGGGCCCATCGGCAAGCCCTTTCGACGCCCCGAGGGGACGGGAAAAGCGACCCAGAGGGCGGCGTTGCAAGGCTCCCGGACATCGTCGCGCACCACTTGTGGTGGATTGGCACCACGGCGCGGCGCGCTCCTCGCCGGAAACCTTGCAA
>NZAK01000074.1 GCA_002687515.1 Rhodospirillaceae bacterium
TAAGCGGTCATTCCGCTGATATGCCGGGAATGTCCGCTTTCGGGGGTATAGCGGACATAGATTTGACGCGCCGGGAGGTCCGCTTTTAGCCAGAAGCGGACATTAGCGGCAATTCAAAACCACCACTTTGGCACAACGTGGTGCCTTCGGGTGGGAACTGTCCACCTTATTAACAGCGGTCATTCGACTAACGACTATCCGATCCTTCATTGGTCTCTGTTCATTGAACCATGGGTAGACCGTTACGGAAGCCACACCACAATATAGAGTTCAATTTACTTCAGTGTGGTTCAACCATTGAGTATAATGTGCCGTCGCAGCCGTTGCAGCGCTTCAAACTGATGACCGTCCCCCAACTCATTCGGCGGCCTCCGCTTTGGTGATCTTGACCTTGGCGCAGAGATCTAGGGTTAGGTTGGACGGGCTCGAATGATGCCAATCCAATTCGACCAGATCGTTGAAAAATACCCCCTTGCCTTTCGCTATCGGCAAATTTCTCGCCCAATGGCCGGCGCAGGCGCCGATGCCGAGGCCCTCGGGATGGATGGCTTCGGTCAGCCGGACACGGCCCTCCACTTTATGGCCGTACTCGTTTTCTACTCTGATATAATCGCCCGATTTCAGCCCTTTATCCCGGCCGACATCGGCATTAATGGCGATATTATAAGAGAACGGATCGAGCCTTGCCGCTTCGTCGAGCCAGGGATTTTCCATGGTGAAGCTGTTGGTGTGGATGACGTCCCGGTAATAGAAGGCGTAGAAATCGAACTCTTCCGCTTCGCATTCGTGTGATGGGCAGGGCAGCCAATCGGGTAGCGGACTGTAATATTCTTTCGGAATATCGAGACCCTTGGGCGCCGTAATAGCCATCGCCTTTTCCCAGGTGTCCGGCATCCATTCCCAGTAGAGGGGAACCCGCACATCGACAAAGGCCCGCCAATAAACCTCTTTCGGCTTTTTCGGCCATTTGACCAGACCATGTTCCTTGAAATATTCAAACCCCTTGTCGGGACCGAACTTGTCCTTCAGATCATGGTCGCAGATTTCTTCAAATGTGTAGGTGCGGTCGAGTTTCAGCCGCTGCTCGTCCTCAAGTTCCAAGAAGGCGTTGTAGGCGGCGTTCATATCCGGCGTGATACCAATCCGTTCGCCAAGCTCCAGCAACACGTCGGCAAACAGCCGCCGCTCGCCCTCGGGCTCGACTACCCTTTGGCGGACAGGCCAGCACCAATCGCCAAGCCCCGCTGGCAGGCTGAATATGAACGGAAAGTTGGAGCGCGAATCGACGGTTTCCAGATAGCCGCAATCGGGTAGCACGATGTCGGCGAACTCCGAGGTTTCGGTAAGGAAGATATCGAAGGAGAGTATGAACTTGAATTTCTTCAAGGAAGCTTCCACCGCTTCGGAATTGCCGACGCTCATAATCTGGTTGGCGCCGAGATTGATCATCATTTCCGGGCGGTAGTCGAAATCGAACCGATTCCACATCTCTTCCTGATCGGTCGATGCCTGGAAAACCGAGCCCATGCCCATCGGAAAAAGATCTTGCAGCCCGACTCGCTCCGGTGATCGCGGGTCATTGATCGGGAATGGCTCATGCATTCCCATCCAGGAGCCGGTGATCATCATGCCGTCGGGATCGGGGTGGGGGACATATTTCAGCCGGCCGGTTTCCGGAAAACCGTCGCAGGCCGGATTGAAGCCGAGGCAGCCGCCAGCGACATCGGCGGCGCCGACCAGATGGTTCAACAGATCGACGGCAAACATATTGTAGGTCGAGTTTTTGTGGCCTTGCGACCCGCGAAAAGCGATGGCCGCCACCGGCCGGTAGGGAACCGTGATCCCGTCGATGACGATGGTGCTGCCGATGCGCGCCTGTTCGGCGAATTCGGTCGCCAGGCGGCGGATGGTCGCCGCCGATATGGTGGTGATCTCCTCGCCGCGCTCGACCGGGTAGGACTGCAAATGCCGTTTCATCAGGACGAAGGCGGGGCGGCAGGGTTTGCCGTCTACCGTGTAATTCCCTTCCAGCGCCATCGCCGCCGCGTCGGCGGCGTTGAACGGCACGGCCGCGTCCTGGTCGCTGTCCCAGATCAGCGGCTTGCCTGTTTCGGGATCGCGCACATAACGCTGATCGTCGTCGATCAGATAGGGCATGTTGGTCTTCGCCTTGAGGTAGGGGATGTCATAGGCTTCCAACTCGTTGACCAGTACGTTGGCCATGGCGAGCGCCAGCCCGGCATCGGTGCCGACGCGGATCGGCACCCATTCCGTCGCGCTGGCGCCACCCTGGTTGGCGAAGGGATCGACCACCACCATTTTCATGCCGCGCACCCTGGCATCGGCGGCCATGGTCATGTTGGAACAGGATGCGTGACCCGCCGCGTGCCCCTTGGAGGCGCCGAAATAGACGGCGTAATTGCAATATTGGAAGTCGGGCACAATCGACCAGGAGGCATGCATGACGCCCGAAATCAGATGCGCGCCGTTGCCGCAATGGAGGCCTCCGCCGGCCGCCGATGAGTTCGGTGTGCCGAAGGCCGAGGTGAAGACAAAGGGCGGCACGTGCTGGGTCATCACCGTGGTCGTCCGCATGAAATACAGTTTGCGCGGATCGTCTTCGCGAATTTTCTTAAGTTTTTCGGCGACCGTATCCAGGGCCTCGTCCCAGGATATCTCTTCCCACTGGGGGTCAATGCCGATGCCTTTTTCCGGGTTGGTGCGGCGCAACGGCTTATTCACCCGGTTGGGGTCGTAATGGGTCATGATGCCGCTGACCCCCTTGCCGCATAGCCGGCCCTTGCCGAGGGCGCTGTCGGGATTGCCTTCGATCTTGACGATGGTGCCATTGACCCGGTGCGCGCGGATCGAGCAAGACGCGTAACAGAGGCTGCACGATGACGGCACCCAAACATCGTCTTTGGGGCCATCGGCCTTTTCGCTGGCCGCTCTTTCGTCCACGACGTTCTGGGTCAAATCATCCATTTGGGGTCTCCTTGGGGACTGGTCCGTCCATTTATCCTGCTTCGTTGGCCATCAAGAGGATAATCTCGACTTCCGCCGGGCCGTTCGCCGGATTGATGGCCGCATCGAGGTCCTTGCGCAGCACGCCATCGACGAAAATCCGGAAGCATTCTTTGAAATCGCCTTTGCCGTCCGCAAGTTCGGCGGCGAGTTCGAGACCGGATGCCTTTCCAATGGCCTCGATCGCATCGCTTGCCTTCGCGCTGGCTGGCAGGCGCAAGGTCAACCGGCTGGCCGCCGCGATCGTTTCCAGATATCCGAACAGCGATACATTCAGCGTGACCTCGCCGTCGGCGTATTCGGGCGCCGACCTCGGTTCATCGCCGTTATCGTCGTATCCGCCCCGCTTGTCGCCGCGGCGGCTGGAAGCGGCATACCAAAGGGGAGCTGATTTATCCGGTCCGAGAATTCGATTCATGCCAGCCACTGACACCCCAAAGCAGTAGGTTCATGATTTTTTTGAAAGTTTCATTGTACTAAACCATATTTCATTTGGCTTGCCCGAATCAAGTTGGACTTGCCCCCAAATTAGATCCAGTGCCTATGCCATGAATGTCAGCTTTTAGGGGCAAAGCGGACATAATTTTCGGTAGCCCAGAAGGTCCGCTTATAGCCAGAAGCGAACGTCCACCGCGCCTAAGCTGGCGGTAATGTTCCTTAACTTTCGATCCGCCGCCGCGCTGCCTCGGGCGTCTCCATTTCCGCCGCTGCCTTGAAACCGGCCGAGCGATCGTAGGGCCAAACCTCGGTCATATCCGCCGTCGGCAACATTTCAGGCGTATAAAGGGCAACGCGGTGCTTGGCAGGTTTTTTCTTTTTGGGATTGATGTCGCGCAGGTTGGTGCTTTCCGGCGTAACTACCTTTCCGTCTTTGACGGTCAGGTCGAACCACCATTTTTTAACGGGATTGCGGTTGCCGAAACCGAGAAAATCATCCAGCCCAATCAGCATACGCTGGGTCCATGGCTGGTGGATGGCCGCCCAGCGTGCCAACCGGTGGCTTAAAAGATCCGATTTGTTCCAAGGGCAGACCACCAGGCAACGCCCACAACCGTGCCCTTTAGAATTGGTAACCCTATAGCTGGTGCAATTAGCCACATCCTGTTTCCAGGTTTCGTAGCCGTTATACATGACTTTGGGACCGTAAGTGATGGCGCCGACCGGACATTCGCGGGCGCATTTTTGGCATTTCCCGCAAAAATCCTGGAGGCCGAAATCAATAGGTTTATCCGTGGCCATTTCCATGTCTGTCGTGATGACGGCGCATTTGAAACGGGGGCCGAGAAACGGATTTAGCACCAACTCGCCAATACGGCTCATTTCGCCCAACCCAGCCAGGAGAACCAGCGGGACTTGCATGACGTCGCTATCAACTGATGAATGCGCGCGCGCCGAATATCCCAAACTGCGGATATAAGATGCGACAATGTTACAGATTTCCACACCCCGCATATAAGAGAACATGGGCCCGGGCGCCCAATCATCGCCGCCGGCGCCGTCGGCATTGCCATAGCCGTGATCAATTAGGATGACGATGGCGTTCTTATGATAGGGTTCAATCGGCGTGCCGTCCTTTCGATGCGAATACCAAGTATATGGCTTGGCCTCGCAGATTCCCACCTGATCGGCTTTGAGAAAATAACAGAGCGATTTTATGTTCTGCGCGCGGGCTCCGAGGTCATCGGGAATGGGCGCCTTTTCCGGCGCGGCCTCACCGTCTTGGGTTTTGGAAAGATACAGCAATGTCTCACGTATGGCACCGTTTAGCGGCGCTGGCCGCATATTACCCGTTGCACGGGCGCCACCAGATCGTTCCCGGGCAGCCTTTTGGTGGTCGCCGAAATCTCCAATCCGGGCGCGTTCGAAACCATCAGCACGTTTGGGAATGCGCTGTATTTCTTCATCAACAATCAGTGTGGTTGGTTGGTCCACGCGCTTGATTTTTTCCAGCGGATAAGGTCCTAGATGCATGGGCCGGTTGGATCTGTTCAAAATGTTCACAGTTTTCTCCCCCTACTGATTTCTGTATCGCACCCAAATTCTCCGATCATCAATAGGTATTTTTAATTTCATTATTCACCCGAAAAAGTCCTAGCGTTAGCATAGGCAAATTGCAGGTGGTTGGCGATGATCTTGAATGACCGTAATGGGTCAAAAGCCGTCATTCTGCAAATGTACTGGGAATGTCCGGTTCTGGGGGTTAAGCGGACATAAATTTATCGCCGCTGAATGACTGCTTTTAGCTAGAAGCGGACGTTCACCGCGCCTAAGCTGGCGGTAATGTTCCTTAACTTTCGACGCGACTCCGCGCTGCCTCCGGCGTCTCCATTTCCGCTGCAGCCTTGAGGCCGGCCGAGCGGTCGTAAGGCCAAATATATGTAGCAAGGGCTGCGATTTTGTTACCACAGTCCCGAAATTCGATGACCTGCTCTTTAGCCCCACACGCCGAAGGTATTGGCGTTGCCGGTGCCTGCATCCGAACGATAGCACGGGATGTAGTCGACCAGTTCGAACTTGAGGCCAGAGCCCTGAACCGCGCCCATTGTGGCAATCCAATTCTTGATCTCGGACGTGCCCGACTGAAAGGAATGTTCGGGCTCGTTCAGAATCGTCGCCTCGTCTTCTTCTTCCATCGCCTTGAGCAAGCGTTTATCCAAATCCTCGTCGATGACGAAGTGGCTGAACCCGCCGGAGGCGGCAATGCCAACCCGCTGGTCTCCGTTCCACGCCCGGATGGCGTCACCGACGGCCTTGCCGAAATTCAACGCCCGTTTCACGGTCGGCTGATTGGGCGGGAAGAAGGTGTTGATGAATATCGGTAGGGTCGACATTCGCTCATTGCCTTTGAAATCGCCAAGGATGCGGTGATAGAAAAATCCAAAGGCGTGGGGGATGCCGTTCTCGCCGAAACGGCCCGGCGGCATCTTGTTCGAAACCGAAACGTCGAACTCCCCGGCCGTCAAATGCGAAACGATGTGGTTCGCGAGTTCGGGCTCCGCCGGGTATTCGATGTCGTTATCGGTGGGCACGTTTGTCCACGCGGCGACGGCGATACCCGGCGGCATAGCGTCCAGGCGCGCCTGGGTCATGACTTTGTTGAGAACCTTTTCGCCGTTATAGACGACGAATGGCGGCGAATTTTCCGGCATAAAGCATTCGCGCTGATCGTCGCCGATCACCACCAATATATCGAGATCGGCCTCGGTGATTTTCTGACCGAGCAGGTCGAGGGCGGCCATGTTCTTGTTGTGGCGCTCGACGCGCTTTTCCATGGTGTGCTCGGCGGCCAATTTCTCGTCCTTGCGGAGTTCGACGAGTTCTTCAAACGTATAGACGCCGCCGCGGAAGGGATGCGCTGGGTTCTGCTTGTCGGCCAAGGCGCGTTGATCCCAGTCCTCGGGTTCGGTTCCAAGCATCGGTGTGTGGGATGAACCCACGCCGAATACGATTTCCGCCATTGAGTACCTCCTGTCTGTATGTTTTCCAGCCGTCCGGAACCGGCGCCGGGGCGCCCCATCGGAGGACGCCCCGGTCCGGCCGAAACCGCCTATCCCTCGGTCAGTTCCTCCTGGACGAAGGGGAAGGCCTGGGCCACGGGTGACTCCATGCCGATGATTTCGCGCACCATTTCGAGCCCGTCGCTCATGTCCATGGTCCGGTAGGCACCCTCGATCATCGCCATCGGGTTGCCGGAGTGCAGACGGTCGTACATCATCTGCCGCGAACCGTAGGCGTCGCCGACCAGGTCCCAGGCCAGCTTGCACAGCCGGTAACGCTCTTCCGGCGTGGATTCGCGGCCCCCCCAGTAGAGGTCGAGGTACTTGTTGACGTCCGGGTTGTCGAAATCCTCGGCGTTGGGCAAGAAGATGATCGAACTGGTTGCGATATGCTGGACCAGGGTGAGGAAGCGCTCCGCCGTCATCGCGATCAGGCCGCGCCGTTCGGGCGATAGGCCGGGCCGCAGCAGGCCGCTGTAGCTCGGCCGGGTATTGGCCTCGGCCGCCTGTATGCTGGCCCGCAGCAGATGCCGATAGGTGCACAATTCACCCAGTGCCATCCTGATCTCCTGGCGGTCCTGCACGCCCGAGGTCTCGGCCAGCAGATGGCCGATGGCGATCAACAGGTCGATCCGGGTCATCGACAGGGAGGTGCCGCACTGGCCCGCCCAGACCATGACGCCCTGGCGGAACAGCCGGCCGGCCGCCTGGGGTTCCCGATACAGGAAAACACGCTCCCAGGGGATGAACACGTCGTCGAAGATAACCACTGTGTCGATCTCGTCGAACCGCGACGACATCGGATGATCCTGCTGACCGCGTCCCGAATAGATCTCGCGGCAGATCTGACTCAAGCCCGGCGCGTCGACCGGCACCACGAACCAGATGGCGAATTCCTCTTCGTCGGGAGCCAGCGGATAGGTGGGGGCGATCAGGATTTCGTTGGAGAACGGACCGAAGGTGTTGAACCGGGCGCCACGTACGACGATGCCGTCGTCGCGTTCCTTGACAGCACGGAGGCAGCGGTCCGGATCCTGCTTGGGCCGTAGCGATTTGTCCATGCACGGGTCGTGCAGGGCATGGGAGATACAGATATCGTTATCCCGCGCGTAAGTGAAAAAATTGCGCGCGTTTTCCGCCAGATCCTTGTTGAGTTTAGCCAGCTCTGGATAGAGGTCATAGAAGCCGAGCACCATGTTGGCGCAGAAATCCGGCAGGCGGCCGCACATGCCGTAGACCTGGCGCGCCCAAAATTCCGAGCACTTGCGCCGTTCCACCATGTCCTGAGTGGTTTTCGGCAATTGATAGGAGCGCGACACCCGGCGTCCCTCTTCGGTTTCGAAAGTCAGAATGTCCTGGTATTCGGGATCATGCTGCATGTCGTAAATGCGGGCGATCTCATCGGCCATTCCCTTGGTCAACGGATTCTTGGTCACGTCGCCGAGGTTCTCCCCCTTGTAATAGTTGATGCGGCCGTCCTTCAGGCTTTCCAGCCAGCGTTTGCCGTCATAAACGCCTTTTCCCTCGGCCATGGTATGTGCAGATTTGATCGGCGAGACATAGGTCTGGCCAGTCTGTTCGTCCATATCCTTCACTCCATGATGACACGTTGACAATGAAGCGCATGGACCCTGCCATGCGTGAAGCATCCAAGTTTTTTAATGATATGATTATTATATTATATGATATATCAATGGGAACGGCGGTGCAATATTTAGAATTGGGTTAATTTGCCGAGCGCCGAAATCGGGCGCCAAATACGTTCGGTGTCACGGTTGATCAGGGATCTTCCCGCTGTTTGATCCGGAAAAAACGGCGTGTCGGTCTATTGCATAACGGGTTCTGTTGGACCGGATGGGGAAGGACTTAAGGCCGGCGATAAGGGGCGCGAAGCGCACGCGGGAACGGCTTGAGGCGTGGATGCCTATCGGCATCTAAGCGGCCCCGTTGCCGTTCCAGCGAACCACGCTTCGGTCAACAAAGAGCCACCGCACATTTGCAAAAGGTTTATTTATCCTATCATTATATATATGGAAAAAATTTTGGGAAAATGAAAAATTCTGGAAATTCCTTTGCGGTGAAGAACGGCCCCATCTGGTCGCCAGTGCGGGCAAATTCAGTCGCTAGTCAAATTGTCTTGCAGGTGCGGGACGCTTTGTTCGCCGGTCAACTGCATCCTGGTGACTCGCTCGGTTCGGAGAAGGATTTGGCCGCCCGGTTCGACGTTAGCCGTATTTCCGTCCGCGACGCTTTGCGGACGCTCGAGACCATGGGGATCATTGAAATTCGTGTCGGCGCCGCTGGCGGGGCGCGAATCGCCGACGGAAATATCGAGTATTTTTCCGACGCCCTGGCCGTTCAATTCAAATTGGCCGGCGTAACCGAGCATGAAATATTGGATGCCCAACTGGCGGTCGAAAGCGCGATTGTCGAGCACGCCGCCCAAAATCGGACGCCTGAAGATCTCGCCCGTTTGACCGAGATTTTGGAAGAAGCCAAGGGATTGCTCGACGACCCGGCAGCCTTTACCGAAACCGGCCAACGGTTTCATCTGGCGCTCGCCGAGGCCTCCGGCAACCGGGCGCTGATTGCCCAGTTCAAGGCGTTGCGCCATGTTGTCTGGTCCAGAAACGCACCGCGGACAAATCGTAATATCGCCGGGCGCGCTCACGAGATGCACCGTAAATTGTTTAAATTGGTCGAACAGAAAAACGGCGAGAGGGCCCGCGCGGCGATGAATGAACATCTCGGAAGCATTCGCAAGACGTCTTTTCCCACGGGCTCGAAAGAAAAACACAAATAGGCCATATGTTGTTGACTCAAATTTGCTCGGGGGCCGCGCAAATTTAGTCAAACACGGCGAGGTCGGAACTTGAACAGGGAGAGGAAATGAACATTGATTGTCATGCCCATGTCAGCGCACCGGTTGAACTCTGGGCCTATAAAGCATCTTTATTATCGCACCGGGGGCGCACGGCCTCGTAACACAACGTCGCCGTCGGCGTCTGACCCGTAACCTTGGTCACCCGATCCCGCGCTCTATCGAGCTTCACCATCAAACATTCGGTGTCGTCGCTCTTGATCGGATGCAGGCTCGGATTGTCACGGCCCGGAACCTGGATTGCCAGGGGCTAACTGTTCTTGCTCAGCTTATGCCGCCAGCGTCCGGGTGCACTTCCTGATCAATGCCGACAAGTGTCATTGACTTTGCAACCGCGGTTGCCGCCACCACACCGGAACAAGGCTTGCAAGGGCTTATTTCGGACTAAGCCCTTGCAACTGAATACGGGCGGTCACTTCCAGCGGATATGGCTCAGCGCCGCGCCGTAAGGCGAGAGCGAGCCATTCTGAATTGCCAAATCCTTGGTATGCACAAAGACCGTCGGTAAAGTGGTCAATGGCATGACATAGGCTTGCTCGTTGACGCGGTCGAACGCCTGCTTGTAGATGGCCCTGCGTTTGCCTTCGTCCATTTCGGCGGCGGCCTTGATGCGAAATTTGTTGAGCATCTTGTCGCCGTTGTAGTTGCGTGGGCCAGGCGCGAATATCATGTTGGCCGTGGACGAGGTATCGGGAAGGCCGCCCGAACTCCAGGCGCTGACCAAGACCTGGAACTTGCCGTCGCGTTGTTGCTTGCGATAGGCGCCGAAATTAAGCGCATTGAGGCGCGCATTGATGCCAACTTTTCGCAATTGACCGATGACCGCTTCGGCGACCGTTCGGGCAAGGCCCAGGGCTGAAACAGTTACATCGAAACCGTCTGCGTAACCCGCTTGGGCAAGCAGTTTTTTGGCTTTCGCCGGGTCATATGCGACCGCCACTGGATTGTAGTCGCAACCTTGCTGTATCCGGAAGCATAGCGCTTCGATGGGTTTCGCCCCGGCGCCGCCGGCCACAACGTGACGCTGGATCTTATTGCGGTCGATGGCGTGCAGGATGGCACGCCGGACACGGATATCGGAAAGCTGTTTCTTTCCCGATCGGCCGGCGGCATCCATGGAGATATACGTATAGAGCAGTCCCGTCGTGGCGGTTACATCGAAGACGGGATTTTTCTTCAAATTGTCGAACTGGTCGCGGTGGAGGCCGCGCACCATGTCGACGCCGCCGGTTAAAAGATGGGCGATCTGGGTCTGTCTGTCGGGGATTGGAATGGCGTGGACTTTTCCGATGTTGGTCACGTTCTTGTAGTCGCCGCCATGTTTGATGGGATTGGCGACCAGAACAACGCCACGGTTAGGTTCCACCTGCGTAACCCGCCACGGGCCAGTACCAATTGGCTTTTTTCCGAAATTGATTTTGCGTTTGAGCGCGCCGTGGCTGTCCGATGGGTATATGGGAGTCGATTTGGCAAGGCGCATCAGTCCCATGGCCGCCGGGAATTTCGCTTTGACGCGGACCTTGTATTTGGCAAGCTTTTCCACACCGGCAACCCATCGCCAGTTGCTTTTAAAGCGTAGCTTGGTTTTTGGATCGGTGACCCAATTGATGGTGTAAACCACGTCATCGGCATCGAATGGGGAACCGTCATGGAATTTGACATCTTCGCGGAGATCGAATTCGAGAGTCAAAGGATCGATCCGGCGCCACGACTTGGCCAGTAGTGGCCTGAACTTTGCGTTGAAATCGTCGAAGTGAACCAGCCCGTCATAAACAATCCGCGCGGTAAATGCCGATTCCGGCTTGGGATCATAGTTAATATCGACCATGGATACGGGATCGCCGAACGCAATCCTTAATGTGTCCTTGGACTTCTGCGCCAAGGCGGGGCCTGCCAAGGCCAGCGCCACGGTCGCGGTGATGGTGGATTTAATAATTTTCATTGTTTCCTCCCTGTTTGGTTTGGCGTTTATCTGTGGTTAGACCTCGCCTTCAAAATTGCTGCAAAAATTGATCTCTTTCGGTTAGGCCGCCTTGGCCCGATCCGCCGGGAACGTGCCGCCGGCGCCTTCGACGCGGACACCGTGGCGTTTGGGTCCGCTTCCATAAGGCTCGAATGATCTGTGATGTCGGCTGCCAAAATGGCAGCAATTCTACGTTGACGCGTTTCGCCAGCCATGAGCCTCCCTCATGGTGTCAACTCGTAAAGATATACTACCATATTCTAATTCAAATGGAAAATTGAGTAGCAAAGCTAAAAAATTTGTGCCTTCCACGGGAATGTCCGCTTGGGTCATTAGCGGACCTTCAGCGTATATGGCCGGAATGTTCGCTTTCGGGAGTAAAGCGGACAAAGATTAGGTGGGGCTGGAACGTCTGCTTTTAGCCAAGACCGGACATTAGCGTCAATTCAAAACCACCACTTTGGCACAACGTGATGCCTTCGGGTGGGAGCCGTCCACAAAAGGACATTCAGCCCCTTTGACCTGGATCAAATCGGCGCGCCGCCTTTTTCAATATGCTTAACCTATACAAGAAAATCAGTTCACGATAAAAAACCGGCGCCCGGCCGCATCCGGCGACCGGATTTTATAAATAATTACGATCGCGGCGACCCTCGTCGGCCGACGGAAATCGTGATTTTAACATGGAGGAAATCATGCCAGACGAAACCGCCGCCAAAGGTGGCAACCCCTACACCAGCGAGACGCCCAAGGGTATCTTGGACGGAAAGCGCTACCTGGAAAGCTTGCGCGACGACCGCGTCGTCTTCTATCAGGGCGAGCGCATCAAGGATGTGACCAAACACCCGCTGTTTGCCGGCATGGCGCAGACGCTAGCAGATATCTACGACAAGCAGCACGATCCCGAATTTCAGGACATCATGACCTATGTCGAGGACAACGGACTCCGGGTCTCGACATCGTATCTAAGACCGACCAAAAAGGCCGATCTGGAAACCCGGCACCGCAACACCCAGTTCTGGAGCCGGCAGGTACATGGAATGTGCGGACGGCTTCCCGATTTCTGCGCCGCCATGACCATCGGTTATGTCGATATCAAGGACGACCTGGCCGAGCTTAATCCGGACCTCGCCGCAAACACCGTCGCCTATTACGAACATGCCCGCGATCACGATGTCTGTCTGTCGCACGCATTGCACGATCCGTGCATGGACAAATCCCTGCGCCCGTCCGAGGATCCGGACCGCTGCGTACGCGTCATCAAGGAACGCGATGACGGCATCATCGTGCGCGGCGCGCGCTTCAACACCTTGGGACCGTTTTCCAATGACATCCTGATTTCGCCGACCTATGCATTTACCGAGGACGAGGCGGAATTCGCCCTCTGGTTCATGGTGCCGGTCGACGCGCCGGGCCTTTCGCAAATTTGCCGCGAAATTTTCTCCGGCCGCAGCCCGTTGGATCACCCGATGTCGTCGCGCTTCGACGAGATCGACACATTGGTGGTGTTCGATGACGTCTTCATTCCGTGGGAGCGCCTATTCCTTTATCGCGAGCCGTTGGCCGCGAACCGGCTGTTCCGAAGCGGCGTCATGAGTTGGGCCGGCGATTGTTCATCGACCCTGACCGAGGTCCGCTTCGAGACGCTGGCGACCATCGGCCATATGCTGGCCGTCACCTCGGGCATCGAGGAACGCCCCCACGTTCAGCAGGCGCTTGGTGAAATGTGCACCTATTTGACGTTGCTCAGGAACGCCATCCGGGCCGGTCATGTGGATTGCCACAAAACCAAGGGCGGCCACTACGCGCCGGCCGCCTTCTTCGACCGCCGTTCGATGGTGACAAGGGTGTCGGAACGTTTCTGCGACCTGGTCGAGCATATCGGCACCTCCTCGACGATCTTCACCCATTCCGCCGAGGATTGGGACAATCCGGAGATCAAAAAATACCTGGATACCTACATGCGGGGTCACAACACGACGCCCCTCGATAGACACAAAATCTGCAAACTGGCGTGGGAATTGACCGGCGATTCCTACGGCCGCCGCCAGCAGCTTTATGAACGGCTGCATTCGGGCGATGCCGAGGTGGTCAAGGCCGGACCGGGCAAGTCGTTCGATTTCGCGCCGGGCCTGGACCGGCTGGGAAATCTGCTGGGGCTGGATGGGTCGGTACCGGCGGCCTGACCGGGCCGGGCAATTTAAACCAAGGAACAGATAGATAGCGGAAATCGTATTTGGCGTCGGCTCGTCCCATTCACCGATGCTTGGAACCGATCCCTGGTACGTCCGCTTTCAGCCAGAAGCGATCATTAGGCGGCACATATTCAAGGATTCAAAGCCATTTTCGTCTAAAAAATATTGCGTTTCGCGACGAAGTGGAATTTCGCGGTGACGCATCGCGACGCGCGAATTGCCCGCGCCAAACTTGCGGGCATTTAAAAATTGCTTTACCGTCCTATGGTAATAAAAAATATCGGTCAAAATGCTGGACTTTAACTGACAAGGGAGGTTCCAATGCATTCTCGTTATCTGTTACGCGCTGGCGCCGCCGGCTTGGCCATCAGCCTTGCCGCCACGTCCGCCACGGCACAAAAATCCAAGGACCAGTTGCGCTTCGGTTTTTATCAGCCGATGAGCATGGTGGATACCATTTACGACCCTCGTCCCGAAGGCGAGATTATGTCGCGCAGTGTCTACGATACTCTGATCACCTATGACGCCGTGAAACGCAAATATATCCCGCACGTCGCCCAGTCCTGGAAGCGAATTGATGATAAGACCATTGAATTCAAGCTGCGCCAGGACTTAAAGTTTCATAACGGATCGGATCTTGATGCCGACGATGTCGTATATACTTTCAACTTTGCCACCAACCCAAAGAACAAATTCCGCTTCAAGGGATCGCGTTTCGGCTGGATGGCCGGTATCGACAAGATCGATAAATTTACGGTCCGCGTGCGTAGCAAAACAGTTTACGCGCCATTCTTTTCGCGCATGAGCAACACGCCGCCGGTCTATCCGTCGGACATTCACAGCAAGCTCGCCAAGGCCGTCACCTTTGGCCATAACCCGGTCGGCACCGGCCCCTACAGGGTCGCCAGCGTCGATAAGAACAAGGGCGTCGTATTGATCAAGAACACGGACTACAAGCTCGCCAGTTTGGGAAAACCGGCGGGCAAGATCGGCCGCATCCACATATTCCCGATCCCCGACCGGCAGACCCAGTTGGCCAATATGCTGACCGGCGCCCAGGATATCATGTACAACGTCGACAAGGACCAGGCGAAATCATTGGCCGCCAATCCCGATTTCCGGGTCAAGGTGCTTTCCTCGGTGGCCTTCAGTTACGTCACCTTCGATGCCGCCGGCCGCACCAAAAACAAGGTGTTCAAGGATCAGCGGGTGCGTAAGGCACTGATGCTGGCGGTTGACCGCAAGGAGCTTTTGAAGCTGGTGCATGACGATATCGCCGGCGATCCGCTGCAACAGGCGATGTGCCATTCCTGGCACCAGGGCTGCGCCTCGACGACCAAGACGACCGGTTACGATCCGGCCCAGGCCAAACGCCTGCTGGCCGAGGCGGGACTGGCGAACGGCTTTGAGACCAGTATTCTGACTTGGGGCCCGTCGAAGCCGATGGCCGAGGCGGTTGCCGGCATGTGGCGCAAAATAGGCGTCCGCGCCAAGGTCAATTTTCAGCCCATCATAGGTTTCATCAGGGCGCGCGCGGCGAACAAGGCGGAAACCATGGTCACCCTTTGGGATAACGGTGTCGGCCAGGTTGATGTCGACACCACCATGGGATTTTTCTTTCTTAAAGGCTCGCGCAACTACACCCATGACAACCGGCTGACCAACGCGGTCATGGCCGGGCGCAAGGAACTCAACCTCGAAAAACGCGAAGCCATCTACGCCAAGGCGTTCGACCTCGTCAACAAGGAAAACTACTTCAAGCCGTTGATTCCGTTGCCGGCTGTGATTGTCCACCATAAGGACGTGAAGCTTCTTGGCGGACATAAGAACCCGAAGGGTTTCGAGTTGAACCGGATAACCTGGAACTAAGTTTTCATCGCCAGAATTTATGCGTTGGGCCGCTGCGGCCACGCGGCGGCCCATTTTATTAACGGATGGCAATTCCCGTAACGTGTCGACGCCGGCCAAAAATAAGTATAGCGCGCGAAAGGCCTGACCCAGCAGCGCTGGTGGTTGTGAAAGAACCAGATAACGATCAAAGGGCAAGGAAATTGGCCGATCTGGTCCATGTCGTAAACCATGGCGATTTCAGATGCTCAGGCGACAGCGGGGGAATCCATCAGGCGAAATCTGTTAACGTCCGCTTCTCGCCAACCAAGCTGATAAAAAATACACATTGGTTCTCTGTCATGCATGAAGTGAGACCAATTTTTCTGGAAGCTCACGGGCATAATTTCTAAGAGGCGACCTTCGTTGTGGCCGACTGAGCCAATTATTTGGCCTGTTGATGCTTTCATCTTGCCGCCGCCAACATCTTGATTTAGATCATTAACGCCGTCTCACGGACCAACCATAACTGAAAACACCGGTTTCAAAATTACGCTATTTTCCGGGAGGTAGATCATGGATTTCCAATTGAGCGAAGAGCAGCGGGCCTTCAAAGAAGTGGCGCGTAAGTTCTGCCAGAAGGAAGTGCCGCCGGTGCTGGCGGAGCGGGCCAAAACCCCGGAGGAAAGCGCCAAGGTGCCCCTGGTGGTGGCGATGGCTCCGCAATTGGAGGAACTGGGCATCCGCAACCTGACGGTGCCGGAAAAATACGGCGGCCTCGGCCAAGGCTTCCTCACCGCCGCCATGCTGTCCGAGGAATTCGCCTATTCCGGCTTCCCGCAGGTGACCACCAACTGGAAATGGTGCCTCGATTTCGCCGCCATGGCGAGCCCCGAACTGCAGGATGAGTTTTTCCCCGAACTGGTGGACAATATTGCCTTTTGCGGCGGCGCATCGATGACCGAACCCAGCGCCATCGAGGATACCCACCTGCCCTACAACGAGCCGGGCGCCGGTATCCGCACCTTCGCCGAAAGGGACGGCGACGAATGGGTGATCAATGGCGGCAAGGCGTTTTGTACCACCGCCGCATCGGCCACCCATTACATCCTTTACGCCCGCACCGTGAAGGACAAACCGCTGACCGAAAGCGTCAGCGCCTTCCTGTTTCCCACCGACACCGAGGGTTTTTCCATCGTGCGTCTGAACGAGTTCATGGGCGAGCCCCCCGACTACAACGCCGATACCGCCTTGGACGACGCCCGCATCCCGGAACGCTATTTGTTGGGCGAGCTCAACAAGGGCTATCCCTGTCTGGGGCGGCTGTCGCGCGCTTCGATCATCGTCCACCATGCCGGCATCATCGGCGCCATGCAGCAGATGTACGAATACACCCTCGATTTCACCCGCGGCTATGTGCAGGGCGGCAAGCCCATTTTCGAGCACAAGAACGTCGGCCCCCTGATCATGGAGATGGCGGTGCAGATCGAATCATTGAGGCTGGTCACCTACCGGGCGGCGTGGGAATACGACCAGTCGGACCGCACCCAGCTCAATCCGATGTATTTCGATATCGCCAACGCCCTACAGAAATCGGTGCAGATGAAGGTCATCACCAACCTCCTGGAAGCCTGCGGCAACGCCGCCGTCATCAAGGATCACCCGTTCGAGAAATTCATCCGCAAGATGATGATCTCGCTGCATTCGGGATCGGCCCGCAACATGAACCTGATCCGCCTGATGCAGGTGGCCGACGATTTGCGGCCGACCGGGGCGCTGTAGTGCTTAGTATGTCCCGTCCCGCATGTAGGCGATAAAGGCGGCGATGCCGTCTTTCAGGGGCAGCGGCCGGAAGGCGAATTCATCGGCCAGGCGCTGCATCGAAATGGTCCGCTCGGCGGCAAGCTGCTGATCCTCGGTTTCGAAGTTGATCTCGGCCTCGGGGATGATCTCCTTCACCAAGCCGGCGGCTTCGCCGAGGCTGGCAAAACCGCCGTCGGCGACGTTGTAAATGGCGTGTTCCAGGCTTCCCGCCAGATGGATTTGAGCCGCCGCTTCGCCCACGTCCTCGGCGTAGACGGTGTATGCCCGCCGGCCCGGATCGATGCCGGTCAGCTTCGTCGGCCTGCCGGCCATGGCGTCCTCGACCATGCGCGTGATCGGGTTGCGCCCGCTCCTTGAGCCGGGTCCGTACACCCATCCGACCCTGAGGCAGGCGACGCTGAGACCGTAGACCCCGGCATAAAGGAGGCCGAGTTGTTCGGTCGCCCGTTTTATGCCGCACATGGGATTGTCAATTTCCGACGGCAATGGCGTCGATTCGCTCAGTTGCGTTACCGCGTCGTCGACGCCTTCATAGGCGAGGACCGACGAGATATAGGAAATGCGCCTGAGGTCCATCAGCCGCGCCGCTTCGAGAATATTGATGCTGCCGCCCACATGCGCCTCGACCATCTGATGCAGGCCTTCGCTTATGTCCATATCGGCGCCGCCCAGAAATTCCGTCGGCAGGGCGCTGTGGATGATGCTTTCGACCGAAAATTCCTTGATCAGGCTGATGATGAAAGGCAGGTCGGAGACCGACCCCACGGCCTGTTCGACGTTGGAGTCCCAATAGGGTTCGAGCAGCGGATGCCGATCGATGGCGTGGCGTTGGAGCAGCAATACCTGTTCGCCGCGCTCCGCCAGGCAGCGGGCGATATTGAGGCCGACAAAACCGCCACCGCCGGCAATTAGGATCATGATCCTTTTCCTGTAAGGTGCGGTTTCAGTTCTTCAGATGCATGCGCGTCGGCATGTCGTTCAATTCCTCGGCGCCGGCGGCGGTGACCAGCACGTTGCCGCCGATATTGACACGGTGGTCGCCGCGGCAGGCGTTCGGCTCGAACTGCCAGATCATGCCTTCCTCGAACTTGAATTCCCCGTCGAGCGGCGGCGGGCCGCTGCCTTCGATGATCTTGATGCGATCCCGCGACGTCATCCGATCGCTGCGCTGGCCGCCGCCGCTGGTCCAAAATAGCGGGGCCAAGCTGTGGTTCAACGGCGTCACCGTATAACATTCCGCGTCCATAATCGGTTTGCTCATGGCATCGCACAACTCTCCCAAGGTGGCGCCGGGCCGCAGCGTCGCGAGCCCGGCCTCGTAGGATTTGCGGGCGACATCACCCAGCTCCCGGTTTGTGTCGCCGATCGCGCCAACACCGATTGACATCTGGACCTGGGTCTCGATGCCGCAATAGACCGGAAATATTTCCGCCTGGACCATTTCGCCCGATTTCACCAGCGTCGGCGGGCCGCCCGAATAGTTCCAAAGCGGATGCCCCCAGCCGATTTCATTGGGCCCCAACGCCAGGATCAGATTGGGCTCGACCGATACGGCGCCGTGCGCGTGGATGGCGCGCATGACGTCGGCGTAGATGTCGTATTCCGAGGCCCCCACCTGGGTGGCATCGAACATCGCCTGGCAGGCTTTTTCGCCGATCTCGCAGGCGAACCGGATGACCGCCTGTTCCTCATCACTCTTGACCAGCATTTTTTTTCCGAACGCCAGGGACACATCGACGAATTCGACGCCGGGAAGCCCCTCCAGAACCTCGATCCAAAGGTTATAGGGGATGATACCGTCACCCTCGGCCGGCCCGTTCAGATTGAACCCCACGGTGCCGATCCGTTTCTTTTCCAGGCCGCGCTCCTTGGCCACCTCGACGACGCCTTTTCCGTAACTGCCGACCCGGATATCGGAAATCCACGATTCGATCCCCTCGTCCTCCTTGACGATGCGGCGCAGAGCCCGGGTCGGCGTCCAGACCAAATGAACCGGATCGCCCTCGCGGGGCAGAACCACTACCCCGTCGCCGCATTCGTTGGCGAGATAGCCGTCGAACCTTTCGCGCCCTTTCATCCCGAACATGATCATGCATTCGAGATCGTTATCGGCGAGAAAGCTGCGGGCCAATGCCCATCGGCGATCCCTTTCGCGCAACGACAGGAATGGGAATTTCTCGCTCATGGCTGCCTCCCGGCTGTGTCAAGCGAACTTTTGCGATCCTATTCTAACGGATGTCATGGTCTCACAGCGTCGTTGCCGGAGGATTGACCAGGGTCAATTTAAATGAGCAGCCGACGACGACCACCGCCTTTTAGCCTATCGAGTTCCCATGATCATTCTGGCGTTTCCGACATGTGGTCGGGAAATATACCAACCTGTCCGCCGGCCTGCTCCGCCGCCTGCCTTTAGTCTGATCCCGGCATCGCTGGACTTTCGGAGAATGCCGTCCCAGAACCCGGCGAACCGCCCTTCGACTTTTGACCGTGGGCGATCGCTCAAACAACGGGTTGTGTTTTTGCCAATCGACTGGCGATCACGTTACCTCCGATCAGAACCACACCGATAATCAGGGACGCAATGTTGAACAGCGCGTTCACGCCGGCGCTTTCCACCGGCAGGAAAAGGCCGATAGCCGAGGCAAAAAGCAACAGGCGAGATGTGGGATTGACCTCGGTCATCAGAAAGCCGCGGATGGCGATGCTCAGCAACACCACGCCGAGTGAAGCCGACAGGAAATTGACCAGAACCAGCCAGTACGTGCCCTGGGCCAGAAGCGACGGCGAGAAGACGAAGACGAAGGGTACGATGAAGGCCACTGCACCCAGCTTGGTGGCCTCCCAGCCGGTTCGCATGGGATTTGTATCAACGGGGCCTATGGCACTTATGGCGACTTTCCGGCGAGGACCTGGATGCAGCTATCGATTTTTTCGATCGGGCTGAGCAGGCTGATCCTGGGTTTGCACAAGCGCTCGCCGCCCGTTCATACGCACACACGGCAACCTACGTACGGGGCTTCCGCCCTACTGCGGAAGAACTACAGCTCGCCTACAAAATGGCGGTGTGGGCCGTGGAGATTGATGATGACGACTATTTCGCACATTGGGCGCTCGGTGTCGCATTCAATTTTCAGCGGAATCATGATATCGCAATTGACGAAATCAAAAGATCGATCGCCCTCAACTCTAGTTTTGCGCCGGCTCATGCACAGCTTGCCGGGGCACTGGTCTTTTTCGGGCATGGAAAGGAAGCCCATTCGGTCTGGCCGTAGCGGGTTTGACCTGGGCCCAAATGGCCTATCCGCTAATAATCCAATTCTAGTCAAATAAAGAGTCGAGTTCGGCTTGAGACAATCCGCGCTCAGCATCCACAAATTGAGTCTCTTTATCACCAGGTCCAAGAACTTTTCGACGTTCCGGCCCATTGTGGCGGACGTTACGCCGCCGCCTATCAGGGCCGAAATATAATCGAGTTTTGATGAACTCCCTGGGATTTGAGATTATTTTCTCGATGCGGGCGTAAAGTGATTTGGCCGATATGGGTTTGGCCAGGTAATTGCGGATTATTCGGCCGCTTTCACCATTGCATCCACATCCAGCTTGAACAGCTTGATCGCATTGCCAGATAAGACCTTGTCCTTGTCTTCATCAGACAACCATTCGACAGCCTTGATCGAAGGTGCCACATCGTCAAGCGGCTTGCCCGTGCCGGGGTGAAGTTGTGAGCCAACGCCGGGACACTCGGCACCGAACAGGCACTGATCGGAGCCCGCCACGTGAAGCAGTAGATTGATCGCTTCCTGGGTATAAAGGACCGTATCGTAATACAGTTTCCGCATGCGGTTGGAGAAAAGCCGGGCTTCATCCTTGGCACCGCGGCGGATGGAGCCGGCTTCGAAGCGGCCCAGCTGATACGGAATGGCGCCGCCACCGTGACTGACGATGATCTTGAGATCGGGAAAATCATCAAGCACCTGGCTGTTGACCAATCCGAACACCGCCGTCGTTTCCTCATTGATGAAATGCAGCGTATAGGGTTCACGGTCGGCACGGGATCCGGTTCCATGGATATGGGCCGGAACATCCAGCTCGCAAAGCTTTTCGTAAAGGGGATACCAGTACTTATCGCCCATGGCCGGCGGCTGAATGCCCGAGTTCTCGAACGGATCAGGGTTCAGGAGACAGCCCTTGAAGCCCATCTCATTGACGCAACGCTCCAATTCGGCGATGGCCATGTCCAACGGTTCGCCGGCCGGCTGCGGCAGACCGCAAACACCGAAAAAGCGGTTGGGATAGATCTCGGTTTCCCGATAGATCATGTTGTTGACCTCTTCATGAAGCCACTGGACGATCTTTGTGGGTTTCTCGGAATGCATCATCTGGAACGGACGCGGGCTGATCGCCTGCATGTCGGTTCCCAATTTATTGATGTAGTCCATATGGCTGTGCGGGCCGAAGGCTTGCATTTCGACGGCTTCGCGGATTTGGTCGTCCGTCACTTTGACACTGCCACGGCCGTGCGAGCCGCGTGACGCCAAAAGAACCGCCTTGTAGGCCCACAATTCTGCCGGCGCGCTGACATGCGCATGTGAATCGATAATCATTTTTTTGCCTCCTTCTGTTTTGGCATTGTGGCACTGGTTCCCGTTACCCGGGGTATTTCATTACGTGTTAAGTAATATACCATCAAGTACTTGCAAAGGGCACCGGATTGGCCGATCCAGGCCAGACGCGAAACCCTGTAACCGCCGGTTAGATAACGGCGATAAACTCGACCTGGATCAGATATGTCACATCTTCACTCATGGGCGGCTTCCCTTCAAGTTGTTCTCAAATAACAACTACATTTTGGCACAGAATGATGCCGGGGGTGGGAGCCGTCCATCGCATCAGAAGCGGACGTAACTTGGTGTGCCAAAATTCGATTACACAGTGCCGCTTTGCCGAAGGTCTCAGCGCGCACCGCTGCGGGACCGTTGAGATCAGTGCGTGCCTTGTCGCCGTACACTTTGCCGCCGACGACACAGATCACCAGCAATGCCACTAGCGCCATTTTGAGCCAGAAGAGGGAGCGTGGCCGAATGTCCGCTAATGGGATGGACCGGCCGTGTTCTACTTAGTAGCTCCAATCCTGGAGCAAGAACACGGAAAGGACTATCCCCATGACGAAGCAGACATCCCAAGCGACGATATCGACCATCGGCATCGACATTGGCAAGAACAGTTTTCATGTGATCGGCTTTGATGAGCGCGGCGCCATCGTTCTGCGCCAGAAGCTGTCGCGTGGCCAGGTTGCGGTGCGCTTTGCCAACCTCCCGAGATGTCTTATCGGTATGTGGTCTTATTCCGGACTTTGCTTGACGGCGCGAAATATGAAACGTCAAAAGAGGTGGCCGCAGATAGTAGGCTTCCTGAAACACGCGAGGCACTTCTAAATCCGAACGACCGCCGACTCGATACCGGCGGATATTCGCCAGATGCATTGAGAGCAGCCGTTCATTTTATTGACCGAAGTTCAAGTGCTTCGGAGGCGCTTAACGAAGCCGGTTTATTTGCAGGGGGTTCCAACTATTGCCCCGTTTTAGTCGGAGCCATATCAGGAGCGAGGTGGTGACTGGAAATCCATACTTGAACAAACTACGCACCCAACCCACCGGCCGTTTTAAAGGTGTCATGACGCCATCGGGAATTTCGTAGGGGAGGGTCCCCCATCAGGGATCACGGCATCGACGTGGCCCCTCTTCTATCGCCGCCTGGGACGTTCAAAACTGATATGCGACCGCTTCGGTTCCTCCCGCATTGCCACGGACAGGTCCAACCAAACATTGCTCGATCAATGCTGGAACAAGCATGATACCCGGTCCCAACAAATAGCACCTCATCATTGGACACGATTGCAGAGTGTATGGCAGTATACTCGCATCGATAGGCGGTCCTTGGGGGGATCATGCGCGTTCCGGTGAAATCATTTCGATGGCTTGGCGGTGCGGCGGTTCTGTTGGTGTTGGTGGGTTGCCAATCTAGAAATACATTCCCCAATAACATTTGGGACCGAATTCACCGAATTAGCCGTCACCGAATTAGCCCATATGCGATAGCCCCGCACTTCAATGCCCCCAGGTGTTTTCATAGTCGCGCTGGTCGGCTTCGGTCAGGAAATTATCCTCGACGGCGCGCACCCTCTCGGCGTTGGTCAGCATTTTCTGGCTGACCAGGCCATAGGGGCCGTCATCGACCCACTTTTTGAAATCCGCCAGCGCCACCGGCCCGCGCGCTTTTAAGTCGTTCAACACGTGCCAGGCGGCCTGCATGCCGACGGTTGCCGCGCAGACCGGATAGAGGGCGATACGGACACCGAGGTCCTCATATTCCTCTGGGCTCGGCGCCGCGTCCTTGCCGCCCCAGATGGTCAGCACCGGGGCGTTGATTTCCTTGCAGGCGGTTTTCAGATCTTCCCTGGTTTCGACCGAATTCAGCCACACATAATCCGCGCCGCCTTCGTCCACATAGGCGATCATGCGGTCGAGGGCATCGGCGAAATTGGTGCCCTCGGCGCCGAGCGTGTCGTTGCGGGCGCAGATGGCGAAATCGGAATCGACTTGATCGCGGATGGCTACAGCGGCCTTAATCTTGCCCACCGCTTCGTCTTTCGGGATGATCCGGCGCCCGGCCATGGTCGCTGATTTTTTGGGTGATTCCTGGTCTTCAATATTACAAGCCGCGACGCCGGAACGGATGATCTCTTCCACCGCGAAATCCACATTGACGGCATTACCGAAGCCGGTATCGGCATCAAGCTGGATCGGGATGGCGGCGCGCGATGCGGCGTGGCGGGCATGGTCGACCATGTCGCGGAGCCCCAAGATGCCGTTGTCGGGAACGCCGAGCAGGAAGGCCGACATCTGCGAGCCGGCCAGGAAGAAGCATTCGAAGCCGATTACCTCGGCCATGCGCGCGTAAAGCGGCGAGAAGCCGCCGGGCATCACGGTCAGTTTATCGCGGCTCAATATGTCACGGAATTTGGCGCGCATCTGGTGCACATGGTCGCCGCTCGATGGCATCGCTGCCTCCCCTTGCTGAATGTCGATTATTTGTTTCGGGGAATGGTGGCACCCGGCGCTCCCCGGCGCAACCGCCTTTGTCAGCGCCGTGAATTCATTCCGCCTGACGGGGGCAATAGGCGGGGTCTATTGGGCAGCCTCGGCGTGCCGATGGCGATCCTGATCTTTCTGACCTATGCGGGTTTAAACGGTTTCATCTCTACAGCGGCTACTTTCGATGATTTTGCTGAACAGGTTCAAACCACATCAGCAAAAAAACCCTCGCCCGAAGACGAGATAAGTTGGAAATACAGGGAAGTTTTTCGTTTGTCTACCAGAGGCTAATGTCCGGAAAGGGTCAAAAGCCGACATTCCGGCCATAACCGCTGAATGTCCGCTTTTGGGGGTAAAGCGGACTCTAATTTGGTGGGGCCGAAAGGTCCGCTATTAGCCAAAAGATGCTATGAGGCTGAAGGATGCAGCCTCATGCTCCTTCTCGATTTCAACCTTGATCTGAA
>NZAK01000075.1 GCA_002687515.1 Rhodospirillaceae bacterium
GACGGTGGCACGGTGGTATGATTTCCGCGAACCAGGAGGCTATCTGGGGAATGTCGGTTTATATTTTTTGCATTTGCGGCTGCGGTGGGCTCCATATCGATCACCTACGCCAACCTCGTTCGACTAGCTGTGCAGACCGATATTACCTATCGTCCTCCCCCGCAACTTAATCAAAATTTTGCAGTATAATCTCTATACGGAAATCCTAGGTATTCTGAATACTAGCAGGAAATGATTGCGAGCAGAGCGAGCGTCTCGCCCGGCCTGCGCAGCCGAAGCGGCAGCTTCGGCGGAGTATGCAAGCACGAGAAAGATATTTTACCCTATCCAACGGCTTGGCTCTTATTTAGAATGATTATCAGCCGGAAAAACTGCCCATGAGCCTGATCACCGCAAGAACCTTTTCCAAAATCCGCCCGCCGGCGGTGGCCGGCACCTTCTATCCCGGCGACGCGGCGGAGTTGGAAGCATCGGTGCGCCAGTATCTGGAGCGGGCGAAATCCGAGATCGGCGTCATCGACGGCCCCGCCCCGAAGGCGGTCATCGCGCCGCACGCCGGTTACGCCTATTCCGGCCTGACGGCGGCGGCGGCCTACAACGCGCTGGCGCCGGCTAAGGACCGCATCCGCCGGGTGCTGCTGCTCGGCCCCTGCCACCGGGTCGCGGTGCGTGGCCTAGCGCTGTCCTCGGCGGAAGCCTTCGCGACGCCGCTCGGCGATGTGGCCGTCGACAAGGAGGCGGCGAAGCTGATCGAAAAATTACCCCAGGTGAGCGTCTTCGACGATACCCATAAAGCCGATCACGCGCTGGAAGTGCATCTGCCGTTCCTGCAGGTCGTCCTCGAACAATTTTCCCTGGTGCCGCTGATCGTCGGCCAAGCCAGCACCGAAGAGGTTGCCGAGGTTCTGGAGGCGCTTTGGGGCGGGGAGGAAACGCTGATCCTGATTTCGTCGGATTTGAGCCACTACCTTCCCTATAAAGACGCGCAGACCAGCGACGACAATGCGCGCCAATGCATCGAACGGCTGGACGCGATGGCCCTCGGCGAAGAGCAGGCCTGCGGCCGCAATTCGATCCGCCCGCTCTTGAGCCTGGCGCGGCAGAAGGGGATGAAGGTTCTGACCGCCGATGTGCGCAATTCGGGCGATACCGCCGGCACCAAGAACCAGGTGGTCGGCTACGGCTCGTGGCTGTTCCTGGAGGATGAAAACACAGCCAATGAAAGCGCGGGCGGCAACGCCAAGGCCGAAGACAGTTTCGGCAATCAGACCCGGCAAATGCTTGATGCCCATGGCGGCCATCTCTTGAAAATCGGCACGCGCACCATCCTTGGCCATCTCGGCGGCAAGCAATTGCGTATTGAATTGGACAAATTCCCCGAACCCTTGCGCGAAAACGGCGCCTGCTTCGTGACCTTGAATAAGGACGGCAAGCTACGCGGCTGCATCGGATCGATCCAGGCGCACCGCCCATTGTTGACCGATGCCGCCGAAAATGCCGGCCGCGCCGCGTTCCGCGACAATCGGTTCCAGCCGCTGACGAAGGAAGAGCTGCGCGAGAATCATATTTCCATGCATATATCGGTGTTGAGCCCGCAAGTGCCGATGACCTTCACCGACGAAGCCGATCTGGTATCGCAATTGCGGCCCCGGCTGGATGGCGTCGTCCTGCAAGATCAGGGCAAGCGCGGCGTCTTTTTACCGACGGTCTGGGATCAGCTGCCCGAACCGGAAAAATTCTTCACCCATTTGAAGCGCAAGGCGGGCCTGCCCGATACCCACTGGTCAAAAACCGTGCAGGCCTGGCGCTACGTTACCGAAGGCGTTTCATCGGACGATCTTGCCGATAGCGATGCCTTTTGGGCAGAGGAACCGGCCTAAGACCCAGCCAGTTCCGATTGATCTCCGTGCCGGTGGCCTGATCGAATGGCAATGGGGCCGATTATCTGATAACTCTCAGCCGCTAATTTTAATATCGGGAGGCCGCCAATGGCGCTCAACATCCGCCGCGTCGTCACCGACCATGACCGGGACGGCAAAGCGGTCGTCAGCTTCGATTCGGTCATGGACAATGTGCACGCGTTGCGTTCGGGCAACCTCAACAGCCTGTTGTGGAAAACCAATGATACGCCGGCCGAGATCGAGGGCGGCGATGATCCGGCCTTTGCGACGGTCGATATCGAACCGCCGCCCAGGGGCTCGATCTTTCGCGTGCTCGAATTGAAGCCCGGCAAGGATGCCTATATGCACCGCACCGACACCATCGATTACGCCATCGTCATGTCCGGGGAATGCGTCATGGCTCTGGACGACGAGGCGGAAGTAACCTTGCGCGCCGGCGACGTGTTGGTGCAGCGCGCAACCTGGCACGGCTGGGCCAATCGCTCGGGCGCCCCCTGCCAGATCGCCTTTATCCTGATCGGCGCCAATCGGCCCGGCAACGATATTCATTTGGAAAAGTAAGTGAACATAAATTATTCATTCGCAGTCACCCCCGACCTGGTCGAAAACGTCCGCGAAACCGCCCGCCAGGCCGGCGCCATCATCATGGACATCTACAATTCGGACTTCGCGGTCAAGTCCAAGGAGGACCGCACGCCGGTGACCGAGGCCGACGAAAAATCCGAAGACCATATCATGCGGGCGCTGGCGAGCCTGACCCCCGACATTCCGTTTATCGGCGAGGAAAGTTACGCCGCCGGCGCCCGCCCCGATATCTCGGGCGGCATCTTCTGGCTGGTCGATGCCCTCGACGGCACCAAGGAATTCGTGAGACGGCTGGATGAATTTACCGTCAACATCGCCCTGGTCAAAAACGGCGAGCCCAAATTCGGCGTCGTCTACGCACCGGCCATCGACGCCATGTATTGGGGCGGCCCGATGGGCGCCTTCGCCGAAACCAAGAATGTGCCGGCCCACGCCATCGCCGCGCGGGTTCCCGAGAGCGGCGGCATGATCGCCGTGACCAGCCGCTCGCACCGGGGCGCCGAAGACGATTTCCTCAGCGCCTACAATATAAAGGACAAAATACAAAGCGGCAGCTCGCTCAAATTCTGCCTGATCGCGGCGGGCGAGGCGGATATCTATCCGCGCCTTGCCGGCACATCAGAATGGGACACCGCCGCCGGGCATGCCGTGCTGACCGCCGCCGGCGGCAGCGTCAAAAGCCTGGAAGGCGTCAATTTGGTCTACGGCAAGGATGATATCCTGAATCCCCATTTCATCGCGCTCGGGCGCCCGGCGCCTAGGTGATGCCGCCCCAAGAACCTGTTTTCGTGCAACCCGATGAGGCCGGGCTGGAACAAGCCGCCGCGGCATTGCGCGCCGGCGGCCTTGTCGCCTTTCCCACCGAAACCGTTTATGGGCTGGGTGCCGACGCCGCCGACGACCACGCCGTCGCGCGTATATTCGAGGTCAAGGACCGGCCCGCCTTCAACCCCTTGATCGTGCATCTGCGGGACCAAGCTCACGCCCGCGAATTCTGCGTCTGGAACGATAGCGCCGAAACCTTGGCCCAACATCTTTGGCCCGGCGCCTTGACCATCGTCTTGCAGCGCAAGGCCGATGCGCGCCTTTCGGCGCTGGTCAGCGCCGGCTTGCAGACGGTCGCCGTGCGGGTGCCCGATCAGGACATCGCGCAGCAGCTGCTGCACCGGTCCGGGCTCGCCATTGCGGCGCCCAGCGCCAACCCGTCCGGCGCCGTCAGCCCGACCACGGCCGCCCATGTCGCGGCATCCTTCGCCGGCGGCAGCGCCAGGGGCATTGATTGCATTGTCGATGGCGGGCCGTGCCGTATCGGCCTCGAATCGACGGTGGTCGATGTGACCGGCGGCACGCCGGTGCTGTTGCGTCCGGGCGGCGTCACCACCGAAGCGATCAGGGATTTGATTGGCGCCCTCGACGATGCGCCGCCGGCCGATGCAGTTAAATCGCCGGGCATGCTGAGCCGGCACTACGCCCCCGGCGCCCGTTTGCGCCTGAACGCGGAAATCGCCGAGGCGGATGAGGTTCTGCTGGGCTTCGGCCCCGGCGCCCCGGAGGATGCCTTGAACCTGAGCGAAACCGGCGACCTGACGCAAGCGGCGGCGCATCTGTTTGCCATGCTGCGCCAGTTGGACCAGCCTGGAATTTCCGCCATTGCCGTCATGCCGATCCCCGAATCCGGTCTCGGGCGGGCGATCAACGACCGGCTCAGGCGCGGCGCAAATCGAGAATAGCCAACCGGCGGGCACTGAGGTATTAGACGCATATGCCATTACCCGACGGGACCATCGAGAAGCTGAAATCGATTGCCGGCGCGGGTGCGGTGCTGACCGAGGCGCCGGACCTGGCCCCCTATGTGCGCGAGGAACGCGGGCTGATGGAGAGCACCTGCGATGCCGTGGTGCGCCCGGGCAGCGCCGAGGCAACGGCCGAAGTGGTCAAGCTGTGCGCCGGCACAAAAGTGCCGATTGTCGCCATCGGCGGCAACACCGGCCTGGTCGGCGGCGGCGTCGCCGAGGGCGGCGTCATCATCTCGACCGAACGGCTGAACCGGATCATCGAGATCGACGCCCTCAATCACACGATGACCGTCGAAGCCGGCTGCATCCTGGCCGATATCCAAGCGGCCGCCGAAAACGAAAACTGCCTGTTCCCGCTCAGCCTCGGCGCCGAGGGCAGCTGCCGCATCGGCGGTAACCTGGCGACCAATGCCGGCGGCGTCGGCGTACTCAGATACGGCAATACGCGCGATCTGGTCCTTGGGCTAGAGGTGGTGCTTGCCGACGGCCGCATCTGGAGCGGCATGAGCGCGCTGCGCAAGGACAATACCGGATACGATTTGAAGCATCTGTTCATCGGCGCCGAGGGGACCCTCGGCATCATCACCAAGGCGGTGCTGAAACTCTATCCCCTGCCCCGTTCCAAGGTGACGGTGATGGCGGCGCTCGATCAGCTGGACAACATATTGGCGCTGTTCGACCGGGTGCGCGCAATGTGTGGCGACCGGCTGACGGCGTTCGAAATGATCGCCGAGATCGGGTTGGAGCTGGTTGTCCGGCATATTCCGGAAAGCCGCGATCCGTTTGCCGGGCGCCATCCCTGGTACGTCCTCATGGAGCTTACCTCGCCGCGCGCCAGCGACGATCTGCGCACCGAAATCGAGGCGGCGCTTGGGGCCGCCTTCGAGGCCGGCGAAATATCCGACGCCGTCTTCGCCGAGAGCGAGGCGCAAGCATTGGAGCTATGGAAACTGCGGGAAGAAATTCCAGACGCCCAGACCCGCGAAGGCGGCAGCATCAAGCACGACATATCGGTGCCGGTATCGAAAACCTGTGAATTCATGCGCCGGGCCAGCGAACTGGTCGAAGCCGAAATGCCGGGCATCCGGGTCTGCGCCTTCGGCCATATGGGTGACGGCAATATCCACTTCAACCTGACCCAGCCCGTGAGCTACGATAAACAGGCCTTTATCGACCGCTGGGCAGACTTCAACCGGATCGTGCATGACCTGGTGGTTGCGATGAACGGCAGCATCAGCGCCGAACACGGTATCGGATTGGTCAAGCGCGGCGAATTGCAACACTACGCGCCGGCGATTGATTTGGAATTGATGCGTTCCATCAAACGCGCGCTTGATCCAGACAACATCATGAATCCGGGAAAGATCTTCGATCTTTAGCGCATTGTCCAATAAAAATGTTAGCCGGGCTCCTTTCGGAGCCCGGCAAGTTTAACAGGGAGGCTTCACGTCTAAGAATTGGTCCGTTGGGTGGTGTCGGGGGAAACGGACCGTCGGTCCTGGGGTGTCGCCGGACCGAACCAATCACCGGGGGAGTGATTGCATTCCTATGTGGAATGGGAAACATCTTAAACACGCTGTGTTAACGGCGTATGTCGTTTGTTGAATAATTTGTAACAATGGGTAACGAGCTGGTAACTTGCCGAAAGGCTTAAATTTTGCTGTTTTTAGCCGAATTAGCATCAAGGAGCGTTTTGATCGCCCGCCGGCGATCCGAAAATTAGTCATGTCGGATTACTTACCACCGTTGAATGATATCCGCTTTGCCATGCGCGAGGTGGCGGAGTTGTGCCTTGGTGATGGTGGCTTGCCAGCACTGCCGGGATACGAGGAAGCGACCGATGATACCGTCTCGGCGGTTCTTGATGAAGCCGGCCGCTTCGCGGCGGAAATATTGGCGCCCTTGAACCGATCCGGCGATATCGAAGGCTGCAGGCTGGAAAACGGCGTCGTCCGTACGCCGGATGGTTTTAAGGAAGCTTATCAACAAATGGCCGCGTCGGGATGGACCGGCATGTTGGCGATGCCCGAACATGGCGGCCAGGGATTGCCCAACCAAGTCGCCATTGCCGCCTTCGAAATGTGGTCGTCGGCTAACATGGCGTTCGGCCTGATACCGCTGATGGTATATTCCGCCATCGAACTTCTGCAACAACACGGAACCGCCGAGCAAAAAGAGGTGTATTTGAGCCGGCTCATCACCGGCGAATGGGTTTCGACCATGAACCTGACCGAACCGCAGGCCGGTTCCGATCTTTCCCGGCTGACCACGCGCGCCGTCAAGAACGGGGATCACTACCGCCTCACCGGGCAGAAAATATTCATCACCGGCGGCGACCATGACTGGACCGGCAATATCGTTCACCTTGTGCTTGCCCGGCTTCCGGACGCGCCGCCCGGCACGCGCGGAATTTCGCTGTTTCTGGTGCCCAAATATCTGGTCAATGCGGACGGCGGCCTGGGCACCCGCAACGATGTCCGCTGCCTTTCGCTGGAGCACAAGCTGGGCATCAACGCCAGCCCGACTTGCGTCATGTCCTATGGCGAAGACGGTGGCGCCATCGGTTATCTGGTCGGCGAGGAGAACAAGGGGCTGGCGGCGATGTTCACGATGATGAATATGTCGCGGCTGGCGGTTGGCGTGCAGGGCGTCGGCATCGGTGAGCGGGCTTATCAACAAGCCCTGGCTTATGCGCGCGAACGCATACAAGGTACGCGCAAAACCGAAGACGGCGCGGCCGCCGCCGCGATTATCGAGCATCCCGACGTCAAGCGCATGCTGCTTTCGATGAAATCGCTGTGCGAAGCGCACCGCGCCGTGGCGCTCTATACCGCGCTGTGCATCGATCTGGCAAAGCGCCATCCGGACGAAGCGGTCAGGACCAGATACGATGCCCATTTGGGCCTCCTGACCCCGGTGGTGAAGGCCTGGATCACGGACGGCGCCGTCGAGGTTGCCAGCATCGGTATCCAAGTGCATGGCGGTACCGGCTTTATCGAGGAAACCGGCGCTGCCCAGCATCTGCGCGATGCGCGAATTACCACCATCTATGAAGGCACCAACGGCATCCAGGCCGGCGATTTGGTCGGGCGCAAGATCCAGGGTGACGGGGGCCGGGCCATCAACGGCCTGATCGAAGATATGAAGGCCGCATTGGAATCTCTGGATGCAACCGGCGCGGCCGAACTTGTTGCGGTGAAAGCCGCCCAGGATAGCGCGTTCCGGGATTTGCAGGATGCGACCCGTTGCCTGTTGGATCGCGGCCCCAGCGACGAAACCGCCATTGTCGCCCACCCCTATTTAACGCTGCTCGGTAATGTAATCGGCGGTTGGCTGCTGCTGCTCGCCGCCGTGCGCACGGCCTCGGACCTCAGCATGCCGGATGCCGACCGGACCTTCCTCGAGGGCAAGATCCTTTCGGCGCGGCATTTCGGGCAAGAGCGGCTGTCAATGTGCGCGGTCTTGGCGGAACGGATTAGAAGCGGCGGCGATGGCACCGCCGCAGCCGTGGCGGATCATTTCTCCCGCGCGTGATTGGTCCGCCGGGTGGCGGAAAATTTGGCGAATTCGGTTCATAAAATATTGAGTCCAATGACTTTTTACCTATTCGCCGGCAAATTGGTGAGTATAATCGCCGACGATGAATCAGATATCACGATACATAACCCGGCAACTCATCTGGTCGACGGCGATGATCACGCTGGTGATGACCGGCGTCATCTGGCTGTTCGTGTCGGTTAGGGCGGTTGAATCGATCATCAATCGCGGCCTGTCGCTCAAATTGTTTCTTACCCTAACGGTATTACAGCTCCCGAACTTCCTGATCCAGATTATTCCCATCGCGTTGTTCATTGCCGTCTTGTTCGTCTATGGACGGCTGAATTCAGACCGCGAAATAGTGGTCCTGCGCGCCGCCGGAATGAGCCCGCTGGCGTTCGCCCGGCCGGTGCTGGCGCTTGGCTTGGTCTTCACACTTATCGGCTACGGTCTCACCCTTTGGGCGACCCCGAAATCGTACCAGAAGTTCCGTGAACTCCAATGGGACATCCGTTACAGCTTTTCCCACGTGCTGCTAAGGGAAGGCGTATTCAACACAATCTCAGACCAGATTACCGTTTATATCCGCGAACGGTCGGGCGAAACCGAATTGCGCGGCCTGTTGATACACGACAACAGAGACCCGGCAAAACCGGCGACGGTTATCGCCGAACGTGGCGCCATGGCGCAAACCCCATCCGGTGCCCGCGTATTAATGTTTACAGGCAACCGCCAGGAAATCGACCGCAAATCGGGCAAGCTTTCGATCTTGTATTTTGACCACTACAGTTTCGATCTCGGCGGGGTCGTCAACAAGCCCGACGCCCGGTTTCGAGAAGCACGGGAACGGTCGGTGGATGAGTTGCTGCAGCTGAAAAAGACCGATGTCGGCAATCCGAAGGATTACGGTAAATTTGTCGCCGAAGCCCACCAACGGTTGGCCCTGCCGATCAACGCCCTCGGCTTCGCCTTGATCGCTTTTTTGTCTGTCATGCTCGGCGGTTTCTCGCGCCGCGGACAGCTGACCAAGGTATTGGCCGCATCGGCTCTCTTTATAGGGTTGCAAATCCTCGATTTGGGCCTGATTAACTTAACGGCCAAAAACCTCGGCCTTATACCAGCCATCTACGCCGCCGGATTCGGTCCCGTACTACTCGCAATTATTTTGCTTTTAATTCATCCGACGCCTCGCTTGTTAATGCGTAGAGTTAAAAACGCCGAGCCGGTGGCCACCAACTAGGATATCGAGACTTGCACTTGTCCACGGTTCTCTCGACTTATATCGGCCGGCAGTTTTTTGTCAGCTTCGGGATCATCTTTTTCATTTTCCTCGGCCTGATTTTTCTGTTCGACACGGTTGAGCTGCTGCGCCGGGCAGCCAGTCATGAAAATGTCGGCTTGGCGCTGGTCCTGCAAATGAGCTTGATGAAATTGCCCTTTATGGGCCAGCAGGCATTTCCGTTCGCGGTATTATTCGGCGGCATGGCGACCTTTTGGCGTCTGACCCGTAACAGCGAGCTTGTCGTCGCGCGGGCGGCTGGCGTATCGGCATGGCAGTTCCTATTTCCGGTTTTAACGGCGGCATTCCTGCTCGGCGTCATCAAAATTACGGCGCTCAATCCGCTGGCATCGGCGCTGCTGGCTAAGTTCGACCGGTTGAACGCAACCTATCTGCAGGGGCAAAGTAATTTGCTTACTGTATCACCGACCGGCCTTTGGCTTAGACAGGCCAATGAAAAGAACCAATCGGTCATTCGCGCCGCATCAATCGACATTGATGGCGCCGATATCAACCTCAAGGATGTGACCATATTCGTTTATAAAGGGTCCGATCGTTTCAACCAACGCATCGATGCAGGAACCGCCGAACTGGAAGATAAATTCTGGCACTTGAAAGATGCGGTCATTCACGACCGGGAGAACGAGCTGCCGCGCCGGGCCGCCGAACACTGGTTTGCGACCGATATCACGGTCGACAACATAAACGACAGCTTCGCGCCGCCCGAAACCTTGTCTTTTTGGGATTTGCCCGGTTTTATTAGCAATCTGGACCGAGCCGGCTTCAGCGCCACCCGCCACCGGCTTTATTGGCACACCCTGCTTGCCGCACCCCTGCTCCTTTGCGCCATGGTATTGATTGCAGCCACATTCACGCTTCGCCATTCGAGAGTGGTCAACGTGACCTATGTCGTTGTCGGCGGGATATTGACGGGTTTCGTACTTTTCTTTTTTTCGGATATCGTCTTCGCCCTTGGCATCCGTGAAAGCATACCGGTGGTCCTGGCGGCGTGGACCCCATCGGGAATATCGATGCTGCTGGGATTGGCCATGATGTTTCATCTGGAGGACGGATGAAGCGCACCCTGAAATACCTGCTTGCTTGGGTCGCCTTGGTGATGGCGGTTGTGTCGAGCGGCGGTGCGAATGCCCAAAATTTGGACACCGCGCAGCCGCTGCTATTTACCGCGGACAAGCTTACCCATGACCGCGAATTGGGCGTTGTCACGGCTTCGGGCAACGTCGAAATATCGCAAAAGGAAAGGATTCTTTTAGCCGACACGGTGTCCTACAGCGAACGCCAAAATATTGTGACCGCGTCGGGTAATGTTACGCTGTTGGAGCCGAGCGGCGACGTGCTGTTCGCCGAGCACATGGAACTGACGGGTGATTTCAAGGACGGCACCATCCGCGGCCTGCGCATCCGGCTGTCCGATAACGCGCGTATCGCCGCTTCCGGTGCCCGCCGTTCGCGCGGCGTTAGAACAGAAATGCGCAATGCGGTTTATTCGCCATGCGACAAATGCGCCTCGGAAACCGGCGATCCACCGCTGTGGCAATTGAAAGCCGTCAAGGTTGTCCACGACCAGGAAAAGAAGGTCATCGAGTACCGCGACGCCTGGATGGAATTCGCCGGCATTCCTGTCGCATATACGCCTTATTTTTCGCACCCCGACCCGACCGTGAAGCGCAAGACGGGCTTCCTGACCCCGCGCCTCGGCGGCTCGACAACGCTGGGAACGTCGATCACCACACCCTACTATATCGCCTTGGCGCCCAATCGGGACATCACCATCACACCCACATTGACGACCAAGGAACGGTTGCTTCTGGAAGGTGAATACCGGGAATTGCAGCGCGACCAGCGGTTCGACGCGCGCGGCAGCGCGACTTACGATTCGGATAACGAGTTTCGCGGCCATATCAATACGTCGATCCGGCATGACGTCAACGATAGCTGGCGCTGGGGCGCCGACATAAAACGGAGCACCGACGATACCTATCTCCGGCGCTATCGATTAGGTTCCCAGAATTCCTTGAATACGAGATTATTTGCCGAAGCGTTTCGCGGCCGCGACTACGCATCTGCCGATTCCTACCTTTACCAGGGCTTGCGCGTCTCCGACGATCCCGGAACAACGCCTATCGTGTTTCCGATGCTGGAACTCAATCATGTTGGCGAGCCGGGCAAATATGGTGTGAACACTTCACTGGACGCCAGCCTATTGGCGCTTACCCGGACGCATGGAACCGATACCCGCCGCCTATCGATCAAGGGCGGCATCGGCATGCCCTATTTCGGTCCCCTGGGAGACGTGATCGAACTTTCCGCGACCTTGCGCGGTGATCTATATCACTATGCCAGCCATCCCATCGAGGGTGAAGCCGGCGGATATGACACCGGATTTGAAGGCCGCGTTTATCCCCTGTTGACGGCTGGCTGGCGCTTGCCGCTATCCCGCCGGCACGGGTCAAGTATTACCGAGATCATGGAACCCGCCGTGGCGGTATTCGTCAGCCCGAACATGGGTAATTCGTCGACCATTCCCAATGAAGACAGCATCGAACAGGAATTCGACGAAACCAACCTTTTTTCGCCAAACAAGTTTACCGGTCTGGACCGGGTGGAGGGCGGCACGCGCATCAGCTACGGCCTTCGCTGGGGCGCGTATGGCGCCAAGGGTGGCAGCACCTCATTCTTTATCGGTCAACGCTACAGATTTAGGAGGGATGATTCCTTTCCCGACGCATCCGGATTGGAAGATGATTTTTCCGATCTTGTTGCCCGGGTTCGAATTCGCCCCGATAAAAATCTCTCGCTGGCATATAAGACGCGCATCGACAAAAACGATCTGTCGCCGCGGCGAACGGAATTAAACCTGGCGGCCGGCCCACCGGCGCTAAATTTGAGAACGAACTATGTATTTTTCGATCGGCAGGAAGGTTCGGAATTCGGCGGGCGCGAGGAAATACAGGGCCAAATTTCGACCAAATTAAACCGGTTGTGGAGAGCCGGGTTTGCTTCGCGCTATAATCTTGAAGGCGAAGGGGAATTAAGGTCGCTTGGCCTCAACTTTACATACGAATGCGAATGTTTTGTATTTAACGTATCGCTGCGCCGCGAGTTTTACGAAGATCGTGATTTGAAACCCAATGATTCGATTTTATTTCGCCTGACCTTCAAGACATTGGGAGACATCCAGACGGGCGTCAGCCGAAGCGGGAACTGATACCAAGGTGCGGTGCAACCAATGAAACGATCACCGAAACATAGAGCTTGGACGACTGCTCCAAGGCCGAAGACAATTCTTCGCACGCTTGCGCTCGCCGCCGGGCTTATCATTTTCTACCCCCTATCGCCTGACCGTCAGGTCAGTGCTCAGAACTCGCAACGAATAGTCGCCATCGTCAACGACGAGATAATTTCGGGCTTCGATTTATCTTCGCGGCTAGATCTCGTAATTCTTTCATCGCAGTTGCCGAAGACACCGCAGGTCCGAAAACGTATCTCTTCCCAGGTTCTGCGCAGGCTGATTGACGACAAACTCCGGCTGCAGGAAGCGCGCCGGCTCAAAATAACAGTAGGTGAAGCCGAATTCGACGCGGCGGTTCGATCCATCGAAAAAAATAACCGCATGAAATCGGGCGGAATGATTGAGCTCTTAAAGCGCAACAACATCGACCGCATTGCTTTCTCAACCCAGATCGAGGCGACCATTGCCTGGCAAAAAATTATCCGGCGGCAAGTTCGGGGGAGGGTCAATATCAGCGACGAAACTATCGATGACGCGATCAGCCGCATGAAAGACAACAAAGGCAAGCCTGAGTATTTGATTTCCGAAATATTCATTCCGTTTGAAACCGGCAAACCCGTGGATCAGACGAAAAAACTTGCCGAACGGCTCTATCAGCAGATTGCCGAAGGCGCCAACTTTGACGCGCTCGCCCGCACCTTCTCGCAAAGCGCAACCGCCGCGGCAGGGGGCAACCTCGGCTGGATTCGCAAAGATCAATTGGATCCGGAACTGTCCGAAGTTGTCGTCAAAATGAAGCGGGGATCTGTGTCAAAGCCGATCCATGGGCCAGACGGCTTCTACGTCCTGGTGTTGCGCAACCAGCGCATTTCAGAGGGCCTGCCCCAACCCAACATTATCGTGGATTTGCAGCAGGTTTTTCTGGCATTGCCGAAGGGGGCTCCGAAGGAAATAGCAGCTTCACAAATGGAATTGGCGCGGACGGTGGCGAATTCGGCGGAAAGTTGTCGGGATATGGAAAAACTGGGTAAGGAGCTTGGCGCCACACGGTCGGGCAAGCTAAATGGAATTAAGCTTTCTAACCTTCCTCCCAACATTCGAGCCACGGTTGCCGATTTGAAGGTCGGCGAATCCAGCGAACCCATCAAGACCGGCGGCGGCATCGTCGTGTTGATGACTTGCGGCCGTAAAGGTGATCTGGCCGACGCACAGGTGCGTACACAAGTTGAATTCATGCTGCTGGAACAACGGGCTAAACTGATTGCGCGGCGCCTTCTTCGCGATTTGAGGCGAGCCGCATTCGTGGATATTCGGCAATGACCGATCGGCAATTGCCGATCGCCCTCACCATGGGAGAACCCGCCGGTATCGGTGGCGAGTTGAGCATCATGATCTGGCGGCGGCATCGCCGGGAGATTTCGCCTTTTTTTCTGATCGACGATGCGAGCCGCCTGCAAGGCCTCTCGGAAAGCATCGGTGAGCGCGTTGATGTCGGCGTCATTTCCGAACCCGAAGAGGCCCGGCACATGTTCCCGGACCGGCTTCCGGTGTTGGCGCTTCCGCTTGCCGCTCCGGTTGTTCCCGGCCAATTGAACGGTAAAAACAGCCCGGCGGTCATGGCGTCGATCGAAATGGCGGTTCAGCTTGTGCGCGCCGGCCGCGCCGGTGCCGTCGTCACCAATCCGATCCATAAGCAAGCGCTGTACAAAGCCGGCTTCGCCCATCCCGGCCACACCGAATTTCTGGCGGCACTGGCGGAGGTGAAGAGCGAGCCGATCATGATGCTGGCCAGCGATCGCTTGCGCGTGGTGACGGTGACCCGGCATCTGAGCCTTGCCGGCGCGCTCGAACGGTTGTCGCAGGCGCTGATCGTCGAGACCGTCGAAACCGTGCATGTGGCGCTATGCCGGGATTTTGCGATCCCGGCGCCGCGCATCGCGGTTTCGGCGCTTAACCCGCATGGCGGCGAGGCTGGAACCATGGGCCAAGAGGAAATCGATTTGATCCAACCGGCCATCGAACGGCTGCGAAAAAACGGCGTCAAGGTTTCCGGTCCGCATCCGGCCGATACGCTGTTCCATCCGCGCGCGCGCGCCAGGTACGATGCCGCGGTTTGCATGTATCACGATCAGGCGCTGATTCCGATCAAGACCATCGATTTCGATGGCGCCGTCAATATAACGCTGGGTTTGCCATTTATCCGCACCTCGCCCGATCATGGCACTGCGCTCGATATAGCCGGCACCGGCACCGCCAATGAGGGCAGCCTTCTCGCCGCCCTAACCGCGGCGTCGGTGATGTCGGCCAACCGGGCGCGCGGATTACCGGAATAGACGCCATGGCCCCGTCCGGGAAGCCGGGTCGCGAACCCGAATTGCCGCCGCTCCGCGAGATCATCAAGCGGTTTCAATTGACGGCGCAAAAATCCCTGGGCCAGCATTTCCTTTTGGATAGCAACCTGACCGGCCGCATCGCCCGCGTCGCGGGCGCCCTCGAGCCCAAGCACATAATCGAGGTGGGTCCCGGCCCGGGAAGCTTGACCCGGGCGCTGCTGGCCCAAGGCGCGGCAAGCGTGACGGCGATCGAAAAGGACCGGCGCTGCGTCGCCGCCCTCGAACATTTGCAGGAAGCTTATCCCGACAGGCTGCGTGTTTTGGAAGCCGATGCGCTTGATATCGATCCGGCCAGCGCGGCACCGGCACCGCGCATCATTGTTTCCAATCTGCCCTACAACATTTCGACGGTGCTTATCGTCAAATGGCTCAGATCCGTCCGAGACATCGATTTGTTGGTGCTGATGCTGCAGAAAGAGGTCGCCGACAGGCTTGCCGCCATTCCCGGAAACAAAATATACGGACGGCTATCGGTGATAACGCAATGGCTGTGCGAGGTTGAGATCGCGTTCAACGTCGACAAGCGGGCATTTACCCCGCCGCCCAAGGTCGCATCCAGCGTGGTGGTCTTGAAACCGCGCTCCGAACCCGCCGCGCCAGCCGAGTGGGACAGCCTCGAGGCGGTGACCGCGGCCGCCTTCAACCAGCGCCGCAAGATGCTGCGCGCATCCTTGAAATCGATGAATTTCGATTTCGACGGCCTCGCCATCGAGCCGACGGCACGCGCCGAGGAACTGAGCGTCGAGGAATTTTGCCGCCTGGCAAGAGCGCACGCGGCGGCGAAAAACGCGGCTGGCGACTAATCGATACCCCGTAGATCTTGGACAAATTCATGCAGGCCTATCAGGCGGCTCCTGCGTGATCTTTCCGCTTCCAGGATTGCCTGCACCCGCCCGACGCTTTGTTCGACATCGTCGTTGACGATGACATATCCGTATTCGGGAAAATGGCTCATTTCATCGGAAGCCTTCTCCATGCGCTGGCGCACCACGTCATCGGGGTCCCGCGCCCGGCGATGCAGCCGGCTTTCCAGTTCCTCGGTGCTCGGCGGCAGGATGAAGACGCTGACCAGATCGGCGCCCATGTTTTTATCGCTGGCGAGTTGCTGCGTGCCCTGCCAATCGATATCAAAGAGGACATCGGTACCCTCGGAAAGCGCCTTTTCGACGGGGCCGCGCGGGGTTCCGTAAAAATACTCGAAAACGTGGGCATGCTCCAAAAAGGCGCCATCCTTGGTCAGCCGGGTGAAGGTTTTTTCATCGACAAAATTATAATCGACGCCCTCGGTCTCGCCGGCCCGCTTCGGCCGGGTGGTCGTCGAAACCGACATGACAAGATTGTCGTCCAGCCGCAGCAGCTCCCTCGAGATGGTGGTCTTGCCGGCTCCCGAAGGAGAGGACAGGACGAAAATCAAGCCGCGGCGATCAAAATACGGCGAAGGTGTCTGCTCACTCAATGTTCTGCACCTGCTCCCTGAACTGCTCGACCACCGACTTCAATTCGAGCCCGATCCGCGATAGTTCGAGGTCCGATGCCTTCGAGCAAATGGTATTGGCTTCGCGGGTGAATTCCTGGCAGAGAAAATCCAGCTTGCGCCCAACCGCGCCGCCGCCGTCCAAAAGCTCGCCGGCGGCTTGCAAATGAGCCCCGAGCCGGTCCAGTTCCTCGCGCACGTCCGAGCGGGTGATTAAAATGGCCACTTCCTGCGCCAGACGTTCCTCGGGCAACGCCGGTTCCGCCTGCAAAAGCTCGGTGATCTGTTCGCGCAGTTTGCGCTCGATGCTTTCAGGCTGGGTTTCGGCGACTTCCGCGGCACCGCCGCAAAGCGCGCCGATATTGTCCAGATGCGCGGCCAGCACCGATTTCATGCGGGCGCCTTCGTCGGCGCGCATCTCGGACAAGCCGTCGATGGCGGCCGACAGACTATCGAGAATGCTTTTTTTAAGCGCCTTCATCTCGGCTTCGTCGGCAACTTCGTCGACAGCCTCGACGACCCCGCGGACGCCGAGCAGGCCATCAATGCGCGGCGGGTCAAACACGTTGTCGCCGGCTTCGAAGGTCTTCGCCGTATCGATCAAATGATCCAGCAAATCCTTGTTGATGCGATAACCAATGCCGCTTTCGTCCAACGCCAGCGACAGCGTCAGATTGATGTTTCCCCGCTTGAACCGTTTCGATACCGCCGCCCGCGCGGCGGCTTCCATTTCATCGAAACCGCTCGGCATGCGGCAGCGCACATCCAGGCCCTTGCCGTTGACACTTTTCACTTCCCAGCTCCAGGTATGGGAACCCTCGGCGCCAGTGGCGCGCGCAAATCCGGTCATCGAGTTCAATTCAGACATATCGGGTACAGGGCCTTGAGTGAAAGTCTATCCACGGATACCAACGGTGCCTCAGTTTATGGAAATCATATCGGTTGCGCCATGTAAACTAGGGATACACCGGAAAAAGTGTCAATCGGCCACCTTTGCACACCATGCGCGCCACATATCACGGTACGCCGCCTCTACATTCCTCGCATACCCTGCCCCGTTGCACAGGCGCGATGTCAATAACTGGATTCCAAGCTGGCCCCGCATGGACACCAAGCGCGCATGGTCGTCGGCCAGGCGACGGGCGATATCCAGATAGGCGCGCTGGCTGCCGGCCGCCAATTCGCCCCTGCCGATATGGGTAAGCATCGATGCCGCCACCCGGTCGACAAATCCATCGCCCCAAAGGGCGATTACCGGCACCCCCATCAACAGCGCTTCGAAGGTGGTCGTGGCGCCGTTGAATGGGAACGGATCGAGGGCGATATCGACCTTGCCATAGGCCCGCAAATGGTCGTCCAAGGGGTCGTCGCCGCTGAGCAGTATCAACCGCTCCTGGTCCAATCCCAGCCGCTCGAAATGATCGCGCCAAGTACCGGCAATGCCCGCATCGCCATAATAGTTGCGATATTTCAGAGCCAGGCGCGATGCCGGTGTGGCGCGCAATATCTCGCCCCACAAGGCGATCACCGTTGCGTTAATTTTTTCCGGCTTGTTGAAGCAACCGAAGGTGATGTAGCCATTTTCCGCGGATGGCGGCGGCGTCGCCGCGGGCACATCCGGCGGCGGCGTGAATTGATAGAATTCGGGCAGCCGGTAAAGCTGTTCGGTGAATTTTTCCTGTGTTTCGGCCGGGTGCAGCAACCCGTCCGAGAGCCAGTAATCCATTTCGTCAAGGCCGCTGGTTGCGCAATCGTGAAAGCTGACCTGCACCGGCGCCGCGCGGTGGGCCGCGATCAATGGGCGATTGAGGTTGAAGCGTCCGGCAAGGAAGACCAGCACATCGATGCGGTCCTGGCGCATGCGCGCGGCTAGCTGCGCATCATTGATCCCGCGGGTAGAAATCCAATGGTCCGCCAAGGCGCGAAACTCGGCGCTCACTTGGTCGTCGAATTCCTCCTCGGCATAGAGAAAAATCTCAAAGGCGGCGCGATCGTGATTGCGGATAAGGGGCAGCAGATTGCGCGCCACCGGATGATCGCGAAAATCGGACGAGACATAACCGATCTTCAGCCGGCGCTTCGGCGCGCGGTTGCTATCGGCAAAGGATACGCGCCGCGCCGCCGGCTTTAAGTGTTTGGCCGCGTGGCGCCGGTGCAATTCGAACCGCTCGGCGGCCGTCAAATCCGGCTGATTTAGCATGGCGATCAAAAGATTGCGTTCCGCCAGATGGCAATTGGGATCCATCGCCAGGGCCCGGCGGAACGAATCGATTGCGGCATCCACATTCCCGGCGGTCTGTTGCGCCGCGCCCAGATTGGTAAGTGCCGCCGGCTTGTCGCGGGCTGGCCCCAGCGCCCGCGTCAAATTGTCGACGGCCTCGGTAAGCCGGCCCGCCTTTAAAAGGATTTGCCCGAGATTGCTTAGCGCTTCGGGATTGTCCGGAGCCAGCGCCAGGGCATCGATAGATGCGCGCTCGGCGCTTTCCAAATCGCCGCTGTGCAGCAGCGTATTGGCCAGATTGACATGGGCGGCAAGAAACGCCGGCGAAACTTCGATGGCCCGGCGGTAAAGATCGGCGGCGGAGCCGGGTTCGCCATCTGCAAATCGGGCGTTTCCCAAATGATATAGAATTTCGGCGTTCGATGGATCGATACCATGGACGCGCCGAAAAATCTTGATGGCGGCGGCGGCGTTTCCGGTTTGATAGGCGATCAAGCCCAAATATTTAAGCGCTTCGAGATTAACGGAATCCCGGTTCAGGATTTCGCGGCACAGGCTTTCGGCCGCATCCAGGCGGCCACCCTTAAGAAATTCGGCGGTGCGCGCCAATAACGAAGCTGTACTCGCGCCCGGCGGCGAATCAATGATATCGGTAACGCCCATATTCTATATTTCGGCCTCGGCTCGATGATGTCCGATTTGCCGGTCATCATGGACCAGCGCCGTTAAGGAGCGGTAAATTCGAGGACCAGGCCCGGCAGGCAACCCACCTGGCAACCCGCCTGCAACGGAGAGTACCGATGCGCAGGAAAGAGTATTCATCGATACTGATCACCGGCGCTTCCAGCGGAATCGGACGCGCATTGGCGCTTATTTACGCCGCGCCGGGGGTGCGGCTGGCGCTGTCCGGCCGGGACCGGGCGCGCCTGGGCGCGGTTGCCCGGGAATGCCGGAACCTGGGCGCAGCCGTCGACGAAGCGGTTATCGATGTCCGCGGCGAAGCGGCGATGACCGCTTGGCTGAGCGAAATCGACGATGCGCGCGCCTTGGACTTGGTTATCGCCAATGCCGGCGTATCCTCTGACACCAGCGGCGGCGGCGATGCCGCGGAAACCAACCGGCTGATTTTCGAAATCAACATTAGAGGCGTCCAAAATACGATTACGCCTCTTGTGCAGCGGTTTCTTGACAGGAAAAAGGGCCAATTCGCCATTATGAGTTCGATAGCGGCGTTCCACGGCATGCCGAGCGCACCAGCCTATAGCGCCAGCAAGGCTTGGGGTAAATCCTACGGCGAGGCCATGCGCGGACGGCTCGGCCGTCATGGTATCGGCGTCAGCGTCATCTGCCCGGGGTTCGTGGCAAGCCGGATCACGGAAAACAACCGTTTTCCCATGCCAATGTTCATGCAGGCCGATAAGGCAGCGCGTATCATCGAGCGCGGCTTGGCCAGAAACAGGCCGCGCATTGCCTTCCCGCTACCCATCTACTTCATGGTTTGGCTGCTCGACGCGTTGCCGCCCGGATGGACCGACCGCCTGTTCAAGAAACTTCCCGATAAGGAATGGCTGTAATTTTCTAGCGCCCTGTTTGCCTGTCTTTTTGCAGGCGCCGCCAGCGGCGGACGTTTCTGTTGTGCGCTTTAAGCGTACGGGCGAAGATATGCCCGCCCTTGCCGTCGGCGACGAAATATAGATCGCCCGTCTCGGCCGGGTTGAGCGCGGCTTCGAGGGCGGCAAGCCCGGGATTGGCGATCGGGCCTGGCGGCAACCCTTTATGCATATAGGTGTTGTAGGGGTCCGGATGTTTGAGATCGGCATGGGTCAGACGGCGGCCCAATTCGCCGCGCCCGCCGGTCAATGCATAAACCACGGTGGGATCGGATTGCAGGCGCATGCCGCGGCGCAAGCGATTGATGAATACGCCCGCCACCCGCGCCCGCTCCTCGGCAAGTCCGGTTTCCTTTTCGATAATCGAGGCAAGAACCACCGCTTCGGCGGGATTGTTCAGGGGAAGGTCCGGCGCCCGCCGGAGCCACAATTTTTCGATGGCCCGGGCCATCGCCTCGCGCATGCGGCGGACGATCTCTTTGCGGCTATCACCGTATGAAAAATGATAGGTTTCGGGTAAAAATTCGCCTTCACCGAATTCCGCCGGCAACGCTCCCCGCAATCCCTCGGTGGCGCTCAGACGCGCCCTGATCTCCTGGGTGGTGAGGCCCTCGGCGACCGTCAAGCGCCTAACGACCGTTTTTCCATGCCGCAAAATATCAAGAACCCGGCGTGCGCTGACGCCCTTGGGAAAGGTGAATTCGCCTGCCTTTAGCGGAGCCTCGGGCTCGTAGAGGCGCGCACCGATACGCAACAACACCGGATATTGGATAATTCCGTTGGAGCGCAGCAATTCAGCGATCGCGTCAACGCCGAGGCCGTTTGGAATGACCACGGCCCGGTTAGAAAGCGAAGGGCCGGGCTGACTGAATTTCGCATATCCGAAAAATCCGCTACCGGTAACCGCGATAACGGCCAGAACGGCCAGTATGGAGATCCAGCGGATGATACCAAGTTGCATAAATAAACACCCATTGTGACGGCTTTGCGCGGTTTCCGGTTAGGAGCGTGCCGTGCCGTGATGCCTTTGCATCATAAGCGGTGCGCCCACGGCTATTCAGGGCATCCGGAAGCCGCGCAAAGCCGCCCTTCGGGTCGCCTTTCCCGCCCCCTCGGGGTGTCGGGAAGGCTTGCCGATGGGACGCCATCGCCAGCGCCTCCCCTCCGACCGAGGGAGCGGGAAAGAAGATCACAATGGGTGTTTATTTGTGCAATTTGGTATTAGCCGGCTCATTTTTGATTAATCGATCCCCGCGATGATAAGCGAAGCGTTGGTGCCGCCGAAACCGAAGGAATTGGACAGCACCGCCCTGACTTTACGCTCCTGCGCCTGATGCGCGACCAGATTGATGTCGCAGCCTTCCGATGGATTGTCGAGATTAAGGGTCGGCGGGACAACGCCGTGTTTGATGGCCAGGGTCGAAAATATGGCCTCGACCGCGCCGGCGGCGCCCAGCAGGTGCCCGATGGAAGATTTGGTTGACGACATGGCGATGCCGTTGACCGCGTCACCGAACAGCCGTTTCACCGCGCCCAGTTCGATCTCGTCGCCAAGCGGCGTCGAGGTTCCGTGCGCGTTGACATAATCGATATCCTCGGGGTTGAGCCCGGCGCGCTTCAGCGCAGCCCGCATCGACCGATAACCGCCGTTGCCGTCTTCGGCGGGCGCGGTGATGTGATGGGCATCGCCGGACATACCGTAGCCGACGACTTCGCCATAGATTTGCGCGCCGCGCGCACGCGCATGTTCAAGCTCTTCCAGGACAACGATGCCGGCACCTTCGCCGATGACGAAGCCATCGCGATCCCTGTCCCAGGGCCGCGAAGCCTTTTCCGGCGTATCGTTGAAGCCGGACGACAACGCCCGCGCCTGCGCAAACCCGGCAACGCCGGTCCTGCAGATGGCGGCTTCGGCGCCGCCGGCGATCATCACATCGGCATCTTCGAATATGATCATGCGGGCGGCGTCGCCGATGGCATGGGCACCCGATGAGCATGCAGTGACCACCGCATGATTGGGCCCCTTGAAGCCATATCTGATGGCGACCTGGCCGGAAGCCAGATTGATCAGGCTGGCCGGAATGAAAAACGGGCTCAGGCGCCGGGCCTTGCCTTCATGAACCACGATGCTGCTTCGCTCAATCTCGGGAAGCCCGCCGATGCCGGCGCCGATCAAAACGCCGGTGCGCTCTAATTCCTCTTCGTCATCGGGCGTCCAGCCGGCGTCCTTGACCGCCATCTCCGCCGCCGCCAATCCGAATTGGATAAAGGTATCCATGCGCCGCTGTTCCTTGGGCGGCACCCAGTCGTCGGCCAGGAATGCGTGATCGCCGTCGAGCGGCACCCGCGCCGCAATCTTTGACGAAATATCGGAAACATCGAAATCGGTGATCGGCACGACGCCGGACCGGCTGTCGATCAATCGCTGCCAAGTCGCATCGGTCCCGCATGCCAGCGGCGTTACCAGACCGATACCGGTGATTACCACGCGCCTCATGGCTCACACGAATTTACAGTTAAAGTAATTCCAGATTATACCGCACGAGAGCGGCGCCCCGTATCGCTATTGCACCTGCGAGGACAAAAAATCCACCGCATCCTTGACGGTGAGGATTTTTTCGGCGGCATCATCGGGTATTTCGCAACCGAACTCTTCCTCAAAGGCCATGACCAGTTCGACCGTATCCAAGCTGTCTGCGCCCAGATCATCGATGAAGCTCGCCGTATCGGTGACCTTTTCCTCGTCCACGCCTAAATGTTCGACGATAATCCCCCTTACGCGGTCAGCAATGTCGCTCATACTTTCAGTCCTCGACTAAATATCCACAGAAACTCAAAATTACGTTTACGGCCCCTTGCCCAACCGGTTGTTCGGCCTTGAATTATCCGAGGCTCATTGCGGCGTTCGTAACACACTTTGAAATCCTTGACCAGCATTCCGAAACGCCAAATTTACATCTCTCGATCATGGTCTATATCATCGCCATTCCGCCGTTCACATGAAGTGTCTGACCGGTCACATAGGCAGCCTCGTCGCTCGCTAAGAAAACCACCCCGGCGGCCACATCGTCAACTTCGCCCAGACGCCCGGCGGGAATCGCCTGCAACAGCGCGTCGCGCTGATCATCCTTCAAGGCGTCAGTCATGGCGGTGACTATGAATCCCGGCGCAATGCAATTGACCGTGATGCCGCGCGAGGCAACTTCGGCGGCTATGGATTTGCTCATGCCGATCAAGCCGGCCTTGGACGCCGCGTAATTAGCCTGTCCCGCATTTCCGGTGACGCCGACAATAGAGGTGATGGATATAATCCGTCCCCAGCGCTGTTTCATCATGCCCCTCAAGCAGGCGCGCGAAAGCCGGAATGCGGCGCCCAAATTGACATCGAGCACGCTTTGCCAATCTTCGTCCTTGATGCGCATGGCCAAGTTGTCGCGGGTCAGCCCGGCATTGTTCACCAGGATGTCGAGCCCGCCCATTTCCGCCTCCGCCGTCGCGGCGAGCTTGCCGGCCTGATCGGGCTGCGAAAGGTCGGCTGCAACTACATGCGCGTTTTCGCCAAGTTCTTCGGCCAGGGCCTCGAGCGCTTCGGTGCGCGTGCCCGACAGGGCCACCGCCGCGCCCTCGGCGTGCAGATTTCTGGCAATGGCACCACCGATGCCGCCGGAGGCGCCGGTCACCAGGGCGCGTTTTCCGGATAAATCGAACATGCCGTACCCTCCTTCAAAAGACTTCGTTTTTTTATCGTGCCGGTTACGACTTACAGCGTGCCGGCGAATGCCTCTATATCGTCCGGTGTCTGCACGGAAATGCCGGTCAGATCGCGGTCGATCCGGCGGGTCAGGCCGGTCAGCACCTTGCCGGCGCCGATCTCGACCACCGTATCGATGCCGTTGTCTCGCATATAAAGCACGCTTTCGCGCCAACGCACGCGCGATGTGACCTGTTCGACCAACAGGCGCCGAATTTCCTCGGGCGCGCTTTCGGCGGCGGCGGTGACGTTGGCGATAACCGGAAGGGCGGGCCGGTTGATTTGCATCGCCGCCAGCCTGTCGGCCATCACATCGGCGGCCGGCGCCATCAAGGCGCAATGAAACGGGGCGCTGACCTGAAGCATGATGCTGCGCTTGGCGCCGCCCGCGACGGCAATTTCCAAGGCCCGTTCCACCGCCGCCGCATCGCCCGAGATGACCACCTGGCCGGGAGCGTTATCGTTGGCGGCGGTGCAGACCCCGGCGCCGGCGCCTTCGGCGGCAAACGCCTCGGCTTGATCCAGTTCGACGCCGATCAACGCCGCCATCGCGCCTTCGCCGACCGCAACCGCTTCCTGCATGGCCAGGCCGCGCGCTTTGAGGATGCGGGCGGCGTCGGCGAGGGTGAAGGCTCGGGTAGCGGTCAGGGCGGTGTATTCGCCAAGCGAATGGCCGGCCACGAACTTGCCGGCGGCGGCCAGATCGAAGCCGCCTTCCGTGCGGAGAACGGCGATTATTGCCATGCTCACCGCCATCAGCGCCGGCTGGGCATTTTCGGTCAATGTCAGATCATCTTCCTCGCCTTGGAACATGAGCCGCGATAGATTCTGCTCCAGTGCATCGTCGACTTCCTGGAACAGATGGCGGGCGGCGGGAAACGCACCCGCCAGTTCCTTGCCCATGCCCACCGCCTGGGTCCCCTGGCCGGGAAATACAAATGAACGCGCCATGCCGACCGCCTCAATTAAATCAATTATCCTTTTGTTGATACAAGCTGACAATTGCCTGTCAAGCTTGGCCAAATGCAACGTTGAAAACGGGTTCGGCGCCGTCCTTGCCACTGGGTTCTAATTGTGTATAGTGCGCGCCCGAAAACTCCTTGCCAGATAAGTGTCTGGCTATGCCCGGCCAAGGCGGCTACCGCCGATGCGGGCTGAGACAAGCCGAAAGGGGAATATATGGCTTATTATGAAAGCGTATTTATTGCGCGGCAGGAAATATCCGCGCAGCAAGCTGACGCACTTGCAGATTCATTTACCGGTGTCATCGAGGAAAACGGCGGCAAGGTCACCAAGCGGGAAAGCTGGGGCCTGAAATCGCTTGCCTATCGCATAAAAAAGAACCGCAAGGGCCATTATATGATGTTCAACATCGATGGTCCTTCTTCGGCGGTGCAGGAAATGGAACGTCAAATGCGCCTGAACGAAGACATCCTTCGCATCCTGACCGTCAAGGTTGACGAGCTTGAGGAAGGCCCATCGGCGCAGATGCAGGGCCGCTCCGGCCGCGATGGCCGTTACGACGACAATGGTGACCGTCCGCGCCGCGCCAGCCGCGACGACCGCGCCGAAAGCGCCGCTGGTACGGGAGCCGATGCCAAGCCCGAGGCCAAGGTTGAAGCCAAGCCCGAGGCCGAGGAAGTAAAGGCCGAGGACAAACCAGACGAAGATAGCCCAGACGAAGATAGCCCAGACAAAGATAGCCCAGACAAAGATAGCAATTCCGATAGCGGAGAAACCGAAGGAGAGGATCAATGAGCGACAGCCAGGCTAGATCTTCGTCGGACCGGGGCGGCCGGCCGCAGTCCGGAGGCGGCGGTGGCGGCGGGCGGCGGCCTTTTTTCCGGCGCCGTAAAAGTTGCCCGTTTTCAGGCAAGAATTCGCCGAAGATCGACTATAAGGACGTCAAGTTGCTGTCGCGCTTTGTTTCCGAGCGCGGCAAGATCGTCCCCAGCCGGATCACGGCGGTTTCAGCCAAAAAGCAGCGCCTGCTTGCCAAGGCCATCAAAAGGGCCAGGTATCTGGCGCTCCTGCCCTACGTTTCCAGCTAATGACCGGGGCCCGGGGCCCCGCGACTGACAGGCCAGGCAGAGGCAGGCCAAGCGGGGCGGATATGCATAGGCAATTGATCATAGCAATGGCGGGCGGCCTGGCCAGCGCCGCTTTGTCGCTCGGCGTCCTGACCGGCAGCGGCGCCGCCATCCTGTTCGCCTATTTTTCGCCGCTGCCGCTTTTACTGGTCGGGCTATCCCTTGGCCTGACCAGCGTATCGGTGGGCATCGCCCTTGCGGCTATCCTGGTGGCCTGGGTGGCGGGCGCCACTCAGGCCGCAATATACGGAATTTCGCTGGCCTTGCCGGTCTGGCTTATTACCCGATACGCTATCGGCACGCGAAAGCTAGCCGGCGGCAGCGCGGCCAGCTATTCGGCCGGGGATATCCTGGCGCGCATGGCCGTGCTCGGCGGGCTGCTGCTTATCTTCACCGCGCTGATGACGGCATCGAACGAGGGCGGTTTCGCCGGTGCGGTACGCAGCTTCGTCGATACCATACTGGGCGCCCGCCTGGCGGCGAGCGGCGCCATTGACCGTGAAATGCTGGTCGACCGATTGGTGCCGTTGTTCCCGGCGGCAACCGCGTTGTCCTGGCTGGTGATGTTCGTCATTAACGCCACCCTGGCGCAAAGTTTCATCCGCAAGGCCGGAAAAAACCTGCGCTCGCAGACCGGTTACGCGCAAATCACGGTGCCGGAATGGTTCTATTGGATTTTCGTCGCCGTTGCCGCCATCGCCCTTGTCGCATCGGGACCGGTCGAATATCTGGCGCGCAATTTGGTGGTTGTCCTTAGCGCCCCGTTTTTGTTCGCCGGTCTTGGCGTCATTCATATACTGGTGCAGCGGGTTGCGCTGCCGGGAATGGCCTTGACCGCGTTTTATATATTTATAATTTTGTTTTCCTGGGCGGGATTTGTTGTTGCCTGGCTCGGGTTTCTGGAACCCTGGGTCAGGCTGCGTGAACGCTACCGGCAACCGCCCGGGACCGATACGGAGGACGAGTAATGGAAGTCATACTTCTGGAGCGGATAGAAAAACTTGGACAGATGGGCGACGTGGTCAACGTGCGCTCCGGGTATGCCCGCAACTACCTTCTGCCGCAAAGAAAGGCGGTCACCGCGACCGGCGACAACAAGATATTCTTCGAAGGCCAGCGCGCGCAATTGGAAGCGCGTAATCTCGAGCTTAAATCGGAAGCCGAGAAACTGGGCAAAAAAATCGAGGGGCTGTTGGTGACCATGGTGCGCCAGGCAGGCGATGCCGGCCAGCTATACGGTTCGGTCAATGCCCGCGATATCGCCGGCGGCGTGACCGAGGCCGGCTTCAGTATCGAACGCCGGCAGGTGACGCTCGAGCGGCCGATCAAAACGGTTGGTCTGCACTCCGTTGCCCTGAGCCTGCATCCGGAAGTCCAGGTCACGGTGACCGCCAACGTTGCCCGCTCCGCCGACGAGGCCGAGATTCAGGAACGCACCGGTGAAGCGGTGATCAGGACCGACGAGGATGAGACCGGCGAACAGGACCTGCTGGCCCAGGCCCTGGCCGAGGATAATGAGACCGAGGATGATCAGAAAACCGGTGCCGGGGATGAAGGCGAAGGCGAAGACCAAGGCGGGGAGCAATCAGATAGCGCCGCAGAGGCCGAAGCCGATGCGCAGGAAGAGGACCCCGCCGCCGGGCAGAGCCAAGAAAATGTAGACGCGGAGGGTGACAAGGAGTCATAATAGCCCGCAACTTAACGGGGTGCCACTTTGCGGGAGGTGGGCCGGATGTTTCTTGTCGGTTTGTTGTTACGCCAGATCATCCAAAAGGGAACGCTTGAAATTATTGATGCGGGTGGGCGTCTGCACCGTTTCGGCGACGGCACCGATCCCAAGGTCACGATCCGCGCCCATAAGCGCTTGTTTCCCTGGAGGCTGGCTTTTTCGCCGTCGATGACGCTCGGCGAAAGCTACATGGATGGCAGCCTGACGGTCGAAAACGGCGGCCATATATCCGATTTTTTGGCTCTGATTTCGGAAAATGTCGGGAACGCCGGCTATCCAAAATTCAACAAATTCTTCATGGCCGTTGACACGCTGTTCCGGCGCATTCAGCAATTCAATCCGATCGCCCGGGCGCAGCGTAACGTCGCCCACCACTACGATTTGTCGGGCGGGCTGTACGAACTGTTCCTGGACCCGGACAAGCAGTATTCCTGTGCCTATTTCGAAACACCCGACACCAGCCTCGCCACCGCGCAGGAAGACAAGAAACATCACATTGCCGCCAAACTTCTGCTTGGCGAAGGCCAGCGCGTCCTCGATATCGGATCGGGATGGGGCGGTTTGGGCCTTTATCTCGCGCGCCGGTTCCAGGCGCGGGTGACGGGCATCACCCTATCGGAAGAACAGTACAAAATTTCGAACCAGCGCGCGGCTGAGGAAAACCTGTCGCGCAATGCCGAGTTCCAGCTTCGCGATTACCGGACGCTGGAAGGCGAATTTGACCGCATCGTTTCGGTCGGTATGTTCGAGCATGTGGGTGTCAATCACTACCGGGCCTTTTTCCAGAAATTGAAGGACTTACTGGCCGCCGATGGCGTCGCGCTTTTACATACCATCGGGCGCAAGGGCCGGCCGGTTTCTACCGATCGCTGGGTCCGCAAATACTTATTTCCCGGCGGCTGCATTCCCGCTCTATCTGAAATCACGCCGGCAATCGAAAAAGCAGGGCTGCTGGTCACCGACGTCGAAGTTCTTGGGCCCCACTACGCCGAAACCTTGCGCGCCTGGCAAAAGAACTTCCAGGCTAACCGCAACCAGGCCCTGGAAATTTATGACGAACGCTTCTGCCGCATGTGGGAATATTACCTGGCCTCCAGCGAGATTGCCTTTCGCCATCTGGACATGACCGTCTTCCAAATCCAATTGGCGCTGCGGCAGGATGCGGTTCCGATGTCCCGCAATTACATCGCGCTCACCGAATCGGCCTTAAAAAACCCGAAAGCGGACAGCAGCCGCGCCGCCTGAACGCGGCTCGCCGGTTTTCCCGCGTAGCCGCGGGAACGGGTGATTTTCAAGGGCTTTGGAAGTTATCCCCGATATCCTCAAGGCTGTTGATCGATTCCGCCTTCCCCCGCTTCCCGTCCGGCTGTAATTTGCGATGATGGCGACGGGCGCACAACAACCGGTTTCCTTATCTCCGGCCGAGGGCGAAGAACGGACACTTCCGTCCTTCCGCTCGCCGCCGCACAATTTCGAAGCGGAAAAGGCGCTTCTGGGCGCCTTGATGGCCAATAACAACGCCTACGACCGGGTTTCCGATTTTCTGCGCCCGGAACAATTCGCCGATCCGGTGCACGGCCGCATCTACGAAGCCATCGCCAAGCTTCTCGATGCCAACCAAATCGCCGATCCGGTCACCCTGATAAACTTTTTCGAACAGGACGACACGCTCGCCGATGTCGGCGGCTCCGACTATTTGGCCGAACTAGCGGCATCCATGGTAAGCATCATCAACGCCCGGGAATACGGCCAGATCATTTACGATCTGCATCTGAAGCGCCAGCTTATCGATTTCGGCGAACAGGTCGTCAACCGCGCCTTCAGCCCCGAGGTCGACGATCCCTCGATGATGCAGATCGGCGACGCCGAGCAGCAGCTTTACGACCTGGCCATGACCGGCGAGTTGGAAGGCGGCTTCCAGGCATTCGACGTATCGATCAAGGAAGCCATCATGCGGGCCGAAATAGCCCACAAGCGGGACGGGCGCCTGGCCGGCGTCGGCACCGGGCTGCGCGATATCGACGATCTCTTGGGCGGCTTTCATCCCTCGGATTTGATTATCCTGGCAGGGCGCCCATCGATGGGAAAAACGGCACTGGCCACCAATATCGCCTTCAACGCCGCCTACGATTATGAAACCGAAACCGACGCCAACGGGAACACCCGGACCATAAACGGCGCCGTCGTCGGGTTTTTCTCCCTCGAAATGTCGTCGGAACAACTGGCGGCGCGCATCCTTTCGGAACAGACCGAAATCGCCTCCGATAAAATGCGCCGCGGCACGCTGACCAACGAGGAATTCGACAAGCTGGTCGAGGCGGCGCGCATGCTGCACAACCTGCCTATCTTCATTGATGACACGCCGGCTCTGACCGTGAATACGCTGCGCACGCGGGCGCGGCGGCTGAAAAGCCAGCACAATCTCGGCCTGGTCATCGTCGATTACCTGCAACTGATGCAGGGCAATCTCCGCACCGACAACCGGGTTCTTGAAATCGGCGAGATCACGCGCGGGCTCAAGACCCTGGCGAAAGAATTGGAAGTCCCGGTTTTGGCCCTCTCGCAACTCAGCCGCGCCGTCGAACAGCGCGAGGACAAGCGCCCGCTATTGTCGGATCTGCGTGAATCGGGAACCATCGAACAGGATTCTGACGTGGTCAGCTTCATCTTCCGCGAAGCCTATTATCTTGAACGCGGGGAACCGGTCCATCGCCAGGATGAATCGACCGAAAAATTCTCCGAGCGCCATGAACGCTGGCAAACCCGCAGCGATGAAATGAAACACCGTTCGGAATTGATCATCGCCAAGCAGCGCCACGGCCCGACCGGCAACGTCTCGCTGTACTTCGACGGCACCTATACGCGCTTTGCCGACTTGGACACTCAGCATACCGATACTTATTAAGCCGTTCCGGGGGGTGCCATGACCGAAACCTCGGACGCCGAATTGACCATCGACCTGGGCGCCGTTCAAGGCAACTATCAAATTTTAAGCGGCTATCTGCCGGCCGCCGAATTGGCGGCGGTGGTCAAGGCCGACGCCTATGGGTTGGGCATGAGCCGCATCGCCCCGGCCCTTAGGCACGCCGGCTGCAAGACATTCTTTGTCGCCACCTGCGCCGAGGGCATCAAACTTCGCGCCATCCTAAACGATGCCGATATCCATGTCTTCAACGGCCCGTTGCCCGGTGAAGAACCCGATTTCACCGAGGCGCGGCTGGTGCCGGTCCTCAACAGCCTGGAGCAACTGGCGATCTGGTCCGCCCATTGCGCCGGCTCGGAGACAACTTGCGCGGCCGATATTCAAATCGATTCCGGTATGACACGGTTGGGCCTGGACATGAAGGACCTGGCGCGGCTCGAATCTGAGCCGGATTTATTGGCCCCGATCGAGGTCGATGTGGTGCTCAGCCACCTGGCTTGCGCCGACCAGCCGGAGCATCCGATGAACACCCAACAACTGGCGTCATTCGAAGCCGCGGGCGCCAATATCAAGGGCAAGCGCCTAAGCCTCGCATCGTCATCGGCGATATATCTCGGGCCCCAATATCACTTCGATTTGGCACGCGCCGGGGCCGCGCTCTACGGCGTGAACCCAACGCCGGCGAAACCCAACCCGATGCGGCAAGTCATTCGAATTCAAGGGAAAATTCTGCAAGTTCGCTCCGTTGACACCCCTCGGAGCGTTGGCTATGGTGCCACCCACCGGGCCACCCGGCCGTCGAAGATCGCGACCGTCGCCGTCGGCTATGCCGACGGTTATTTGCGTTCTCTCGGCAATGCCGGGACAGCCTATATCGATAGCCATGAGGTAGCCGTGGTGGGGCGCGTGTCGATGGATCTGACGACTCTCGATGTCGCCGACGTGCCCGATGAACTTCTCGCCTTGGGCCGCCCGGTTGATCTCGTCGGCCCTTTCAATCCGGTCGATCGGCTGGCCCGCCAGGCGGGCACCATCGGTTATGAGATTTTGACCAATATCGGTAGGCGCTATCGGCGCCGTTACGTGGGCTGGGAAGGAATGCCAGAAGGAACGCCAGAAGGAATGCCGGAATGAATTTTCTGCAATCGGTCGGCCGCTTTACGCTCGCCTTCCTGGGAACCGCCGGCCGGCTCAGCGTCTTCACCGGCACCGCTCTGATGCACGCCGTGCGTCCGCCTTTTTATCCGCGCATTATCCTCAAGCAAATGATCGAGATCGGATATTTCTCGCTTCCCGTGGTCGGGCTGACCGCCGTGTTCGCGGGGATGGTGCTGGCGCTGCAAAGTTTCACCGGATTTTCGCGCTTTTCCGCCGAGGGCGCGGTCGCCAATGTGGTTGTCCTGTCGATCACGCGCGAGCTTGGCCCGGTGCTGGCCGGGCTGATGGTATCGGGGCGTATCGGCGCTTCGATGGCCGCCGAGATCGGCACCATGCGGGTCACCGAACAGGTCGACGCGCTGTCGACGCTTGCGACCAACCCGTTTAAGTATCTGGTGGCGCCGCGCTTCATCGCCGGGCTGACGATGCTTCCGATTCTGGTGTTTATCGCCGATATTATCGGAATTCTGGGCGGTTATCTGGTCAGCGTCTACGCGCTTGGCTTCAATCCGTCCAACTACCTGCAGAACACCTGGGACTTCATGGAAGCGTTCGACGTCGTATCGGGCCTGGTAAAGGCCAGCGTGTTCGGTTTTATCATCACCCTGATGGGCTGTTACCACGGTTATTATTCCAAGGGCGGCGCCCAAGGCGTCGGCCAGGCGACCACCAACGCCGTGGTCTCGGCATCGATCCTGATCCTCTGTTTCGACTACATCCTCACCCAGATTTTCTTTATCACGGATGGCTGAAGCCCGAACAAAAATCCGCATGGCGGACGTCCACAAGGCTTTCGGGTCGAAGGTGGTCCTGGACGGCTTCGACCTCGACGTAAAAACCGGCGAATCGATGGTGGTGATCGGCGGTTCCGGGGTCGGCAAATCGGTTATGCTCAAATGCCTCTTGGGCATTCTGACGCCGGAAAGCGGCTCGATTACCATCGACGGCGATAATGTGGTCGGCATCGGCACGCGCCAGCGCGACCGCGTCAACGCCAAGCTCGGCATGCTGTTTCAGGGCGCGGCGCTGTTTGACAGCCAATCGGTGTGGGAAAACGTCGCCTTCGGCCTGATCGCGCGCAAGGTCGGCCGCGAAGAAGCGCGCGAGATCGCCATGCGGAAGATAGCCATGGTCGGCCTCAAGCCGGAAATTGCCGAAACGTTCCCGTCCGATCTATCGGGCGGCATGAAAAAGCGCGTCGGCCTCGCCCGCGCCATCGCCGCCGATCCTGAAATAATATTTTTCGATGAACCGACCACCGGGCTCGATCCGTTGATGGGCGATATCATCAACGATCTGATCGTCCATTGCGTCGAGGAAACCGGCGCGACGACGCTGACCATCACCCACGACATGCTGAGCGCGCGCAAGATCGCCGATCGCATCGCGATGATTTATGATGGCAGGATTATTTGGGCCGGCGCCACCGACGATATCGACCAATCGGGCAACGAATTTGTGGAACAGTTCATCAACGGAAGCACGGACGGACCGATCCAGATGGCCGTCCGCGACTGAAACTTAAGAGACCGAAGCCGAATGGCCCGCGCCACCGCCACCTTCGCCTGCCAGGAATGCGGCGCCAGCCACGCCAAGTGGGGGGGCCGGTGCGATGCCTGCGGCGCCTGGAACACCATCGTCGAGGAAGCCCGGCGCGAGGCCGCACCCAAGGGCTTGAGCGCCGGACGCGGCCGCAAAATCGATTTCGTCGGCCTCAGGGGGCAATCGGATGCGCCGCCGCGCAGCGCCTCGCGCATAGCCGAATTCGACCGCGTATGCGGCGGCGGCTTGGTCGCCGGCTCGGCCCTTCTGGTCGGCGGCGACCCGGGCATCGGCAAGTCGACGCTCTTGTTGCAGGTTTGCGCGGCCCTCGCCTCAAGACCAGGGGCGGCGGCGCCGGCGACGGGGCGCTGCATCTACATTTCCGGCGAGGAAGCCATCGATCAAGTGCGCCTCCGCGCCGAACGGCTGGGCCTTTTGGATGCGCCGGTGGAACTGGCCTCGGCGACCAACGTCCGCGATATCGTCACTTCGCTGGAAGGCGGCGCCGGTGTTCAGGTGGTAATCGCCGATTCGGTGCAGACCATGTTTGTCGACAGCCTCGATTCGGCGCCGGGAACGGTCGCCCAGGTGCGTGCCTCGGCCCAGGAACTGATCCGGCTTGCGAAACGTTCCGGCTTCGCACTGTTTCTGGTCGGTCATGTCACCAAGGAAGGCATGATCGCCGGGCCCAAGGTTCTCGAACATATGGTCGATACGGTCCTTTATTTCGAGGGCGAGCGCGGCCATCAGTTCCGTATCCTGCGCTCCGTAAAAAATCGATTCGGCCCCGCCGACGAGATCGGCGTCTTCGAGATGACCGACAAGGGGCTTGTCGAGGTGGCCAATCCATCCGCCCTGTTCCTGGCCGACCGCGATAGCGAGGTCAGCGGCGCCAGCGTTTTCGCCGGCATCGAGGGCACGCGGCCGATGCTGGTCGAGATTCAGGCATTGACCGCGCCGACCACCTTCGGCACGCCCCGGCGCGCCGTCGTCGGTTGGGATAGCGGCCGGCTGAACATGGTTCTGGCGGTTCTCGAAACACGCTGCGGGCTGAGCGCCGGGGTCAACGACGTATATCTGAACGTGGCCGGTGGCCTGCGTATTACCGAGCCGGCCGCCGATCTGGCCGTCGCCGCGGCCTTGGTTTCGTCGCTGTCGGGAACCATCGTGCCCGCCGACACGGTGGTCTTCGGCGAGATCGGATTGTCGGGAGAGGTGCGGCAGGTAGGCCAAACCGAGGCGCGATTGCGGGAAGCGAAAAAACTGGGTTTCGCCCGTGCCATCATCCCCAAATCCAAGGCCACCGGCAAAAATTCAAAACCCGGCGGCGGCGCCCTGCCGATTACCCAGATCGCGCATTTGAACGAGTTGATGGACTTATTGCCGCCGCAAGGGCAGAATCCCACCGTCCGGTCGGCGAGTGGATGAAATGGAAAACCTTCCCATCAACGGATTCGATATCGGCATCATCGCCGTCCTGTTCGTCGGGGCCTTGATCGGCCTCGCCGTCGGCTTCGTGCGCGGCGGCCTGTTTGTCATGTCGTGGCTGGGCGCCGCCATTGTCACTATCTTCGCCTTTCCGACCGTGCGCCCCTATGCCCGCCAATATATCGATAATGAATTGTTCGCCGATTTGGCCGGCGGCGCGGCCTTGTTTATCGTCACCCTGGTTGTCCTGTTTCTGATCTCCTCGGTGCTCGGCGGCTGGGTCAGGAATAGCCGGCTGAATGCGCTCGACCGGTCGCTGGGAATGGTTTCCGGCCTGGCCACGATGGCGCTGATACTGGCCGTCGCCTATATCGCCATGGAACAGGTCTGGCCGCCGTCCAAGCAACCGGGCTGGGTCCGCGAGGCGCGTTCGATTCCGTTGATTAAATCGGCGGCGCAGTCGCTGAACAGTATCCTGCCCGATGAGTTCAAACTGATGGGAAAAAACGCCGCTAATGACGCTTCCGAAAAAGCCCGCGACTTGAAGCGTTTTCAGAACCTGGTGCGCCCGGCAAACGGCGCCGCCGCCGGACCTGAGCAGCCCGGTTACAACAAACGGGCGCGGCGCGACCTCGACCGCATTATTCAAAACACGCAGTGAGCATTCGTACCTCTATGATCAGCACAATCCCCTACCTCGACGACCATTTCCACGAAGAATGCGGTGTCTTCGGAGTCTTCGGCCATGAGGACGCGGCGGCGCACACCGCGCTTGGTCTGCATGCCCTGCAGCATCGCGGCCAGGAAGCCGCCGGCATCGTAAGTTTCGACGGCCAGCATTTCCACAACCACCGCTCGCTCGGCCTGGTCGGCGACAACTTCTCATCCGAAGCGGTTATCACGCGGCTCAAAGGCACTAGCGCCGTCGGCCATAACCGCTATTCGACGGCCGGCGAAACCGTGTTGCGCAACGTCCAGCCGCTGTTCGCCGATTTCGAATTCGGCGGCCTGGCTATCGGCCATAACGGCAACCTGACCAACGCCTATGCGCTGCGCAAGCAACTGGTCCAGCGCGGCTGCATCTTTCAATCGACGATGGATACGGAAATTATCGTCCATCTGATTGCGATCTCCGAATTTTCCACCGTCGTCGACCGGATGATCGACGCGTTGCGCCAGGTCGAGGGCGCCTACTCGCTGGTGGCGCTGACCAACGAAGGGCTGATCGGGGTGCGCGATCCGATGGGCGTCCGGCCGCTGGTCCTCGGGCGCATCGATGGCGCCCATATCCTAAGTTCCGAAACCTGCGCGCTCGACATCATCGGCGCCGAGTTTGTGCGCAATGTCGATCCCGGCGAAATCATCGTCATCGACGGCGACGGCGTGCGCAGCATCAAACCCTTTACCAAGCGCGCGCAACGCTTCTGCATATTCGAATATATCTATTTCGCCCGGCCCGACAGCATGGTCGAGAACCGCAATGTCTATGACGTGCGCATCAAAATCGGCGCCGAATTGGCCCGCGAAAGCCATATCGATGCCGATGTCATCGTCCCGGTCCCCGATTCCGGCGTACCGGCGGCCATCGGATATGCCGGCGAAGCACGGGTACCGTTCGAATTGGGCATCATCCGCAATCACTATGTCGGGCGCACCTTCATCGAACCTGCCGATCAAATCCGCCATCTCGGCGTCAAGCTCAAACACAATGCCAACCGCGGACGGCTGCAAGGCAAGAATGTGATCCTGGTCGACGATTCGATCGTGCGCGGAACGACGTCGGAAAAAATTGTGGAAATGGTGCGCGGCGCCGGCGCCGCCGAGGTGCATATGCGCATCTCCAGCCCGCCCACGGCCAACTCCTGCTATTACGGCATCGACACGCCGAAACAGGATGACCTGTTGGCCTCGAACATGGATGTGGAAGCAATGGCCAGGCATATCGGGGTCGATTCGCTCGCCTTCATCAGCATGGATGGGCTTTACCGCGCGGTCGGTGAATCGGGGCGCAACGGCGATGAACGGCCCTATTGCGATGCCTGTTTCTCGGGCGACTATCCGATTTATCTGACCGACCAGAACGGCGGCCCGATTCCGGCGCAACTTTCCCTCCTCACGGAACAGGATTAGGCCAGGAATAGCCATGGCCGATCAGACCGAGACCGGGACCGGGGAGACTAAAAACGGCCTTTTATCGGGACGCATCGCGCTTGTTACCGGCGCATCCAGGGGTATCGGCGCGGCCATCGCCAAGCGCATCGCCGCCGAAGGGGCGCATGCGATCCTTATCGCCCGCACCCAGGGCGGCCTCGAAGAAGTGGACGACGAAATCCGCGCCGCCGGCGGCACCGCCACCCTGACGCCGCTGGACCTTTCCGAGCTCGACAAGATCGATCAGTTGGGCGCCGCCCTCTTCGAGCGTTTCGGCAAGCTCGATATCGTCATCGGCGCCGCCGGGCTGCTCGGCACCATGGGTCCGATCACCCATCTCGAACCGAAAGTCTGGGACGATGTGATGACCGTGAACCTGACCGCCAACTGGCGCATGATTCGCAGCTTCGATCCGCTGCTGCGGCAATCTGATGCCGGCCGCGCCCTATATTTTACATCGACCGCGGCGCGCGCGCCGCGCGCCTATTGGAGCGTCTATGCGGTCTCCAAGGCGGCCCTTGAAATGACCGTCGGCATCTATGCCAAGGAAACCCAAAAAACGGCAATCCGGGTCAACCTGTTTGACCCTGGCAGGACGCGCACCGTGATGCGCGCCGAAGCGGTTCCGGGCGAAGACCCGGACACACTCAAATCACCGGAATTCGTGGCCGAACAGGTCATCGAACTGGTATCTCCGTCCTGTACCAAGCATGGGGAAATCATCAAGGCGCTGGAACCGGACGAAGCCTAAACGGGGCTTGAACGCGTATCTGTTCCGGCATCATCCAGGCCACTAGTGGCCTGTATCATCTAATTTGTACCCCTACGATCGCTTTTCCCGTTTCCCCGGTAGGAGGAAGGGCGCCGGCGATGCCGGC
>NZAK01000076.1 GCA_002687515.1 Rhodospirillaceae bacterium
ACACGACCGCGCCGACCAGGGCGGGGTTATATTCGGGAGAGTGGCAGCATCCTACATGTTGTGGGTATGGGCGTTAAGCGGATAGGCACGCCTCGATCCATCGCCGGAGGCCTGGAAACGCCTACAGGGAGTGATTCCCATGGCCTATCAGATGCACGTGAAACCGGCCAAGCGATTCCACGGCGTTACCGCGCCCTCGACCGCCATGGCCTACGATCTGTTGATCATCACCCATGCCAACCAGTCCGCGGATGTGGTCTACAAGGTGACCAAGGCCATGCACGGAAACAAGAAGGACATGGCCGCCGTTTTCCCGGTGCTCAAACAGTTTTCGCAAAAAAAGATGGCCAAGAAGGGCCCGCTTTCCTACCACCCGGGTGCGATCAAGTTCTATAGGGAAAAAGGGCTATGGCCGCCCAAGAATTGATCCCGGGTTGAATGAGCGAAGATAATCCGCGAGACAGCGCACGGCCGGCCGAGCCGGTCGTGCGCGCTATCGTCACTGTTTTCGCGGTCGCCTTGATCGGTGGCTCGATCGCCTGGTCGACCGATCTGTTCCGCCCCTTTGGGCTGCTCATCTACACCGAACAGTATCTCGCAGGGATGCTGGCGATCGCTCTGCCGCTGGTCTATCTGCATGTCCCCGCGGGAAAGGGCCGGGCGCGGGAGGGCCCGGTTCCCTGGTACGACGCCGCCGCCGCCGTGATCGGCTTCGCCGCCGCGGTCTACACGTCGATCCGCTTCCCGGACCTGGTCGAGCGTATGGTCGAGCAGCCGTTGGACGCCCTGGCGGTAGGCGCGATTTTGATCCTCCTGATCACCGAGGGCGTGCGCCGCACGGTCGGCAACATGCTGACGGTGGTGGTGGTCGTGTTCCTCGTCTTCGCGCTGATCGGCCATCTGGTGCCGGGAATGCTGGCCGGCCGTCAGGTGGCGCCGGCCGAGCTCGTCCTTTATCTGGGATGGGACCCGACCGCGGTCCTGGGCATCCCCATGCGCATCGTCACCACCATCGTTATCGCCTTTGTCTTTTTCGGACAGGTTTTGTTCAAATCGGGCGGCTCCGCCTTCTTTACCGACATTTCCATGGTGCTCATGGGCCGCTACCGGGGCGGCCCGGCCAAGATCTCGATTTTCGCCTCAAGCCTCTTCGGCTCGATCTCGGGCAGCGTTGTCTCCAACGTGGTGACCACTGGGGTCATCACCATCCCCCTGATGCGCCGCGGCGGGTATCGGGCCCACCACGCAGGCGCCATCGAGGCGGTGGCGTCGACCGGCGGCCAGCTCATGCCGCCGATCATGGGCGCGGCCGCGTTCCTGATGGCCGAGTTCCTGCAGATCGGCTACACCGAGGTGGTGCTGGCGGCGATCATCCCATCCGTCCTTTACTATGTCGCGCTGTTCATTCAGGCCGATTTGGAAGCCGCCAAAAGCGGCATCAAACGCGTTCCCGCGGAACAGATTCCACGCGCCTGGCCGGTCATCAAGTCGGGCTGGTTTTTCCCTCTGCCCTTCGTGGTGCTGATCGTCGCCCTGTTCAACCTCAACTATTCGCCCGAGGAATCGGCGTTGTGGGCGGCGGCGACGGTCATCGTCTTCGGCGTCGGCATAGGTTACAAAGGGAAGCGGCTTACGCCCCGGGACGTCTTTGAGGCGATCAAGGAAACCGGCACCACGGTTCTCGACATCGTCATGATCGGCGGCGCCGCCGGTATCGTCATCGGGGTACTCAACATTTCCGGCCTCGGTTTCGGCCTGACGCTGTTTCTGGTTCATATCGCCGGCGGCAGCCTGATCGCCTTGCTGGTGGTCGGCGCCGGCGTCTGCATCCTCTTGGGCATGGGCATGCCCACCGTCGGCGTTTACGTATTGCTGGCAACGCTGGTGGCGCCGGCGCTCATCGAGGTCGGTATCGATTCCATCGCGGCGCACATGTTCATCATGTATTTCGGCATGATGTCGATGATCACGCCGCCGGTATGTATCGGCGCCTTCGCGGCCGCCACCTTGACCGGCGCGGATCCGATGAAGACCGGCTTCGCCGCCATGCGCTTCGGCTGGCTGGCCTTCGTTATTCCCTTCATGTTCGTCGGCTCGACAACGCTTCTGATGCGCGGCGATTCGTTAACCATCATTTTGGATCTGGCAACCGCTCTGGTCGGCGCCTGGCTGGTGTCGGTCACTATGATCGGCTATTTCGTGCGGCCATTGAGCATTTTGGCTCGCCTGGTACTCGCCGCCGCCGGGCTGGTTTTACTGGTACCCGTCGATCTGTTTCAATTCGCCGGGGTCGCCAATTCGATAGGAATCGTGTTCGCCGCGGGATTCGTCCTTATCGAATTAATGGCACGGCGGAGTTCGCAACCGGCATAGATGTTATTGGCGTCCGCCGGTATCTGAAATTCGATCGGCGGCAGGTGCATTCGGGACAAATCAGAGGAGAAGGTGATGTTTTCAAAAACTTGGCAGACGTCACCAAGGGAATACGGTATCGCCATCAACCGAGATGTCGCGATTCCGGTTCGCGATGGCGTAACACTGGATTCCGATATTTTCCGGCCCGACGCTGAAGACAGGTTTCCGGCGCTGGTAGCCGTCCATGCCTACGGCAAGCCGACCCAGTCGATGGAGATGATGCCGATCGGCTTTTCCTACGCGCGCGGCTTCATCGAAACCGGGGACTTTAATTTCTATGTGCGCCGAGGCTATGCCCTGGTCGTCGTCAATATCACCGGCACCAGGGGATCGGGCGGCGTATTCGGCAATATCGATCCGCAGTCCGTCGAGGATGTGTGCGCGGCCCTCGACTGGGTGGCGAAGCAGCCCTGGTGCGACGGCAATATCGGCATGACCGGCGTGTCGCACTTTTCGCGGGTGTCGAAGCGGGTGGCGGCGCTGGGCCCGCCCAACCTGAAGGCCATCTTCGCCCCCTATGGCTGGACCGACATGTATCGGGACCTTTATTACCACGGCGGCATCTTCAATTACGGCTTCATGGCCCATTGGGTATCCGGCCATGGCCAGTTCTTCAACACCGAAAACAGCTTGAAAGAGGAATGGGGCGAGGAAAAATATTTCGAGGTGGTCAAGGAGCGGCTCGCCGATCCGGAGATTAATTCGGTTCCCTTTCTGGCCGACGCGCTGCGCAATCCCGACGAAGGCGCCAATTCGATGCTCGTCGATCTGATCGTCAACAATTTGCTCGGCGATTACTTCAAGGACCGTTCGGTGGATTTTGAGAACACAAAAATTCCGGCCTATTTGGGCGGCGACTGGGGCGTCTATGGACTTCACTTCCCGGGCGACATTCGTGCCTTCGAGAACTGGAAAGGTCCGAAAAAGATGACCGTCGGGCCGCCCGTCTATCTCGATCGGCCGCTCTACCAGTACGACTACGAAAGCTTGCGTTGGTTCGACTATTGGCTGAAGGGTATCGATACGGGGATAATGGACGAGGCGCCGGTGCAACTGTTCATCGTCGGCACCGACGAGTGGAAGGCGGCCGATGAGTGGCCGCTTCCCGAAACCCGGTGGACGCCGTTTTATTTGCATGCGAACGGCCTGCTCAGCGAGCACGAGTTTTGGCCCAACGAAGGTTTCACCACCTATGAGGAATCGCCGTTTTCGCACGGCAGCGCCCAATTCACTTCGCCGCCAATGGTCGAAAAGACGGAAATTTGCGGGCCGATCGTGCTCAACCTCTTTGGCTCCACCACGGATACCGAGATTTTCTGGTTTGTCAGCCTGCTGCATTTCGATGCCGACGGCAAAGAGACGCTTCTGACCCGCGGCTGGTTGCGGGGATCGCAACGCCGGCTCGATGCCGACGCCTCGATGCCCTGGCAACCGGTCCATCAGCACACCGAGCGGGAACCTTTGACCCCCAATGAAATCTACGAATTCAACATCGAGGTCCGCCCCTACGGTATCGAGCTTAAGGCCGGCGAACGGATCGGCATCAGGATCAAATGCTCGGACGCCGACGACAAGCCGGCGGATTACCTGCAACTGATCGGCACCGGGCATGTGGCGCGACGGACGGCGGCGCATGTTTCGATCCACCACAATGCGGAAAATCCATCGCATCTGCTGCTGCCGATCACCAAGGGCAACCGGGTCGGAACATACATTTCGGGCGGCAAACTGCCGCCCTACCCGCCAGAAGAGTAAACCGCCTCAGTTCAGCAGCATGCCCAGCCTATCGGGCAGCCAGAGGGCGAGCACGGGGAACACGGCGATGATTCCGAGCCGCGTCAGATCGGCGAAAAAGAATGGAATGATGCCGGTGAAGATGGTTTTCAGCGGGATGTCGGGCCGCATGCCGTGCAGCACGAAGGGGATGATGCCGATCGGCGGCGTTGTCTGGCCGATCTCGATCACCATGATGTTGATGATGCCCCACCAGATGGGATCGAAGCCGAGCCCGACGACCAGCGGAAAGACCACCGGCAGGGTGATGATCATGGCGGCCACGGTCTCGAATATACTGCCGAGAATGATATACATGACCAGCAGCAGGAAAATCACCATGCCCGACGGGACGTTGGCCGCCTGGATGGCGCGGACCAGTGTGTCGGGCATCTGGGTCAGCGAGATGAAGACGGTGAAAATGGTGGCGCCGAAGATGATGATGTAGATCAGCCCGGTGGTCGCCGCGGTTTCGGCCAGCACCTTGCGGAGCACGTTCCAGTTCAGCCGGCCGCGAAAATAGGTGAACGCGAGGGAGAAAATACAGCCCACGGCGGCCGCCTCGAGGATGGTGAAGTAGCCGCCATAGATGCCGCCGCTGACCACCCCGGCCAGGGTGACCACGCCCCAGCAATCGAGGATGACACGCCGGCGTTCCGGCCATCGCATGCGCTCCCCGGCCGGTCCGGCCTGGGGGCTGATGCGCACATAGAGGGAAATGGTGATGAAATAAATGACCAGGCAAATGAGTCCGGGCACCACGGCGGCGGTGAACAGCGCGATCACGAACTGCTCGGTGAGTACCCCGTAGAGCAGCATCAGGTTGGACGGCGGGATCAGGATGCCGAGGGTTCCGCCGGCGGCGATGCATCCGGCGGCGAGCGACGGACGATACCCCCGGTCGATCATTTCGGGCATGGCGATGCGCATGAATGTGGACGCCGTCGCCAGGGACGATCCGCAGACCGCGCCGAAGCCGCCGCAGCCGCCGATGGTCGCCGCCGCCAGGCCCCCCCGGTAATGGCCGACGAAGGCGTGGAACAGGCGGTAGAGATCGGTCGACAGTCCGGCGGCGGCGGCGAAGCTGCCCATCAGCAGGAACATCGGGATAGCGCCAAGCTCCTGGGTGGTGAGCACCTGGGTCGGCAGGGTGGCAAAGGATCTAAAGGCCGGTTCCGGGCCGAGCATCGCCATGATGCCGACAAATCCGGCAATTGCCATGGCGATGCCGATCGGGAAATGCAGCGCGATCAGCACGAACATGCCGATGATACCGAGGAAAGCGATGATAAGTGGATCCATGATTCACCCAGCGACCGGCGCCTAACCGCCGGTCGCCGCCTCGCTTTCCTTGTGCGCCTCGTAGGCCGGCAGGCGGCCCTCGATGGCGCGCCTGAAGGCATCATAAATGACCAGCAATTGAATGGGCACGCAGGCGAAAATGATGGTCGTCACCACCCACCACCAGGGCGCCAGGGGCCATTCCAGGACGTCGGTTTCCAAGCCGGTCAGGGTGATGTTGAACACGGTGAAGCGGAAAAACTGCCAGGCGAGCAGGATGAAAATGAACAGGGTGCCGACGCCGCCCAGGACCTCGAGCCAACAGGCGCCCTTGTTGCCCAGCGCCTTGCCCAGGAAGCGGATGGTGACGAAATGCCCGCCGACCAGGCAAACCGGAAAAAAGCTGGACACGATGACCGCCAGATTGAACTTGGCCAGATCGTCGACACCCAGAATTGGTGCGTTGAACGTAGAACGCAGAAACACATCGACGACCACCGCGCCGGCCAGCGCCATGATGCCGATGGCGCCGATCAGCGCGATCCCATGGGTCCAGCGGCCAAGCAGCCTCTGGGCGTCGAACGACCTTTCCATACTCGCGTCCGCAGAGGGCGGCGGGCTCTAGCTGCCTTTGCGGTATTCGGCCCGGAACTTCAGCACGGCGTTCAGTTTGGCCTGTCCGTTGGGCCGATCCGTGACCCATTTGTCATAGAGGAACTGGAACTTCTTGCGGTAGCCCGCCTGATCAGCCGCCGAGGGCCGGATGACATTGCGCTTGGGATCCTTGGCGGCATCCTTGCGGTACCTGGCGCCCCGGGCTTCGTTCATGCCGCCGAATTTGCGGCTCACATGCATGCCCGTGTTCTTGCGGATGGCGGCCTTGATCTTGCCGGAAAGCCCGTCGAAAACCTTCCCATTGATGCCATAGAAGAAGCCGCGCACGCCGAAGGGCATGTCCACATGGGTGACGATCAGCGGCGTGATCTTGAAGCTTTGCAGCGCCGACCAGCCGTTGAAGGTGCCCTGGATCACGCCCCGGTGCAGGGATTGGGCCACCTGGGTAATTCTCATGCTCACCGGGGCTCCGCCCATGACCTTGATGGCGGCGGCCTCGGCGGGGCCGGCGGCGCGCATCTTGATGCCCTTGATCTGCTCGATCTTATCGAGCCTCTTGGAGAAATGCATGCCCCCGTTATCGTTGGTCCAGATGGCCGCGACATAGACTTTGTCCAGACCCCGAAGATGGCCCGCCTTGTACATCTTCCAGCCCACATAGGAGGCTTCCTCGCCATCCCTGAAAATGAAGGGAAGGGCGTTGAAGGAGAAATCGGGAAACAGTTTGTGGGTATAGCTGGGCAGGATGTTGGTGACATCCTGGATGCCGTTCATCATTAGTTCGTACTGCTTGCGCGGGCTGCGGCTAAGCTGGCCGCCCCAGAATTCCTTGAACTTGACGGCGCCGCCCGAGTCCTTTTCCACCTGTCGCAGCCAGGGGATGTACATGTCCCGAACCGTGAACGTATTGCTTGCCGCGAAAGTTCCCGTCTTGAGTATCGTTTCCGCGGTCACGCCCTTCGACACGAACAAAGCCGCGGTTGCCGCCGCAACGGCGATCAAAACAGCCGATAATTTTTGCATGATTATATCCCTCCCAAGTCCTGGTTTAAGAAATTATTCCCGGATAATACCGGTATTCGTTTGAGACTATAGCCGAAGACCGCGTTTGGCAAAACCGGAAAGCGCCTGTTTCGGTATCAGGATAGCGGCGCAGATTCAGGCGTGCCCGGCTTCGTCCGACAGCATGCGCGGATCGACGCCCAACTTGCCGATCGACCGGTCCCATTTGGTATCAATTTCCAAATCGAAAATAATTTGCGAATCGGCCGGCGCCTGCAGCCAGCCGTTGGCCCGGATTTCCTGATCCAGCTGGCCTGGTCCCCAGCCCGCATAGCCGAGAGCAAGAAGACTTCGCCTCGGTCCATAGCCGCGTGACATGGCCTTCAGGATATCGACGGTGGCGGTCAAGGCGATCTCGCCGTCCACCTCGAGGGTCGCATCCTGTTTGAAGTCGGTGGTGTGCAAAACGAAGCCACGGCCGGCCTCCACCGGCCCGCCAAAATGCACCGGAATCTCGGTTTCCGGGGTTTCATCCTCGATTCCGAGCTGGCTCAGAAGTTCGCTGAAAGATAATGAATCGAGAACTTGATTGAGCACCAATCCCATGGCGCCCTCTTCGGTATGCGCGCACATATAGATCACGGTGTGGGCAAAACGTTCGTCCCGCATGCCCGGCATGGCGATCAACAGCTGTCCGGCGAGATAAGGATCGGATTTAGGATCGATCGGCATGGAAACCTCGCAACAAGAATTCGGCCTACGACACCGGTATTTTGGCACAGGCGCATAACATTGGGAAGGGCCGTCGCCACCGCCGTGCAATAGGTCATCCGCACAAACGGTAAAGTTCACGTGAGGCGGCCCGAACATCGGTTCCAATGAGCCAGCCCAAATCTATATAAGGAAAGGTGGCGGATGGAAGTTTCGCCGCCCATTGGCATTTATCATCGTGTAAAACGCGCGCATACTGGGTCAAGAATGAACAAAAAACCTTCCCGACCAGGATTCCCGGCCACCGCTAACGGTCTATTGGCTGGCGGTCTGTTGCTTGGCGGCCTATTGCTGGGTGGCTGGGCGGCCGGAACGCCGGCTTCGGCCGCGGCGCCCGAGGCCACCGCCTCGCCCTGGATCAAGACCGAACAAACCTCGATCCGCCTGATCTCGGCGCTGGGCGGAACCGGAACCGAAAAAACCATCCGTCTTGGCCTGCATTTCAAGTTGAAGAAGGGCTGGAAAATCTATTGGCGGAATCCCGGGGATGCCGGATTCCCGCCGCGCCTGGATTGGAAGCAATCGGAGAATCTTGGGGCTGTGGACTTTGCCTGGCCGGCGCCGTCCCGCTTCGAGGTCCTGGGTTTCCAGACCATGGGATACAAGAAGGAAGTTGTATTCCCCATATCGGTGCGCCTGAAGCAACCGGGGCGCCCCTTAAAATTGCGCGCCGCCCTCGATTACCTGACCTGCGACGATATCTGCATTCCCTATCAGACCAACCTGGCGCTGGATCTTGCGCCGGGCGCCGGCGAGCCAACCCGGCATTTTCAGTTGATCAATAAATTCGCAAATCTGGTTCCGGGCGACGGCGCCAAACACGGCCTTAGCATCGAGCGCATCGAAACAGCGGGCCCTGTGCGCCAGGTGGACAAGGACATCCGCAAGGGTTTCGTGCGCGTGTTGGCGAGCAGCCAGGTTCCGTTCCAAAAGCCCGACATCTTCATCGAGGGGCCGGAACTGGCTTTCTTCGCGGCACCCGAGGTGCGGCTTTCGGACGGCGGCAAAAAGGCGACGCTCAAGGTTCCGGTAACCTTGGAAGAGGACAGCACAATCGAACAGGCGAAATTGCGCCTGACTCTTATCGACGGCAATCGTTCGGCGGAACGGGCACTCAACGTGGGCAGGGGGCCCGCCGCCGCGCCCAGCGGTGGGCAGCTGCCGATATCCCTGCCCCTGATCCTGGCGCTGGCCGTGATCGGCGGCCTTATCCTCAATCTCATGCCCTGCGTGCTGCCGGTAATCTCGCTCAAGGTGCTCAGCTTCGCCGCTCATGGCGGCGCCGAAAAGAGGGTCATCCGCAAAAGCTTTGCCGCCTCCTCGCTCGGTATAGTTTTTTCGTTCATGGTGATCGCCGCCGGGCTGGCCGGGCTCAAAGCGGCGGGCACCGCCGTCGGTTGGGGCATCCAGTTTCAGCATCCCTGGTTTATCGTCGGGCTGACCGTCATCGTTACATTGTTCGCCTATAACCTATGGGGCCTGTTCGAATTGCGCCTGCCATCGCTGGTCGGTGATCTGGCCGGCGGCGGCGGCACCAAGGCCGACCACCAAAGCTTCGGCGGCAACTTCGCCACCGGCGCCTTTGCCACCGTGCTGGCGACGCCATGTTCGGCGCCATTCCTGGGCACCGCCGTCGGCTTCGCGCTGGCCGGACGCACGGTTGACATATTTCTGATTTTCGCGGCGCTCGGACTGGGCATGGCCTTGCCCTTCATTTTGATCGCATTGGCGCCGGGCCTTGCGTCACGGTTGCCCAAGCCGGGCAACTGGATGATCCGCATGAAACAGGTGCTGGGTCTGGCGCTCGCCGCCACGGCAGTGTGGCTGTTGTCGGTACTGGCGGTACAGCTTGGCCTGGAAGCGGCGCTGATCGTCGGCGCTTTGATGGTCGTAATCGGCGCCCTTCTGGTCGGACGCGAGCGTGGCCGGGCTTTGTCGCGGCGGCTGGCAACGGTTGGCCTGATCGCCGTTATCCTGGCCGCATTCGCGGCCCCCTATCAATATGCGCCGGTCCATGCCCAATTGGCGGCATCTAAAAGCGCCGCCCATTGGCGGGCCTTCGACCCCGAAGCCATCCCGCGCCTGGTCGCCGAGGGCAAGACCGTGTTCGTCGACATCACGGCGGAATGGTGCATCACCTGCCAGGTCAACAAGGCCGCGGTCCTCAACCGTGGCCAGGTGTTCGAACTTCTTTCCAGCGATAAAGTGGTCGCCATGCAGGGCGATTGGACGCGCCCCGACCCCAAGATCACCGCTTACCTGAAAAGCTTCGGGCGTTTTGGCATTCCGTTTAATGCCGTTTACGGGCCGGGCATGGAAAACGGCCTGGTTTTGCCCGAGCTATTGACGGCGGGCTTTGTCCTGGACGGGCTGGCGAAGGCCTCGGCGAACGCGCTGGCCACCACCCGGAAATAAGGCGCCACCCTTTACCGCTCGGCCGCTGGCCTATTAGCCACAAAATTGTTGTAAGATTGGAACAATTCCAATTTGCTACAGGCTGTCTGACCGCCTATAAAGTTGCGCCGCGGGACCATGGTGCCCATACAACTAGCTTAAACCAAGGAAATTCATACGATGACCATAAGCGTCGGCGACCGGATTCCCGGCGCCACATTGCGCTACCAGGACGATGCCGGAATCCAGCAGGTCGGCGCCGAAGAATTGTTTCTCGGTAAAACGGTGGTTCTTTTCGGCCTTCCCGGCGCATTTACGCCGACCTGTTCCGCCAAGCACCTGCCCGGTTACGTCCAGAACGCCGGCGCCATCAGCGCCAAGGGCGTCGATAGCATAATCTGCGTCGCGGTCAACGACGCTTTTGTCATGGCTGCCTGGGGCGCCGATCAGAATGTCGGCGGCAAGGTGATGATGGTGGCCGACGGCAACGCCGAGTTCGCCAGGGCGCTGGGCTTGGATTTCGATGCCTCGGGTCCGGGATTGGGAACCCGCTGCCAGCGCTTCTCCATGCTGGTCGAGAACGGCGTCGTCAAAACATTGAATATCGAGGAGCCGGGCGCCTTCGAAATCTCAAGCGCCGAGGCCATGCTCGCCCAACTTTAGCGCCTTTTCCGGCATCGGTGCCGGCATCGGTATCAGTCGCCGGCGCGCCGCGCCTCCAATTGGATATTATAATAATTACCGCCGAAGATAATTATGGCGCCGGCGAACAGCGCCAGGTCGACGGCTTCCGCGTAGAAAAAGAAGCCGACCACCGCAATCAACGGCAACCGCAGGAAATCGATGGGCAGAATCAATGTGGCGTCGGCCAGCCTGAAGGCCCGCGTCATCGAATAATGCGCGGCCAGCCCGGTAACGCCGACCAACAGAATCCAGGGAATGTCGGCCACCGTGGGCGCCACCCAGCCGGACAGGGCCGGCACCAGCCCAAGGGGCAATTGAATCAAATTCATGTAAAAAATGACGGCGAAGGGCGTATCGAATGCCGACAGTTTCTTGGTGGTGATATAGGAAACCGCGTAACCGAACGCCGCGCCGAGGACCGCCAGCGATGCGATGTCGATGGCTTCGCCGCCGGGACGCAGGATGATCAGGACGCCGCCGAAACCAAAAACGATGGCGATAACGCGGCCCCGGTTCAACTTTTCGCCGAGGAATAAGACAGCCAAAAGGGCGCCCCAGATCGGGGTCGTGAATTCCAGTGAAAAAACGGTCGCCAGGGGCAGTAGCGAAATGCCCAGGAACCATCCGTACTGGGCGCCAAAATGAATTGTATTGCGCAGGAAATGTAACGAAATATGCCGGGTCCTAAGAGCGGCAATGCCTTGCCGGGGAATCAGCGCAAGCACGATCAGCGTCGCCACCAGAGCGCGGAAAAATAGAATCTCGAAGGTGCTCATGGTGTCCGACAGTTCGCGCCCGGCGATGGCCATGGCGGCAAAGGACAGCAATGTCGCCGTCATCCAAAGTGATGCAATGACGATCGGCGAAAACCGCGAGGCGGGGATGGCGCCCAAGCGAGTGGCCTTTATCATCTATAATGTACCCCTACGATCGTTTTTCCCGTTTCCCCGGTAGGAGGAGGGGCGCCGGCGATGCGGGCCCATCGGCAAGCCCTTCCGACACCCCCGGGGGCCACCGGGGGGTGTCCCCCCGACTCCAAATGCGGGGGGCGCCCCCGCGACCCCCGAGGGGACG
>NZAK01000077.1 GCA_002687515.1 Rhodospirillaceae bacterium
CGCCTGCAAGGCAGGTGCCGGCGGCGGCGTATCGGCATGGGATGGAGCCGGGGAAACGGCTGGCGGCGGCGCGGCGGGACTTGGAGCGGGTTCCGCCGCCCTACTCGGGGCATCGGTTTCGTTCACCTCGGCGATTTCGGTTTCATCGCTCTTTTGTTGGCCTTCATTATCCTTGGAGCTCTTGAAAATGCCACGGATAAATCCGTCAAGCTTCTTGCTGACCGTTTTGGTGTCGGGGGTTTCAGGCGCTTCGGCGGGCTCGGCCGCATTTTCTTCGCCGGCTGGGATCGGCTCCGGGACCGGCTTTGGTGTTTCCGCCGCGGCCACTTCCGATGTGTCCCTGGTGCTCTTGCCGCTGAACGCGCGGCGCAGGAACTTGTCGAGGGCCGATCGTTCGTCACCGCTATCGGCGTTCCCGGTTTCCGGCGGCGGCGGCGCTTCGGCGAGTTCGGTAATTGGTTTACCGGTTCCGGATGCCGGGCCGGTGGCCGTATCGGGTGCCACTTTTTCGGGCTCTGGCGTCAGATTGGGATCGTCGATCGTTTGCAGCCCACCGGTTTCCCCGGCACCGGGGCCGAAGGGTGGTTTGCTTTCGATTGGCGCGCTGGCTTCCGACAACTCGGTGTCGGCCTTGGGTTTAGGTTTGTCCGGGCCGGGGGTGTCATTTGCGGTCGCCGTTGCGGACGCCTGCAAGGCAGGTGCCGGCGGCGGCGTATCGGCATGGGATGGAGCCGGGGAAACGGCTGGCGGCGGCGCGGCGGGACTTGGAGCGGGTTCCGCCGTTGGCGCCGGGCCGGGCGGCGATGCGGGCATCGGCGCGCCGGCGCGTCCATCCGAACGCACAATAATCTCCGGGATTTCAGGTTCCGGTTGGGCGCCGGCGTCTTCACCGATATTGACTTTGGGGCCATCGGGCGCCGGCGCGGGTGCCGGCGCGGGCTCCCCGGTCTCCGCCTTGGCGAATATGTTTTTAAAGAAGCTTGAAATCACGGTCGGCGTTTCATCCGTTTTTTCCGCATCCTCTTTTTCGGATTTATCGCCTGCGGCGGCCGGAGGCGGCTCTTTCGCGCCGGTTTTTGGACCGGCGGCGGTTTTAACGGCGCCGCCGTCATCGGTGGGTTCGGCGGGAGCTTCCGCATCGGCGCCGGCGACATTGGCGATACCTTTCATCACGCGGCCAAAAAAGCCGGGCTCCGCATCATCCCGATTTTGTGCGGCATTCGCATCTTTACCGGGCCGCTCGGTTGCGGCCGTTTCGGTGCTCGGTTCCGGCAATGCGGCGACGGTTTCGGACGGGCTCGGCGGTGGCGGTAGGGGTTCGGTGGTGACCTCGGTTTCAGCGCCGGTTACAGGGGCCGGTTTTTGCGGCGGACCGGCGGGCGCGGCATCATTGCCGAACACGCCGGCGATGCCACCGAACATACGCCCGAAAAAGCCTGGCTCGGAACCGACTTCGGCGCTCGAGGGCGTATCCGGCGCCGAGTTCAAGCCAGATGGCCTGGCCACCGGTACGGCCACCGGTTCGGCCACCGGATCAGCTTGGGTAACCTGGACCGGCGTTGGCGTCGAAGCGGCGCCATCCGGTTGCCTGGCAACCACATCAACGGTATCGAGGCGGGGTGCTGGCGGCACGGCTCTATCTTCAGGCCTGGCTTTTTTGGTTTCCGCGGGCTTCGGCATCGGGGGGATCTCGGCGCCCCTGGTGGGCGGCGGGCTGGCTTCGGGTGCAGGTTCGGCAGTCGCCGTGGCCAAGGTTTTCTTCGGCGGGATTGCCGGCGTATCGCTGTCGAATACGCCAACGATGCCACCGAACACGCGGCCGAATATGCCGGGCCTGCCGCCGGCTTCGGAATTCGCGTTCGACGAAACCGTGTCTGCGTCATTTGCCGTCGTTTTTGGCGTTGCGGCCGGTTTCGGCGCTTCGGCTGGCAGGGCCGTGAATGTTGGCGGAGCCGATTGCGCGGTCGCCAGTGGATCAAATGGGTTGCGCCCATCTTGGGTGGCCGGTCTTGGTGTGGCCAGTCTTGGCGTGGCCAGTCTTGCCGGCGGTGGTTCCGACGAAAGCCGAGGCGCGGTCTGGACCGCCGGCTTTGGCGGCGGCGAAGCAGGCGCTGGCGGCGGCGAAGCCGTCCGCCGCAGCCTTTCGGCGGCACGCAGTTTCGCTTGATTGCGCTGGTTGCGCACCGCCAGGATATAGTGCGCCATTTGGAAATAGCCGCGTTCGATGGCGAGCCCGGCGGGTGTCATGCCCAGCTTGTTGGTAGCGATCGGGTCGGCGCCGGCGGTAAGCAGCGAGCGCACCCGCGCGGCTTGGTTGTTTTTGACCGCGAGGAACAGCTGTTTGTTCAGTTCGGCAATATTTGCGGGCTTATTTTGCGCGCCCGCGGCACTGGCCAGTAACAGCAATACCGCGCATAGATCGGCGGCACCGGCCAATCGGCGTAGCCGGCCGGGATTTACGCTGGGGCGTACTAAGTATTTGAAATTCAGCATTTTCGGGTCACGGATCAATATCAAACTCGCAAGCGCGGAATCATATCACGATTCAGCCAAACAAGTCATTCAATATACATGCAAAACGTTGCCAGAGAATTATCACGGATGCTTGTTTTTGACCATGCCCACCCTGATGTTATTATGCTGGCGAGATGCTTCCTGCCAACGCGTCCAGCCTCGGCTCGACCAAACCATCGGGAACGCTTGCTTGGAATATCAAAAGGTGCGGCATGCAATACGCCATTGAATATTGCGTTCAATGAAACTACGGCCCGAGAGCCCTCCGTGTGAGGGATTACTTGGTTGGCCGCTTTGGCGCCGAGGTCGAGTTGATCGAATCCGGCGGCGGCGCATTCGAAATCACGCGCGGCGGCGCGCCGCTATTTTCCAAGAAAAAACTCGGCCGTTTCCCCACCAATGATGAAATCGAAGAATTTGGCAACGGTTAGCGGCCTATCCCATTCGCATCGCTGGAACTCGTTTCTGGTCGATACCCTGCGGCGCGCAAATTACTGGGCCTCGCGCCGGCTGCGGCCCGGCTTCAGGACCGTTGCCGGGCTGTTGTTCATCATCGGCGGCATTCTCGGTTTCCTGCCGATCCTCGGTTTCTGGATGATCCCGGTCGGGCTTTTCCTGATCGCCATGGAGGTTCCAAGATTGCGCAAGCCGATGCGTCAATGGATCAACCGCCGGAAACTACATTTGCTTGCCGCCGAACAGCAAGGGCAAAGCTGAACCGGGGTCATGGCCCGCGCATTTGGGAGCAACAAATCATGGCTGAGATCGTCTACGGTTTCGGATCATCGCACGGCCCGCTTTTATCGACCGCGCCCGAAAAATGGGACTTGCGCGCCCAGGCCGATATGGAAAATCCGGCGCATCCGTTCCGCGGCGAGATTTATAACTACGAAGAGCTGCGCGAATTGCGTAAAGACGAGAATCTGGGTGATCAGAACCAGCTTTCGGTGCGTCAGGAGCGCCATGAACGCAATCAGAAACAGATGGACGCGCTGGCCGAAAAAATCGCCGAGGTCGAGCCCGATATCGTGGTCGTGGTCGGCGACGATCAGCACGAATGGTTCCAGGACGATATCCAGCCTTCCTTCACCGTCTATCACGGTGAAAAGGTGATCAACACCGCCCTCGATCAGGAAAAGATGAAGACCGTGCAGCCGGGCCTGGCCATTTCGATGTGCGCCAACCATCCGGGCGAGGATCATGCCTATCCGGTTCCCGTCGGCCTCGCCCACGCCATCATCGAGCAGGCCATCGGCGACGAGTTCGATATCGCCACGTCGTCCGAACAGCCCAAGGATGAAAAGGGGCTGATCGGCATCGGCCACGCGGTCGGCTTCATCTATCGCCGTATCCTGCGCGACAAGCCGGTGCCGGTGGTGCCGATCCTCTTGAATACATTCTTCCCGCCCAACCAGCCGACGCCCCGGCGCTGCTACCGCTTCGGACAAAGCATCGGGCGCGCCATCCGCGGCTGGAACTCGGACAAGCGGGTCGCCATCTGCGCGTCGGGCGGCATCAGCCATTTCGTCATCGACGAAGATTTCGACAACCGCATATTGAAGGCCCTGTTGCAGCGGGACGAGGACGCCATCTTCAACGAGCCCAACGCGATGTTCCGATCCGGCACCTCGGAAACCAAGAACTGGATCGCCGTCGCCGGCATCTTGTCGGGGACCGATCTGGAAATGGATCTCTTGGACTACGTGCCCTGCTACCGCACCGAGGCCGGCACCGGCAACGCCATGGCCTTCGCCACCTGGACCTGAAAGTTTGTGTGAATGGCGACGGCGACCGTTTAAGAGCATCCGATCAACATCATATCGCTGGCGCCATGGCAGTGGTATTCTGAAGATCAGCCGCGCCGGTAGGCATGGCGCGCGAACCGGCACGCGGGAAGCGTTATCGGAAAGGTTCGGGACATGCAACTCGATGAAGCCAATTGTATGCTGGAACCGGGTCATCTACCGTTCGAATCCGGTGTCAAGCGCCTAGCCGACGGTAAATTGTATGTCGCCGTTCTGACGCCGATGCCGAATATAACGCGGGAGATGTTGGTGCACTGGTTTTCGACCATGAAGACCTTCGAGCGCTACAAGATGTGGCACCCGCTCGACCATGTGTCCTTTGAATCAGTGGATCGCCCGGGGACCCAGGGAGAGCACGAATATCTGGTCCAGGAAAATATCGGCGGCAAGCTCCAGAAACTAAGCATCCGGGGCCTCAAAACGGACGCCGCGCTGGATACGTCCCGGTTCGATGCCGCCGGTGTGGTGCTGTGCAGGTTTTCACAGTTTTCCTCCCCCGCGGCGGAAAAGAATTGGACCGGGCATATCCTCCATCTGGCGCGGGAAACCGGCTACGGCGTGGAGATGCGCAGCCGTTTCTGGATAAGCGATGAAGAACTTGGCGCCCCGCCCGCAGCGGCCAATGAGGATCCCCCGCCGGACTCCTTCGGGATTTCCCTGTTCAAGCATTGCTCGGAGGAAATGTCCTATCTCGCCGGCCTTCTCCCGGGCCTCTACAAGAGGGAAACAGGCGTCCAGACGTAACCGGGCCGGCACCGGCAATGCCGTGGCGTTTACCACCTGGACGTAAGAATTTGTGCGGGTGGGCCGGTGGAACCGGCCGCCGTCCCACCGGCCTCATCCGACCGGCCTCATCCCACCGGCTTCGTCCCGATAACTTTCCCATTCCGATGTGCCGGGTGGGCGCATTTCTAACGCTTCCGTGATGCCAATGCCTATTGCGGAGCGGTCAGAGAGCGGTTAGCTTTTCCTTGGTAAATCAAAATAATTAACTTCGTAATTCTCGGGAGGGAACAATGTTAATCAGAACCACAGTTCTATCTATCGGTGTCGCCGTGATGCTGGCCGGCACCGCGCACGCGCAGGCCATCGGCGTCGGCACCGGCCCGCAGGCTTCGCTGACCAACAAAATCGGGTCGGCCATCGCCAAGGTCATCGCCGACGGCGCCGGCCTCAACACCCGCGCCGTTCCGCACACCTCCAACTCGCAGCATGCGCCGTTGGTCGAGCGCGGCACGCTAACATTCGGCGTTTCGTCCTCCGGCGACATCGTCGATGCTTTCGCCGGCAAGGGTGCCTTCGTCGGCCATAAGATCTCCAGCAAATGGGTGATTGCCAGCCGCATGGCGGCGTTGCCCGTGGGTACGCTGGTGCGCAAGGATTCGCCCTATCGCAAACTGACCGACATGAAGGGCAAGAAATTCGCCTGTGGATTTACCGCCCAGAAGACGGTGTTGGCCATCCTCAATGCCTATCTCGGCAATGCCGGCATGAAGGCGGGCGATCTGAATTGCGTCAATGTTCCGAACACAACCGCCGGCACCGCGCAGTTCCTCAAGGGCAATGTGGATGGCACGCCGTCGTCTCTCGGCGGCGCACGGTTGCGCAACGCGGCGGCCAAGGTGAACGGTATCCGCATCCTCAAGATGAACAATACACCCAAGGGCGTCGCCGCCATGCAGGCGGCCTATCCCGGATCGTACCTCACCAAGCTGAGCCCGAAGGTCATCGGCGTCGAAGGTGAAACCTGGACCATGGCGTTCGACATGATCCTGATGACGTCCACCAAAACCCCGGCGGACGTCGTCTACAAGTCGGTTAAGGCAATACACGGCGGCAAGAAAGGCCTGATCAAGATCTGGGGCGGTTTCCGGGGTTTCAAGCAATCGGCCATGGCGGTAAAGATGGAGGGCGTGGCCATCCATCCCGGCGCGCTTAAATTCTACAAGGAAGTCGGCATCAAGGTCGCCAAATAACGCCAGGTCGTTTGATCTGAAATTGCGGTTGCGGCGGCGAGGTCCGGGCGGGCCTCCCGCCGCGACTTAAATTTCGCGCATCCTCATGAAACTGGCAGATTCACTATATAACGACGAAGCCGCCCGGATTTCGCCGGCAAAGCCCCGGTTGCGCACTTTTATCATCGGGCTCGGGGTGCTCCTGGTCGTCGCTTCGGTCTTCAGATCGCTCGATCTCTACCGCTCGATTTTCGCCCTTCAGCTTTATGACGAACAGTTCCTGTTTCCGATGATCGGCGTCGGCCTGCTGCTGACCTTCATCCATATTCCCTACAACTACGGCAAACGCGCCGACGCCGTGCCGTGGTACGATTGGCTGGCCGGGTTCGGTGGGCTCGCCGCCTGCGTCTATCTGTCAGCCAACTACGCCCGGCTCGCCGACGAGGTCGTCTATCAGCCGTTCGATGCGGTATTTTGCGCCATAATAATTCTGTTTTTATGCGCCGAGGGCCTGCGCCGGACGGTGGGCATGGTGCTCCTCTCGGTGCTGGTGTTTTTTATTCTATTCGGCGTCGCCGGTGAGCATATTCCCGGCCGGCTTCAGGGCCAGATGATCGAATTCGGTGATCTGGTCACCTACCTGACATTCGATACCAACGCGCTAATGGGTCTGCCGACCAAGATCGTCACCACCATCGTGGTTGCATTCCTTTTGATGGCGTCGCTGATGCAGCGATCGGGGGCCGGCGAATTTCTCAACGATATCGCCATATCCCTGATGGGCCGCTACCGGGGCGGCGCCGCCAAGGTGGCGATCACCGCATCGTCGCTGTTCGGCTCGATCTCCGGCTCGACGGTCGCCAATGTGATGTCGACGGGCGCGATTACAATTCCGCTGATGAAGCGGGGAGGCTATTCCAACACCTCGGCCGGCGCCATCGAGGCGGTTGCCTCCACCGGCGGGCAATTGATGCCGCCGGTGATGGGCGCCGTGGCGTTCCTGATGGCCGAAGATCTGGAGGTCGAATACCGGGTCGTGGCGATCGCCGCCCTGGTGCCCAGCTTTCTCTATTATGTCGGCTTGTTCGTCCAAGCCGATTTAGAGGCGGCGCGCGAAGGCATATCCAGGGTCGACGAGGAACTGATTCCCAAATTCTGGACTGTTTTGCGCCGGGGTTGGATTTTCATTATTCCCTTCGCCATCCTGATCGTCGGCCTGTTCTGGCTCAATTTCGAACCGGAAGAAGCGGCCTTGGATGGCTGCCTCGCGCTCATCGTCCTCGGGCTGACCTTCGGCTACAAGGGACGGCGCATGTCGCTCAAGGACATCTTCTGGTCGGTCGCCGAGACCGGGGTCCTGGTCATCGATCTGGTGATGATCGGCGCCGCCGTCGGCATGATCATCGGCATCCTCGCCAAGTCGGGCCTCGGATTTGCGCTGACCCTGGTCCTGTCGCAACTGGGCGAGGGCAATTTCGGACTGCTCCTCATCCTGGCCGCGGTCGTCTGCATCATTCTCGGCATGGGCATGCCGACCATCGGCGTCTATGTGCTGGTCGCCGCCCTGGTCGCGCCGTCGATGATCGAGGTTGGCGTCACGCCCATGGCGGCGCATATGTATGTTCTTTATTTCGGCATGCTCTCATTCATTACCCCGCCCATTGCAATCGCCGCGTTTGCGGCGGCCAAACTCGCGGACAGTCACCCGATGAGCACCGGATGGGCCGCCACCCGTTTCGGCTGGTCGGCCTTTGTCGTCCCGGTATTGTTTGTCTTCTCGCCGAGCCTGTTGCTGGACGGTGCGCCCTTGGAGTTGCTCCACGATATCGGCTCAGCCGTCGCCGGCGTCTGGCTGGTATCGATCGCCATCGTCGGATATTTCCGCAGGCTTTTGGCCATGTATATGCGCGTCACCTTTGCCGTTGCCGGTTCCTTATTGTTGATCCCGGCGACCATGTTCACCGGCGCCGGCTGGACCGACTTGGTGGGTCTGGTTCTGGGCGTCCTGATCGTCGGCCGCGAATTCATGGTGCCGAAGGGCCGGCCGGCCACGGCCTATGACACCAGCGGCGGCGGATAGAAAGGAAACGATCATGGCCAAGGCGGTTTGGAACGGCGCCACCATCGTCGAGACCGACGATATCGCGCATGTCGAGGGCAACGCCTATTTCCCGCTGCATGCGGTGGCTAAGGGCATGTTGCGCAAAAGCCAATCGACGCCCCGAACCTTCTGCCACTGGAAGGGGTTCGCCAGCTATTACGATCTGGTCGTCGATGGCGAAGTATGTGAAGGCGCCGGCTGGGTTTATGAACAGCCCTATGACGAGGCCCGCGTCATCGACGGGCGCATCGCATTCTGGCGGGGTGTCGAGGTTTCGGGCGCGCCCGAGGGCAGGGGGCTTGTCGAAAACGAGCCCAGCCGGCGCGCCGGCCGGTCGGGCTGGGAAGCCCTCTGCTGGGTGATGCGCAGCCAGCGCCAGGTCGAGGGCGGCGTCCTCGACGCCGAATTCCTCAGGGACAATACCGATCTTGAGGGCGAGGCGCTGGAAAGCGCCTGGCGTGAGGTTGATGTGCAACGCTACGCCTCACGCTACAAATGGCAATTGGCGGGCGGCGGCGGCGAAGCCATGCGCCTCGAAAAAACCGAGTAGTCTGCCGCCACGGCTGATGCGTCAAATCCGCCGCTTTGCCGACAAGGTATGCCGGCGCATCAGATCAAAGGCGCACCTCTGGCGCACCTCCGGCCGAAGCGGCACCGCCAAGCGCCGCTTTAGCCAAACCGGTAAGGCGTAAGATTAATCTGGCAGGCTTAAGTTATCCGCGGCCGGGCGGCCGTCTCTGCCGTCAACGAGTTCGTAATTGATCTTCTGCCCTTCCTGAAGCGAGCCGATGCCCGCCCGTTCGACGGCCGAAATGTGAACGAATACGTCTTTGTCGCCTTCCTCGGGTTCGATGAAGCCAAATCCCTTGGTCGGGTTAAACCATTTTACTGTACCGGAACTCATGAACTGCTCCTTGAAGCCTATGCTGCCAATGCCGTCCAAGCAGACACTATCTATGCTTGAACGGAGAATTTATCCTACCATTTCGATCAAATATGAAAAGAAATTTCCACGCAACCGGTTGCCGGCACCAACAGACCACACTGATTTAAGCGAAAATCAGCAGAATTAAACCGCTTTGGGACAATACCGGAAATAATACAGGGCTTGGCCATTAAGGCCGCCGGGTATCGTGTTTGGCCATGAAAATGAAAGAAATCGCCGCCGGCGCAACTGGCCCGGTGGCCTTAATCCAGTGGCGCCAATGGCTAAACCGGTTCCATCCCGGCGCGGACGCAGAAATATTCCCAGGCCCGGTCGAGGGCCAGCGGCGAGAACTGGGTCTCCTGCGAATGTTCGATCTCGCCGTCGCTTAAAGCCTTGGGCGTGCCGTGATGCAGCGCGGCGGCAAGGATCTTGGCGTTGACCTGCAAATAGATGGCGGTGATCACCGCTTCTTCCAGGGTCCGTCCGGCGACCACCGCGCCGTGCCCGCGCATCAGCATGCAGCTGTTGGCCTGCATGGTGCCGGCCAGGTCGCGCCCCTGTTCCATGGTGCGCACCAGCAAATCGGTGTCGCCGAACTTATCGGCGATATCCCAGACCGGTAATTTCTTGCCGATCACCGAGGCGACGTGGATCACCGGGCGCATCGGCGTATCGGTGATGCCGAAGGGCAGCACATCGTAGGAATGGTTGTGGATCACCGCCGTGATCTCCTGGCGCGCTTCGAAGAGGGCGCCGTGGATCATGCGCTCGCCATAGGGCGTGCGGCCCTGTAGGTCGACCGCTTCGCCGTCCAGCTCGAATTCCATCAGGTCGTCGAATTCCACCAGTTCGGGGCTGCGCGAGCGCGACATGACGTAGCGGTGCGGATTGTCGGGGTGGCGGAGGCTGACATGGCCGAAGGCGTCGACCACGTCTTCGCGCGCCAATATCCGGTTCGCCGCCACCAGTTTGTCAGTTTCGTTTCGCTTGTCGATCATCTCTGCCTCCTCCGTTGCATGCGCCAGATGTTGGATTCCCGACATACTGCGCGCCATGACCGGCATCAAGTGATAACCGCGCCCGGTGGCTTGCCGAAGCCGGTCTCGGGCACTACCGTCGCCCAATCAATCGAGACTAATTTCGGGGACGGGAAGCAAGCCGATGGAATTCGACTATGTAATCGTCGGCGCCGGTTCGGCCGGCTGCGTCCTGGCGGCGCGGCTCTCGGAGGATGCCGAAACCCAAGTCCTGGTATTGGAAGCCGGCGGCATGGACCGCGACCCGTTGATCAAGATTCCGCTGACCTGGGCCAAGATGTTTCACGACCGCCGCCACGACTGGGGCTACGATTTCGAGCCCGAGGAGGCGACCAATAACCGCGCCATCGAATGCGCCCGCGGCCGTGTCGTCGGCGGCTCGTCTTCGGTCAACGCCATGGCCTTCGTGCGCGGTGGTGCCGGCGATTACGACCGCTGGGCAGGCAATGGCTTGCCGGACTGGTGCTACGCCCACGCGCTGCCCTATTTCCGGCGCATGGAAAGCTGGGCCGGGGGCGAGGACGCGTACCGCGGCGCCGGCGGTCCGGTCAGCGTCAACGAGGCGCGTTTTCTCGATCCCCTGATCGAAGCCTATTTCGAAGCCGCCGTCGCCGCTGGCCATGCCCGCAACCCCGATTACAACGGCGCCAGCCAAGAAGGTTTCGGCGTCGCCCAGCAATCGACGCGCGGCGGCCGCCGGGAAAGCGCCGCCACCGCCTATCTGCATCCGGCGCGGAAGCGCCCCAACCTCACTTTGCGCACCGGCGCCTTCGTCACCGGCATTCAGTTCGACGGCCAGCGCGCCGCCGGCGTGTCTTATGAAATCGGCGGCGCCCGCCAAGAGGTCCGCGCCGCGCGCGAGGTGATCCTCGCCGGCGGTGTCATCAATTCGCCGCAGCTCCTGATGCTGGCCGGCATCGGCGAGGCCGACGAGCTCCGTCGGCACGGCATCGACGTCCGCGTTGATCTGCCCGGCGTCGGCAAGAACCTCCAGGATCATATCTCCGCCGGCATCACCCATGCGCGCCTCGGCCCCAGCCCCTTCGTCGAGCAGATGCGCCTCGACAGGCTGGCCGTCGATATTCCGATGGCCTATCTGTTCGGCAAGGGTCCGGCCACCCAGTACCCGGCGGGCCCGCAGGGCTATTTGAAACTGGCCCCCGATTCCCGCACCAGCGACATCCAGATCCTGCTCGGCGCCGGGCCGATGAGCGCCCATCCCTGGTTCCCCTTGATCCGCAAGCCCTTCGCCGCCGCCTTCGGGGCGCGCGCCGTCCTCTTGCATCCGAAGAGCCAGGGGCACCTGGCGCTGGCCTCCGACGATCCGCGAACGCCGGTGAAGCTGCATTCCAAGTTCCTGACCGAACCCGACGACATCGCCACCCTGCGCGCCGGCTTCAAGAGGCTGCGCGATATCTTCGCCCGGCCCGAACTGGAACCCTACCGGGGCGAGGAACTGCAGCCGGGCGCGGAGATCGAAAGCGACGCCGATCTTGACGCCTATATCCGGAGCACCTGCATCACCGTGCATCACCCGCTCGGCACCTGCCGCATGGGAACCGGCGAGATGGCGGCGGTCGATCCCGAACTCAGGGTGCGCGGCGCCGAGAACCTGCGCGTCGTCGATGCCTCGGTGATGCCCGACATGGTCAGCGGCAACATCAACGCCGCCGTCCTGATGATCGCCGAAAAGGCTTCCGACATGATCCGCGGGCGCCCGCCCCTCGAGCCCATCCAGGCCGGAGCCTGAGCCTTGCGCTGGCTGATGAACCAGGGCTATCCGCTGATGGTCATCACCGCCCTGACCTGGTCGGGTAACGCCGTCGTCGGGCGCGGCGTCGCCGAACTGGTGCCGCCCATCGGGCTCGCTTTTTGGCGCTGGGCCATTGCCTTGCCGATTTTCATCGCCATCGCCTGGCCGTACCTCAGGCGCGATCTGCCGGTGGCCCTGGCCAATTTGCCGATCCTGGTGTTCCTGTCGGTGATCAGCGTCTCGGTCTACAACACCTTCGTCTATATCGGGCTGAACACCACCTTTGCGGTGAACGCCATGCTCATCCATACCGGCCGGCCGGTGGTCATCGTGCTGCTGTCTTACCTGATATACCGGCGCAAGATATCGGCGCTGCAAGGCATCGGTTTGGTGACCGGATTGCTTGGCACGGCGGCCATCATCCTGCGCGGCGAATGGAACCTGCTCGCCGGTATTTCGCTCAACCAGGGCGATTTATGGATCGCCGCGGCGTCCTTCGGCTGGGCGCTCTATACGGTGTTCCTGCACAAACGCCCGCAAATCCACCAGGCCAGCATGATGGCCTTCGCGGTGGTTATCGGGCTGGCCATATTGCTGCCCTTTTACCTGTGGGAGGCTTTTTTAGTGCGCGCCGTCCCGATGGCGCCGGTGTCATTCTGGAGCATCGGATACCTGGCGGTGATCTGCACCGTCGTCGCCTACTTGACCTATAACCGGACGGTCGAGCTTTTGGGCGCCAACCGGGCCGGGCTGACTTCGTACCTGGTGCTCCTGTTCGGCGCCATCCTGGCGATCATTTTCCTCGGCGAGGAACTGGCCGCCTATCACGGTGTCGGCGGCGCCTTGATCCTGGCGGGGACTTATTTAGCGACGCGGCAGAAACAGAAAAATTAGACTCGAGCCCGGCTGGGGCCCGGGGTGCGGGGTGTCCCCGCATAAACAAATATGGCCGGGTCCAGCCGGCGCCCCGCGATTCGGAGGAATCAGGGCCTTCCCCATAGTTCCGAGCTGGATCGACGCCGGCCTGGCCAGCCCCGTGATTCTTTGTCGGGGAGCACCCCGAACCCCCTGGCCCCAGGCGGGCTGCGTCGGTGGTGCCAAGATCGACGTGCGCCTTGCCAAGTTCGACGGGCGCGCGGCCAACCCGGCCATCCCCGCGCGCCCTGCGCCTTTGGTGCGACACATTTCCGGAAAAAAGGGCATAGGCATTATAGGCTTTTGTTGGCTTTTATGGGCTTTTTCAGGCTTTTGATACGCGCGAAGATACCGCGCGCGCAATAAGGAACGCGCCGTTTCGCTGTCCTATTAACGATGTCCAAGAGCAGGAGGTTTATATAGAACGTATCGGGAACGATGCAAGGGGGCGGGGCTGGCTCTAGTCTCGAAACAGCCGTCCAACTCAACGGCATCGGCGCAGGCATCGCATATGGCCAGGAGGCGATATCGAGCGCGGACGTGGGCGAGGGTGGCCGACAATAAACACGGCCTCTTGAACAAATCAAACGCTTCACCACATCCAGAAAGGTTGTGTGCGAACACTTAAACGTCCGCACATTCCCTCAAGTAGTATATTAAACTTTCACCCGCCGTTCTGAGCATCGTTCGGAGCGGCGGTTTTCTTTGAACCATGACGCCGGTAAGTGTTCAATAGCCAGCATGATGCGCTGGTCAATTTGGGGTCCACGAAACCCCTTCCAACGCAGCACTGGAAACCGGTGGGTTTCTGCGGCCAAATTTCCTTGTTATCGGGGATTCGGAAAAGGGTTATTTTCGGTGCCGGCTATGTCGGCTTTACCCCCAGAAGCGGACATTCCGGCCATATTCGCTGAATGTCCGCTTCTGATGCGGAGCGGACATTCATTGAATTACGCCAACCTAGCCAAAAGTAGTATCGATCGAGATTTACCTAGACGAAATGATAATAAACAACTCCATCGGTTTTTTGATATCGTACCGATTGGAGATAGAACATTTCTGGAAATATTCTTTGCGCCACCAACTAACCAGCCAGGCGCCGAGCCGCCTGGAATCGAAGCGAGGATGTCATGGCTGCTCGACGCAAAAAGTGTATTTCGACGTCGGAAAAAGACGGAAACTTGCATCAATTTTTAGAGCATGGCCCGACGGTTATGTACTCGGCCGATTGTTCAGATCCCGCTCGCTTCCGATTTGTCAGTGCAAACGTCGAAAGTCATTTCGGTTACAAACCGGAAGAAATTATGGGCAACGCGGAGTTCCGCTTGGCCACCGTCCACCCCGAAGACAAATCGCAACTGCTGAAGGGGATCGATGCCCTAAGCAAGGAACGTTCCGTGCCTATCCGCTTAACGCCCATACCCACAACATGTAGGATGCTGCCACTCTCCCGAATATAACCCCGCCCTGGTCGGCGCGGTC
>NZAK01000002.1 GCA_002687515.1 Rhodospirillaceae bacterium
GCGTCTCTTCAAGCTCATTCCCAACAAGCACTCTCCTGAGGCAAAGCTGACCGGCCCCCGTCGCTACACCATCCCAGGCGAGATAGCTCCGTACATCCTTCGGGTGAAGGAGCCGGTGGGCGTCGATGTGGTCAAGTGCTTCGCGACGAGCCGGAATGTCACGGTCGACTTGCCGCCAAGCCTGCGCAGCCTCGAGGCTCAGGAATTGCCAAAAGGAACGGATGCACGGCTATCGACGATCTTCAGGGCCATCCCTGGAGCGAGGGTATCGGAAGCCAGCATGGTCATCACCATCGACAAGCGCTGAGCAACGGCGGGGACTGCTCGACCATCCGTATTCTGCCCAACATCGCCCACACCGAGATCGCGCCTCCGAGGGTGTTCAAAAAACCCTTCCAGAATTGACCAACCCAATTCCACGTTTTCTGCGGCTTCCAGAGGGTCGATTCTGGTGTTCAAAAAAAGAGTGTTTTTGAGTCGCATCATGTCCATATTGTCTGACGTCAGCACCCCTGGGACATATTGAGGGGTTTTCATAAGGCAGGATTTCTGGCTCATCGTAGTGACCGAAGGGAACGAAGATGAGGCAGAAATCCATGAGCAAGAAAGACTCGGCTGAGAAAACAATTCGGGATATCCGTCGCAAGACGCGGCGGCATTATTCGTCGGAAGAGAAAATACGTATCGTGCTTGAAGGTCTGCGTGGCGAGGAGAGTATTGCCACGCTGTGCCGTCGCGAGGGCATCGCGGATAGCCTGTATTACAGTTGGTCGAAGGAATTCCTGGAAGCAGGCAAGAAGCGCCTGGCCGGCGATACGGCACGCCAGGCCACCTCCAATGAGGTGAAATCGCTTCGTGCCGAGGCGCGTGATCTGAAGGAGGCACCGGCCGAGCAGATGTTGGAGAACCGGTTGCTCAAAAAAAGCATGACCGGGCACCCGCTGACGCCTACTTTGGGCGTCGCACGGCCATCATCAAAAGGAGAGAAAAGATCAAGAAACAGACCATCCAAAACCGCCGCTTGAACCATCAACGACAAGCGGCATAACATCAAACCTAGATGAGCCAGATCCTCCCATTGAAAGCAGAATCACATGTCCCAAATCATTTGACGACGGACACTGGAACTACTTCAAGGCAGACGGATATGCGTTCGATTAAACGCACGAGGCTCTAGAACCTCATCAAGGCTTTTGATACTGGCCAAGTTTTTTTCAGGCGGTACCAAGGCTGGTTCCGCCTCGGTTAGCCGTCACCGGGGCTTTCACGCAACTGGATCAGCAGGTCCTTGGCGTCCACCTGGGTACCGGCGGGAGTGAATATGCCGGCGATTATTCCGTCCCGTTCGGCGTGAATGGAAGTTTCCATCTTCATGGCTTCGATGGTCAGCAGTATGTCGCCAATCTTGACTGTTTGACCCTTGCTAACCGCGATCGTGGAAACCATGCCCGGCATGGGCGCCGGCACGTGATCCGGATTGCCGGCTTCCGCTTTGGGATGCTTGGGGACGTGTTTCGTGATCTTGCGGTCGGGCACCTTGGCCGTCCGCGGCTGGCCGTTGAGTTCGAAGAAGACCTTGACGTTGCCTTCGTCGTCCGGCTCCCCCAGGGCTTGGCAACGGATGACCAGAGTCTTGCCCGCCTCCAGGTTGACGGCGATTTCCTGGCCCGGCGTCATGCCGTAAAAGAAAACCGGGGTGGGTAGCACGTCCACCGGCCCGTTCTCCCGATGGAAGGCGGCATATTCGGTGAACACATCGGGATACATGAGGTAGGAATTGAACTCCTCCTCGCTGATATGACGGTGGGCCTTGTGCTCCGCTTTCTCTTTCAGTGCGCTCAGGTCGGCGGCCGGCAGGACGGACCCGGGCCTGGCGGTGATCGGCGCCTCCCCTTTCAATACCTTTTTTTGCAGCGCCTGGGGGAAACCGTCCGGAGGCTGACCTATTTCGCCTCGGAAGAATGAAATCACGGATTCTGGGAAGCTCACTTCCTTGTCCGGGTTTTCCACGTCCTTGCGGGTAAGGCCGGCCGAAACCATGAATAAGGCCATGTCGCCTACCACCTTGGAAGACGGCGTCACCTTGACGATATCACCGAACATCATGTTGACGTCCGCATAGGCCCTGGCTACTTCGTGCCACCGCCCCTCCAGACCGAGAGAGCGAGCCTGTTCCTTAAGGTTGGTGAACTGCCCCCCCGGCATCTCGTGAAGATAAACTTCCGAAGCTCCACTACGCAGGTCGCTTTCGAAAGCTGCGTACTGCTTGCGTACCAGTTCCCAGTAATCGGAAAATTCGCGGATCGTGGCCGGATTGAGGTCCGTGTCCCGATCGGTGAACCGCAAGGCTTCGACGATAGCGCCGAGATTGGGTTGGCTGGTGAGCCCAGAGAACGAATCCATGGCGGCATCGATGGCGTCCACCCCCACATCCACCGCCGCCAGTACGGTGGCAACGGAAGCGCCGGAGGTGTCATGGGTATGGAGGTGAACGGGTAGACCGGTTTCCTGTTTGATGGCCGGAACGAGTACTTTGGCGGCGGCGGGCTTGAGAACTCCGGCCATGTCCTTAAGCCCGATGATATGACAGCCGGATGCCTTCAGGTCCCGCGCCATTACTAGGTAGTAGTCGAGATCGTACTTAGGCCGTGCCGGATCCAGCATGTCACCGGTGTAGCAAATGGCCCCTTCAAGGAGCTTGCCGGTTTCCAATACCGATTCCATGCTGACCTTCATATTTTCGACCCAGTTTAAGGCGTCGAAAACCCGGAACACATCAATGCCGCTTTCCGCCGCCCGAAGCGTAAACCGACGTACCACGTTGTCAGGATAACTGGTGTACCCGACCCCGTTTGCGCCGCGAAGCAACATCTGAAACAGGGTATTAGGAATGCGTTTCCGCAGCTTACTCAACCGATCCCACGGGCATTCGTTGAGGAAACGCATGGCGACGTCGAACGTGGCACCGCCCCAGCATTCCAGACTGAACAGTCCGGGTAACAGGCGGGCGTAGGATTCCGCTGCCTGCACCATGTCGTAGGACCGCATGCGGGTTGCCAGCAACGACTGATGGGCGTCACGCATGGTGGTATCAGTCACCAACACCTTTTCCTGATCCAGCATCCACTTGGAAAAGCCTTCCGGTCCTAGCTTTTCCAGCAGGTTCCGCGTGCCTTCCTGATCGGCGCCATTTCCCGGCGCCGGGGGCACGGGCGCCGGGTGCGAACTGGGTCGGGGCCGGTCCTGAACCTCGGGGTTTCCGTTAACGGTCACATCGGCGATGAAATTCAAAAGCCGGGTCGCCCGATCGCGCCGTTTGGGGAAATGGAACAGGTCCGGCGTTTCATCGATATAGCGGGTGGTGTATTGCGCGGTCTTGAAGGTGGGGTGATTGATCAGGTTCTCCAGAAAGGCAAGATTGGTCGCCACCCCGCGAATTCGGAATTCGCGCAAGGCCCGGTCCATACGGCGTACGACTTCATCCGGCGATGGCGCCCAAGCGGTCACCTTTTCCAGCAGCGAATCGTAATAGCGGGTGATCACGGCCCCGGAATAGGCCGTGCCGCCGTCCAGCCGGATACCGAACCCTGTTGCGCCCCGGTAGGCGGTAATACGGCCGTAATCGGGGATGAAGTTAGCTGCCGGATCCTCGGTAGTCACCCGGCATTGCAGGGCATGGCCGTTGAGCTGAATGAGATCCTGGGCGGGGACGCCCGAATCCTCGACATTCCCGATGCGGCCCCCCGCCGCAATGCGGATCTGTGCCTTGACGATGTCGATACCGGTGACTTCCTCCGTCACCGTGTGCTCCACCTGGATGCGCGGGTTAACCTCGATGAAATAAAATTCATCAGTGTCGACATCCATGAGGAATTCGGCGGTGCCGGCGTTAACGTAGCCGGCCTTGCGGGCGAGCCGCAGGGCGGCCTCACACAAGTCCTGCCGCTGGTTTTCGGATAGGAAAGGCGCCGGCGCCCTTTCCACCACCTTCTGATTGCGACGCTGAACCGTGCAATCCCTTTCCCACAAGTGGACCACGTTGCCGTGGGTATCACCCAGCAACTGCACCTCCACATGCCGGGCCCGGCGGATCAGCTTCTCCAAGTACACTTCGTCATTGCCGAAAGCTGCCTCTGATTCGCGGCGGCCGGCGAGGACTTCCTTTCCCAGTTCCGCTTCCGATTTGATGATCCGTATGCCGCGCCCACCGCCGCCCCAGGAGGCCTTGAGCATAACCGGATAGCCGACGGCGGCGGCAAGCCTCTGAACTTCGCCCATGTCCTCGGGCAGAGCTCCGGTGGCCGGCATGACAGGCGTTCCCGCCTTTTCAGCCACAGCACGGGCGGAAACCTTGTTGCCCAGTGCCCGCATGACGTCCGGCGGCGGACCGATAAAGGTCAGCCCAGCAGCCAAGCAGGCGTCAGCGAATTCAGGGTTTTCGGATAAAAATCCGTACCCGGGATGAACCGCATCGCAACCGGCCTCGCGGGCGACCTTGACCATTTCACCGATGGAAAGGTAGGCCTTGACCGGACCCAGGCCTTCGCCGACGCGGTAACTTTCGTCGGCCTTGAAACGGTGAAGGGAAAGCTTGTCTTCGTCGGCATAGACGGCGACGGTGCGCAGGCCCAATTCGTTGGCGGCTCTGAGAACCCGAATAGCAATTTCGCCCCGGTTGGCGACGAGGATTTTTTTTATAACGATTATGATCACCCTGGGATGTTCTGGATTTTTCGGCGCCGACTCACTTTTCGTCCCACCGTGAAGTCAAATGAATAGGAGCCCTATCATCCACAGTCCACCCCCGACCGACAAAAAACCCTACCGCAAAGGCCAGAATTTTTTATTGGTTGGTGGGGTAGGATTTGAACCTTCAACTCCGTAGGCTGTAATCAGTAATTGCAGCAACGCGTAGGTTAGGCCACAACGAAGCAGGCGTCGCTGTGGGGAAGATCCATGGTGAAAAAATGAGCCCGCCGCTTGACGCCGGCGATGATCGCATCCGCCTCGCCAAAGTCTGCCTGGGCATGGCCTGCAGGATGCGCCAGCGGCACGAACATCTCCCGCTGTCGTTGACGCTGTTGCCATTCAGGGCTTCCAGAAGGTGCTTGGTGAACAGACCATGCTTGGCATCTTCATCCCAGCTAGCAAACTGATCCCCTTGCGCCGCCGTCACAACCGTCATGCCACCACCCCCTTCCGGGGGCTTCACCTTGATGGTAATCCCCGAGGCAGATCGGATCAGCATGCCATTCGGACTGTCGCCCGAGAAACAGGCATCAACGAATACCCGCGTTGTCGAACCGCCTATTCAGGTCCGTCGCCAACCCTTAATGACCCACGGAGGCGATTCTGGAGGGCATCGGCGCAGCCAGGAGCTGTCGATATTGTCGTGAATATCGGGCACGTCTCCTCGCCGGGCACAGATTCTGCCTGAGACCCGAGTTGCTGTTGTCACACTGACGGTTCGGTCAAAAAGGGCCCGCAATGGACCATTGAGATCGTCCCCGGCCGGCACATCACGCCTTGGGTCACCTCCAAAAAAAACGCCCGGCTACGCCGGGTGATGAAAGGGGTAAAGGTGCAGGGTGTACGGTCGCGGATCATTTGTTTGTCCCCGACGGCGGCATCCAGTCGGATAGTTTCTTGGCCAGGCTCTTGGCGCCGACCATGGGAAGCAGCTCCAGGACGCGGTCGTACTGCTGGGGCGAGAGGTCCTCGGTCAGGATCTCGGCGAGGTCGGCGAAGGCGGTTTGGGTGTCGGCCTTCTGTTGGGCCCTGGTTGTGTCGCTGTCGTTCACTACCTTCTGTTCTTTCAGGTCTTCCAGATCCCTATCGACCTTCTTGCGCTGCTGGTCCTCGGACAGTTTGCCAAGTGTGTCGAGGTAGGTGCCGGTGTCGAGTTTGGTGCCGGTCATGTTGGCCAACACCTCGGGGGCTACGTTCTCACCGCGGGCGACGGCGCGGTTGATGGACGCTTTGGATTTGCCGGTTGCTTCAGCGGTGTCGGTGGCAAATCCTGTGTGGCCTTGCCCCTCTGAATTTGTGCCCCCAGATGAAGTGGCGCAAGTTGAGCCACTTGGGTCTGCCGCTTCCTTCTCGGCTTTCTTGATCTCCTGCCAGACCCGCTTACGTTCGGTCAGGTGGCTGGCTTCCTCGGCCGGCGACAGTTCGGCTCGCATGAGGTTTTCATCAATCTCCCAGAGCCGGGCATGGAGTTCGTCATCTTCGATTTCAAAGCAGTCGATGTACTCCCACTCCAGGATCTGGGCCGCCCGCAGGCGGGTGGCGCCGGCCACCAGGACCAGTGCGCTCACCGGTCCTTGGGTTCCGACCCTGCCTGGCGGCACTCTCCGCGACGCTGAAGGTGCCGAAGTCTACCAGCTTGA
>NZAK01000078.1 GCA_002687515.1 Rhodospirillaceae bacterium
ACATTTGGGATGTCCGGGAGCCTTGCAACGCCGCCCTCTGGGTCGCTTTTCCCGTCCCCCCGGGGTGTCGAAAGGGCTTGCCGATGGGTCCGGCATCGCCGGCGCCCTTCCTCCTACCGGGGAAACGGGAAAAGCGATCGTAGGGGTGCATTATAGATGATACAGACCACTAGACATGTAATGTATATTTATTCTAGGTTTTTTCGCATCCGCCCGCAAATAGGAAGCCGCTCCGGTCGCCATCGGCCAGTGCGGCAGCAAAAGGATAATTAATGCCGCAAGACAAAACATTCGATTACATCATCGTCGGCGCCGGATCGGCCGGCTGCGTGCTGGCCAGCCGCCTGAGCGAGGATGCCGGCGCATCGGTGCTGTTGCTCGAAGCCGGCAAGTGGGACCGGCATCCGTGGCTGAGGCTGCCGCTCAAATTCTATGACTTGGCCGAGGATCGCCGCTTCAATTGGGGCTACGACAGCGAACCGGAACCGAAGCTTGATGACCGCAGCATCCATATTCCGCGCGGCAAGGTAATCGGCGGATCGTCCTCGATCAACGGCATGATCTATTCGCGCGGCCATCCCACCGATTACGACCATTGGCGCCAGTTGGGCCTGACCGGCTGGGGTTATGCCGATGTGCTGCCCTATTTCAAACGATCCGAGGGGCATCACGGCGGCGACAGCGAATTTCACGGCGCCGGCGGGCCCTTGCAGGTGGCGCGCGGCGACGATCACTCGAAGATCCACCAGGCGTACCTGGCGGCGGGCAGGGCGGCCGGGCATCCGGTCACCGAAGACCTCAACGGTTCGCTGCACGAGGGTTTCGGCGCCGCCGAATACACCATCGGCGGCGGCCGCCGGTCCTCGACCGCGCGCGCCTTCCTGAAACCCGCTCTGAACCGCCCCAACCTGAGCGTCGAAGCGGAGGCCCAGGCGAGCCGGGTTATATTCGAGGGCAACCGCGCCGCCGGCATCGAATACCGCCGGCGCGGCCAGGTGCTAACGGCGCGCGCCGAGCGCGAGGTGGTCTTGTCCGGCGGCGCTTTCAACTCGCCGCAATTGCTGCTGCTGTCCGGGGTCGGGCCGGCCGACGATCTGGCGGCGCTGGGCATCACGCCGGTGCATGACGCAGCCAATGTCGGGCGCAATCTGCAGGATCATTTTTCGGTGCTGGTCGGTTATGCGGCGCGCGGGCTCGAAGCCTACACCAGCGAATTGCGCCTCGACCGGCTGACCCTGGCGGTCCTCAATTGGGCCATATTCCGAAAAGGCTACCTCACCAGCCTGCCGGTGGGGGCTATTTCCTATGTCCGCACCCGGCCCGAACTGACGCGCCCCGATATCGAATTCCTGATGACCCGGATAGCGCCCGACGCCGAGATCTGGTTCCCCGGTTTCAATAAGCCGAAGTACGGCTTCATGGGCTGCCGGGTTATCCTTTTGCATCCCGACAGCCGCGGCCAGGTCAGTCTCGTTTCCAATGACCCAGCCGACAAGCCCAAGATCTTTCATGATTACCTTTCGGTCGAAAGCGATCTGGTGACCTTCCGCGAGGGGTTGAAGGCGGCGCGCGAGGTTTTTGCCAGCGCGCCGGTCGCCGGCATGGTCGACCAGGAACTTTACCCCGGGCCGGATGCCAAAAGCGATGCCGATATCGACGCCTATATCCGCGAAACGGCAAGCACCATTTATCATCCGGTCGGCACCTGCCGCATGGGGGCCGATGCCGAGGCCGTGGTCGACGAGGATTTGAAAGTCAATGGTGTCGAGGGGTTGCGCGTCGTCGATGCCTCGGTGATGCCGACGGTGATCGGCGGGCACACCAACGCGCCGACCATCATGATCGCCGAAAAGGCGGCGGATTTCATGTGCGGCCGGACGCGACCGGCGCCGATCGAGCCCGAGATGCGGATTTAATCGATATGTATTAAACTGATTAGTGTTAGCCAAGGAGAGTAACTATGGGACGCGTGCAGGATAAGGTCGCCATCATCACCGGCGGCGCCGGCGGCATCGGCGCCGCCACGGCGCGGCTGCTATCGCAAGAGGGCGCCAAGGTGACGATCACCGACATAAGCCAGGATGCGGGCGAAGCCCTGGCCGCCGACATCGGCGGCGATTTCATTCTTCAAGACGTTACCGACGAGGCGCTGTGGAAGGATGTCGTGGCCGGCATCGAAGCCAAGCACGGCGCCCTGCACATATTGGTCAACGCGGCGGGCATCGAGGGCGATATGATAAACGGCGCCCCGGAGCAGGTCAGCTACGACGATTGGAAACGGGTGCACGCCATCAACCTCGATGGCACCTTTCTCGGCTGCCGCACGGCGATGCCGGCGGTCAGGCGCGCCGGCGGCGGATCGATCGTCAATATTTCGTCCATCGTCGCCCTGATGGCATCGCCCAATTCGGCGGCCTACGGGTCATCGAAGGCCGGCGTCCGCCACCTCACCATGTCGGTGGCCCATCAGGGCGCCAAGGACCGTGTGCGCTGCAATTCGGTGCATCCGGGCCTAATCAAGACCCGCATGCTCGACGACATCCATTCCGAACTGGCGCGCCTGCGCAACGTATCGTTCGAGGATTCGCGCGCCGTATCGTTGAACCGCGTACCGATGGGCGAGCTCGGCGAACCCGAAGACGTCGCCTATATGATCCTCTATCTGGCCTCCGACGAATCGCGCTACGTCACCGGCGCGCCATTCTGCATCGACGGCGGCTGGAACCTCAATTGAATCAGACCATGACCATCGAAAGCGATCCGACATGAAAGCAGCCGTATTCAAGGAACGTGGCCAGCCGCTGGCGATCGAGGATATTGCCGATCCCACGCCGGGTCCGGGCGAGGTGGTGCTCGAGGTCGGCCGCTGCGGTATCTGCGGCAGCGATCTGCACGTCACCGACGAGCCGTCCCATCTGGCGCCGTTCGGCAAGGTTCTCGGCCACGAATATGCCGGCCAGGTGATCGCCATCGGCAAGGGCGTCGAGCGCATCAAGACCGGCGACAATGTTGCCGTCATGCCGCTCTCCAGCTGCGGGCAATGCGCCAACTGCCTGGGCGGCGAGCCGGCCTGGTGCGCCGAGCGCCAGATCGACGGCGGCGGCTACGCGCAATTTTCGCTGACCCACGAACGTCAATGCGTCAAGCTGCCCGCCACCCTTTCGATGGAAGACGGCGCCCTCGTCGAACCGATGGCCGTCGGCCTGCACACCGTCGCCCAATCGGGCTTGGGCGCCGGCGATCGGGTGCTGGTCTATGGCGCCGGACCGATCGGCCTGGCCACCGTATTCTGGCTGAAACGGATGGGCGCCGGCATGATCGCAGTGACCGCGCGCACCACCCAGCGGAAAGAGTTGGCCTTGCAAATGGGCGCCGATCTGTTCGTCACCCCGTCCGACGATCCGCCCGCCGCCGCCATCGAGGCGATGGGCGGTCCCGCCGATATCGTCTTCGAATGCGTCGGCGTGTCGGGCCTGTTGCAGCAATCGATCCTCAGCGTCCGCATGCGCGGCACGGTGGTCCTCGCCGGGCTTTGCTTCCACCCCGACAGCATCGTTCCGGCGGCGGCGGTGGTGCGCGAGGCCCGCATCCAGCCGGCGGCCTTCTACAGCCTGGCCGAGTTTCAGCACGCCGCCGAGCCCCTGGACCAGGGCGCCGTGGAGCCCGCCATGATGGTTACCGACACGGTGGATTTGAGCGACATGCCACCGGTCTTCGAGGCGCTGCGCGAACGCACCACCCAATGCAAAGTGATGGTCAAGCCATGACCTCGCCAAGCGTCCGATCCACCGACCGCGCCGCTTCCGGCCGGGGCGTTCCCGGCGAGGAAATTGTCGGCCGTGGATCCCGCGAGGCGGCGCGGCTTATGCGAACCTGGTTCTCGTCCCTGAACGAAGCGGCGGAGCAAAATCGAAAGGCAGCCTATGTCTTTACCATGGGGAACATGAATGAAGTTCTGCGAACTTTCGATCTGCCGATCGTATACCCCGAAATAACATCGCTACAGACGGCGGTGCGCGGCTCGGCCGAAGAATCTCTCAAGGAAGCCGAGGATTACGGATTCTCGCCCGATATTTGCGGCTATGTGAAAATCGATATCGCCACGCAGTTAGGCGGCGGCAAGCATCCCATGGGGCTGATTCCCAAGCCATCTATGGCCGTCGCCACGAACGCCTGCAACACCTATTTTAAATGGGCAGAAGTCTGGGATCGCCTATTCGATGCGTCGGTGGTGACGATTGACGTTCCCAATGATCGCGCTGCGTCGTCGCGCAGTTTGCCGGGCGATGACAATTTCAAATTCGAACTGGCCTACGTTAAAAGTCAGGTCAAGGAACTGATCGAGACCTGTGAGCGGGTAAGCGGCCAGAAATTCGATATCGACAGGTTCCGCCAAAACCTCCACTACGCCAACCAAATGAGCCTTTATTGGAAAATGTTACTTGCTCTAAACGAGCGAACCCCCGCGGTTTTTGGCGCCTTGACCGATGGAACGACATTCCTCGGCATGGCCAATTGTTTTCGGGCTACCGAAGAAGGCGCCAACTATATCAAAGACCTGTACGAGGAAATGGAATATCGCTCAAATCACGGCATCGGCGCGATGACCAGGAAGGATGGCGAAAATGTCCCGATTGAGCAACGTTTTCGGCTCGGGTTCCTCGGTGTTCCCTGCTATCCAATCTTCCGCGAATTTAACGATTTGTTCTACGATTGGGGCGGCGTTTTCGTTACTTCCAGCTATCTGAAATTCGCCTCCGGCGGAGCGGCGTTGGGTTTCGAATTCGATCTCGACAATCCAATCGATAGCTTTGCCGAGGGTTCGTTGCTGACCATTCGTGAAACTCAGACCGGTTTGCTTTTCGATTTTCCGGACATTGAAGACAAGATGTCGCCATACCGGCTAGACGGCATCGTCTATCACGGCGTGAAGAGCTGCCGGACCGTTTCGGCTGGTCTGGCCGATAGGCGTCTCCACAAATCAGATTCTCTCGAGCTGCCGAGCCTCATGCTGGAATCCGACATCGTTGATCCCCGGGTGGTTTCCAAGGCGCAGATGAAGAATCGCACCGACGCGTTTTTTGAAGGCCTAATCGCCCGCCGGCAACAAAATCAAACGGCGGGATACTGATCCGCCTCCGCCCTATCTTGAGGATATGCTGAATGACAGCTTCGGCTCCCCTGTTCGACGGATGGCAAGATCAACCGTTGGACAAAATTATTGCTCGTTGCCGCGATTTGGTAGAGGACGAAACTTATCCGACTGTCAAAGCCTGGCGGCGGAACGGGGGCAAGGTCGTTGGTCATTTCCAAGTCTATTTTCCGGAAGAGTTAGTCCATGCCGCGGGCATGCTTCCGCTAAAAATACGGGGAGGGCAGACCGATGACACGTCGTCGGGCAGCCAACATTTTGGCTCATATTTGTGCTCTATTCTTAAAACATCCCTGGATCTGGCAATCGAAAAGAACATTGAACTCGACCTTTTTGTGTCCCATCCGATATGCGACGGAGCGCGCAATCTGGCCGGGATTTGGGGGCGAAATTTTCCCTACAAATGCCAGATTCTTCATCTGCCGCAAAATCCAAATTCCAAATCCGCCGCCGAGTTCCTGCGCAACGAATATCTTAGACTGGCCGATGATATCGAGGCGGCCGGCGGCAATAAGCTGACCGATGAAGCCTTGCGCAATTCGCTTGGGGTTTACAATCGATCGCGGCGGCTAATGCGTCAAATTTACGCCATCAGACGCGCCACCCCTTGGAAACTGAGCGCCGACGAATCCCTTGCCCTGATCAGCGTCGCCGGGTTTTTACCTCGCCAAGAATTTATCGATATGCTGGAAGCGGTAATTCCGATGATCGAAGCGCGCCAGGTGCGGCCAAAAGATAAAATGCGTATCGTTTTCGAAGGCGGATTTTGCGAAGTGCCGCCGTTTGATCTGCTGCAAGCTGTTTCCCGGTCAAGCTATGTGGTCGATGACGATCTTTTCATCGGCTTGCGCTGGATACTCGAAGACGTGCGCATCGACGGCGATCCGATGGCCAACCTGGCGACGGCTTACATCGAACAATCATCCTACAGCGCGGTTCAGCATGACAACAACAAGCCGAAAGAAAAAATGTTGCTCAGGCGGGTCAAAGACGCCGAAGCCGAAGCGGTCATTTTGGCCGCCGCCAAAATGTGTGAACCGGGCCTTGATGAGCAGGTTGCTTATTCCAAGGAGCTCGATGCCGAGAATATCCCCTACTTTATTACCGAGTTCGAGGAGAACCAGAACACGTTCGACGAAATCTCTCTGCAAATGGAAACCTTCGTCGAAAACATCATGTTCGATTAGCTTAAGAGCGGTTCGGGCATCGGTTTATTGGGGAAAACAAAAAATGACTGATCAAAAGGAATAACGTTTAATATTCTTTGATTGAGGCGTGCCTATCCGCTTGACACCCACACCCACTACATCTAGGGTGGGCGTAAAGCGGATAGGGGGTTGGCTGTGGACGTTCTCGATC